>CAZYMF010000063.1:0-23021 GCA_964648215.1 uncultured Binatia bacterium (SeqCode) | reverse complement strand
GTACAACGGGGTCGAGATAGGCTCGAACACCACGTACCAGTTGTCGCTGCCCGGATACGTCTCCGGCTACAACATCAATTCAGATGCGTACGGCACCGGGACGCCGCGGCCTCCCAGCGATCTGGCGATACTGGCACAGTTCGTCAATCCCAGCGGGCCCGATGGGATTCTCGGCGGATCGGGTTTTCGTGACGACGACTTCCATCTCAGCTCGGTTGCGGCCGGACAGGCGCGCGACCGTCCCGGAGTGGACTACGGTCTCGGGATGACCGCCGAGACGGGGGGCCTTGGTGACCGATCGACGCGGACCGACGGTATTCCCGATTCAGGAACGCTGGACATCGGATTCCACTACCCGGCGGAAGAAACGATCTACGTCAGCCCTACAGGATCGGATGACAACTCCGGGATGACGCTGGATCTTCCGCTCATGACCATTGCCAAGGCACTCGAGCTCGCCCATCCCGGCGATCAGGTGTTTCTCGCGCCCGGCGTGTATGACGAGTCCAATCTGCAACCGGGCCCCGATGTGGCGATCAAGGGTGCCAGCCCGGGCTTGGCCCTGATTGATGCCAGCGGTGGGGATTCCGTCTTCGACGTGCACAACGGGGGAGTGTCGATTACCGACGTCGGAATGACGGGCAGCGTCAGCGCCGCCGTAGACGCATCTGCCGATGATTTTCGACTCGTGGGGTGTCGTGTCTTCGACAACGCAGGAACGGGGGTGCTCCTGGCGGGTGGTCAGAGGGGCTTGGTCTTCGACAACGTGGTTTCGGGGAATGGCAATGCCGGCGTCGCCGTCGGAACGGATAGCGCGGCAAGCATCGACGCGACGGTCATGCAGAACACGATCGTTGCCAACGCAGGGGGGGGAATCACGATTGGAGTCGCCGCCGCCGTGGCGTCGACCGGGGCCGCAATCGTCAACAACATTCTGTCTGGCAACATCGGTGCCGGATTGGCCGTCGGGGCTGGTTCGGCTGCCGGCCTCTTGCTCTCGCACAACTGCAATGCGGATGGATATCAGGGGGTGCAACCGGCGCCCAGCGATCTGCAGGTGGATCCAATACTCGTCGGTCTCTCGGCTGCTCCCGGTGAAGTGGAAGACCCGGACGCGGCCCCGGCCTACTTGTCGCAGGTGCAGGCCGGCCAGACACAGACGAGCCCGTGCGTCGATGCGGGCTTGGGCACGCCGCAGCGCTTTGGCTTGAAGACGACATGGACGCGCACGGACGATCAGGTCGATGGCGGCCGCCTCGACATCGGCTATCATCACGGGGTCCCGGTTCTCGCGGCGATCGACGTGGGTGCGTTGGTGCGTAGCTGTGTCGGCGACTGCGTGCCCCTGGTCGGGGACTGCAACGGCGATGGTCGAGTGACCGTCGACGAGTTGGTGCGGGGTACGATGATCACCCTTGGCGAGTCGCCATTGGGCAGCTGCTCGAACTTCGACGTGAGCGGCGACGGCCGGGTGACCGTCGACGAGCTCGTCAGCGCGGTAGCCGTCGCACTGGGCAATTAGACGGATGAGCGATCACTCCAGTCGTGACACGCGAGCCAGGATGCGAATCGCCTACGTCATCAAGTCGATGGAGGTCGGCGGGAGCCAGACCCATCTGCTGCAGGTGTTGCGCCTGCTCGACCGCGACCGATTCGAGCCGGCGCTGTACTGTCTGTCGGGGGAGGGGTCGCTGTTGGATCGCGTGCGCGAGATCGGGGTGCCGGTCGAGACGCCCGGTGCCGGCCTGAGCTTCCGGGGGGCGGGCTTGATCACACGCGTCGCGGCATTGCGGCGCGCTCTCCGGCTCTGGCGTCCGGAGATCGTGCACAACTATCTCTTGCGGGCCAACCTCGTGGGCGCCGTGAGCGCTCGGCTGGCCGGGGTGCCGACGGTGCTGTGCAGCAAACGCGGCTGTCACGAGCGCCGCGGCTTTGAGCTCATCAGTGCCAAGATCGGCAATGGCTTGGCCAATCTCGTGGCGGTCAACGCCGAGGCCGTGCGCGACTTCGTGCATGACAACGAAGGCTGCTCGCGCGACAAAATGGTCGTCATCCCGAGTGGTGTCGATACCGACCGCTTTCAGCCGCTGCCCCCCGACAATTTCAGGGCGCGTGTGGGTCTGCCGGACGACGCGCGCGTCGTGGGGATCGTGACCCGCATGCGCGTGCGCAAGGGCGTCGAGGAATTCATTCGCGCGATCGCCCGCGTCCGGGAGAGGGATCCGCGGCTCCACGCGGTGGTCGTGGGCGAGATCAACCTGGACGGCCAGCTGCAGGAGCTCGTGCGGGCCATGGGTCTGTCGAAGCATCTCCTGTTGCTCGGGCGGCGCAGCGACATTCCGGAAGTGCTGTCGGCATTCGACGTGTTCGTCTTGTCGTCGCACGATGAGGGGATGTCGAACGCGATTCTCGAAGCCATGGCGATGGAGAAGCCCGTGGTGGCTACGGACGTCGGCGGCACCGGTGAGGTCGTGCGGCACGGCCAAAGCGGTCTGCTGGTACCACCGAGGGACCCGGCGGCTCTGGCGGCGGCGATCGCCGAAGTGCTCGCGCAACCGGAGCGTGCCCGAGAGATGGGACGGCTCGGCCGTCGCATCGTCGTCGACGGGTTCTCGGCCCGTTCGATGGTACGACAGATGGAGGAACTGTACTTGAACCTGGCGGCGCAGCGAGGCCTCCGAGCGTCGCTGCCGGTCGAGACTTCATCGGGAGCGAGGAGCGGATGAAGGTCACGTATTTGGGGCATGCTTGTATTCTGATGGAGTCCGGGGGCACGCGCATCCTGATGGATCCCTGGTTGAACGATCCCACCTACCATGGCACCTGGTGGCACTTTCCACCGCTGGCCCTGGGCGTGCGTGATCTGCCGGCGCTGGACTATGTCTACATCTCGCACGAGCATCCCGACCATTTCGATCCGCCCACGCTGGCGCACATCGACAAGAAGGTCGAGGTCCTGATCGCCAATTTCGGCCGCAAGCGCTTCCGCGACCGCCTTGCCGCGCTCGGCTTCCATCGCATCACCGAGATCGACTTCGGACAGACCTTCGACTGTGGCGGCGGACTGCGCGCTCGCCTCGTCGCGCCCGATCGACCCTGGGATGACAGTGCCATCCTGCTGAGTGACGGGACGATGAACGTGCTCAACGTCAATGACTGCCACCTCGATGACGCCACGCTCCGTCGCTTGGGCGACGAGCAGCAGATCGACCTGGCGTTCCTGACGTTTACCGGCGCCAGCCAGTACCCGGGGTGCTTCGAGTTCCCGCTCGCCTCCAAGATCGAACGCTGGCGCGAGAGTAAACGCGCTCACTTGGAGGAGTTCGTCAACTGGGCGCGCCTGCTGCGAGCGAAACGGGTGGTGCCGGCGGCCGGCAACTTCGCGCTGCTGGCGGCCGATCAGCTGCACCTGAATACGGCCAACTACGTCAACACGCCGCAGGACGCGATCGAAGCTCTGGCGCAGGCCGCGCCGGAAATCGAGGGGCTGCAGCTGAATCCCGGCGACCAGTGGAGCCCCGCGGGCGGCTTGCATCGTCTGAATCCACCGCCTGATTGGAAGCGGCGGATGGAGACGATCGAGGCGTTGAGCGCCGAGCGGCGGGGGCAGATTGCCGAGTATTTCGCCGGGGAGGAACCTGCGCCCCCGGATCTGTTCGAGCGTTTCCGCCGCTACTTCGGCGAGCTGCTCGCCGCGAGACCGGACGTGGCAAAACGAATCGGCACGGTCGTCTGGTGGGCGGTGGAAGGACCTGCCGGTGGCGACTGGGTGATGGATTTCACCCGCGATCGGGACCCGGTCTATCGCGGCGTGCCGTCGGCGTGGAATCTGCGGATCAGGATTGCCGATCGGCTGGTGCACCTCGGCGTGAGCGAGCAGGCGCCATGGGAGAATCTGGTCTTGTCCTTCCGTGTTCGCCTGGCGCGCAATCCCGACCGTTACAACAAGGAGTTCTGGACCTGGCTCTGCAAAATCTAGGGAACCGCGGCGTTCCATGAGCCGCGTTGCCGTTCTCGGGCTGGACGGTGCGGCGCCGTGGCTGGTCTTCGATCTGTGGCGGGACGAGCTGCCGCACCTGGCCGGGCTGATGCGCCGGGGGGTGTGGGGCGAGCTGCGCTCGGTCCATCCGCCGATAACCGTGCCGGCGTGGGCGTCGATGATGACCGCGAAGGATCCCGGGCAGCTCGGCCTGTACGGCTTCCGCAACCGGTGCGCCCACACCTATGAAGACTATGCCTTCGCCAGCTCACGCTCCGTTACCCATGACGCGGTCTGGGACCTCGCCTCGCGCGCGGGCAAGCGCGTCGTGCTGCTCGGAGTGCCGCCCTCCTACCCGCCCCGGGCGGTCAATGGATGCGTGGTGAGCTGCTTCCTGACGCCGTCGCGCCAGAGCACGTACACGTATCCCGCCTCGCTCCGGGACGAGGTCGAGCGAGTGTCCGGTGGCTACGTCTTCGACGTCGACAACTTCCGCAGCGACGACAAGTCCGGGCTGCTGCGGCGGATCTACGAGAAGACCAGAAAGCACTTCGCGGTCGCCCGCCATCTCGTCACCTCCAAGCCCTGGGACTTCTTCATGATGGTGGAGATGGGGATCGATCGGGTGCATCATGCCTTCTGGAAGTATTTCGACCCGCGCCACCCCAAGCACGAGCCGGGCAACCCGTTCGCCGCTGCCGTGCGCGACTACTATCGCTACGTCGACGACGAGGTCGGCGAGCTCCTGCACCATATCGGTGACGATGCCGCGATCGTCGTGGTTTCCGACCACGGGGCGAAGCCCCTGGCCGGTGGTCTCTGCGTCAACGAGTGGTTGCGACGGAGCGGTCACCTCGAGTTGCTGGCTCGGCCGACGGCGGTCACCCCGTTCAGCGCCAGGCTCGTCGAGTGGAAACGCACCCGCGTGTGGGGAGAAGGCGGCTACTATGCTCGGTTGTTTGTCAACGTCAGAGGGCGCGAGCCGGAGGGGACGGTGGCGGCCGCCGACTACGAGAAGGTGCGTGACGATCTCATCGCCGAGGTCGCCGAGCTGAAGGATCCAAAGAGTGAGCCGCTCGGGTCGACCGCCTTCCGCCCCGAAGAGCTCTACCGCGAGGTGAACGGCATCGCTCCGGATCTCCTGGTCTACTTCGGCGACCTGGCCTGGCGTTCGATTGGCAGCGTCGGCTACGGCGACGTCCACACGTTCGACAACGACACCGGCCCGGACGACGCCAATCACGACTGGAACGGGATCTTTCTCTGTGCGGATCCCGGTCGCGGCGGCCGGACCGGGCGGGTGCTTGGCTTGCGTCTCCTGGACGTAGCGCCGACCGTGCTCCGGCTGCTAGGATTAGATGTTCCCGAGGACATGCAGGGCAGGGCGCTCGGCGATCGGCCGCCGAGCGATTTCGCAGCGATGGCAGACTGATCGCGGCGATGGCCGGCTTGGCGCGGTGAAGAGTTCAGGAGGAACGACGGATAGAATGGTGAATCGTGGTTTCAAGGCGCACCTGCGCGCGGCGTTCACGGCGGCGTTGCTGCTCGGGCTGTGGCAGATCGTGATCGAGACCCTGCTCATTGCGCTGCGTTTTCGGGGGTTCCTCGTCAGCCCGCACGAGTTCGCGCGCACGCAGATGTACGACTACTGCGTAAAGCTGTTCGTCGTGTTGCCCGGTGGGGCTCATTGGCTGCAGCAGGGGGCGCTCGACCGCTTCCTGGGCGACGGCTTTGCCGCCAAGCTGGTGGTGGCCGGGGGCGTGCTGGTGCCCAACCTGGTCGTCGGTGCGCTGCTGGCCGTCGCGGTGGGGGCGCTTCTCTCCTTGCGGCGCCGCCCGGCGAGCGTCGGTGTCGCCTTGACGGTCTTGCTGGGCCTCGCCTTGACGGTGCACCTCGTCAGCTACGCGGCCACCGTGCACGTGCCCAAGGCGTGGACGGTGCACATCCTGCTGCGCAACTCGGCGTGGGTCTTGTTGCGCGACGGTACCTGGATCGCCCTGGCCACGCTCGTTCTCGCCGGCGGCTGCGCCACCGCGATGGTGCGGTTGCGGCCGGGTGGGCGCCTGGCGGTATCGGCGGGAAGCGCAGCGGCGGCTGCGGCCATCGTCTTCGTTCTTCTACCCGCCGGCTCGTCGCCAGCGGCGGCGCCGGTACCGGCACCGCTGGCGGTACCCGCGGCGGGTGCCGTGCCGCACGTCGACAACGTGGTTCTCATCTCCATCGACAGCCTGCGCGCCGATCACCTGGGCTGCTACGGCAATCCCCACGACACCAGCCCGGCCATCGATCGGGTGGCGCGGGATGGGGTGCGTTTCGCCAACGCGATGAGCGCGACGTCGTGGACGCTGCCGTCGCACATGTCCCTGCTCACCGGTCGCTACCTGCTGTCCCACGGGGTGATCTCCCAGAACGATCAGCTTCCCCCGGGCGTGCCGACGCTGGCGGAGATGCTGCGGCGTGCCGGGTTGAGCACGGGAGGCGTGGTTTCCGCCCTCTGGCTGCAGCCGCGCTACGGTTTCCAGCGCGGCTTCGACTACTACGACGACAGTAGCGTGCAGGGGAAGGCCTGGTACGAGGAGCTGAGCCTGGAGCCGGCGCCGAACGTGACCGACCACGCGCTCGCCTGGCTGCGGCAGCAGCACGGCCGCTTCTTCCTGTTCGTGCATTTCTGGGATGTCCACTACGACTACGCGCCGCCGGCGCCGTACGACAAGATGTTCGACCCGGACTACAAGGGCACGGTCACCGGGACGAACTTCATGCACAACAAGGCCATTCGGCGCGGCATGCCGCAGCGTGACCTGCAGCACGTGCTGGCGTTGTACGACGGCGAGATCCGCTGGGTCGACGACCACGTGGCCAAGATTCTCGCCGCGCTCGACGACATGGGCGTGAGCGACCGCACGGCGGTGATCGTGACCGCGGACCACGGCGACGAGTTCTTCGAGCACGGCGGCAAAGGGCACCAGCGTACCCTCTACCGCGAGGTGGTCCACGTGCCCCTGATCATGCGCGTGCCCGGAATCACCGGCGGGCGGGTCGTGCCGGACCCGGTGAGCCTGGTCGACGTCATGCCGACGGCGCTCGAGCTGGCCGGGGCTCAGACGCCCGCCGGGGTCGACGGCAAAACCTTGGTGCCCGCCCTGCTCGACGGCTCGGCGAGCGATCGCGGCGCCATCTACGGCTGGCTCTGCAATCCCGAGCGGCGGACCGATTGCGAGGCGATGAAGGAGTCGCCGGCCGACACGCTGATCCACGTGTTTCAGCCCCCGCGTGTGGAGCTGTACGGTGCCGAGGATCGCGCCGAGCGCAAGAACCTCGCCCGCGGGACCGAGTGGGGGAGACACAAGCGCCTGACCGCCCTGGGCGAAGCTCTCAACGCGCGCTGGAAGGTGTATCGCGGCCTCGAGGGCCGGCGCGGTAGCGTGAAGATCGACCAGGCCACCAAGGAGCGCCTGCGCGCGCTCGGCTACGCCGACTAAGTTGCGCGGTCATGTTCGGCGACCAGGGCGAAGGAGGCGCCGCCAACGATCCGGCGCTGTGGGCGATTCTCGCCGTGAGCGCGGCCCTGGGAATCTACCAGATCAACTGGGGACTCCCCAACGGCGACCACTCGTGGGCGGCCGATGCCTTGGGGCCTCTGACCGTGCTGAGCATCGTCCGTCACTCGACGGCTTCGTGGAACTCGGGATGGTTCTACTTCAAGTACCCTCTGGGCTACCCGCTCCTGCTGTTGCTGGTCGATGCCCCCTATCTCGGTTTGCTCCGCTTGACCGGGCAGTTCCGGCATCCCAAGGCGGCCTATCCGTACGGCTTCGTCCATCCCGAGAGCGCGCTGCATACGATGGCCCTGCTCGGGCGCGGGGTGAGCCTGGCTTGTATCCTCGGCACGGTGGCGTTGACCTACGACGTCGGCCGCCGGCTGTTCGGCCGCACGGTCGGGTTGCTGGCGGCGTGGCTCGTGGCCACGGCGTATCCGATGGTCTACTACGCGCACACGACGAATTTGGACGCTGCCTACCTCTTCTGGTTGGTGCTCGCCCTGTGGGCCACCGTGGTGGCGGCCGAGACCGACCGGCGCTGGGCGTACGTCGTGCTCGGCATCGCCGCGGCCATGGCGGTGTCGACCAAGGAGCAGGGGTTTGCCTTTCTGCTCCCGTTGCCGGTCCTCATTGCTCTGCGCCGGTTGCAGCTTTCGGGCACATCGGCTGGCGATGCTCGCGAGTGGGGGCGAATCCTGTGGAATCCCGCCACCCGGGCCGGCTTGCTGGCCACCGTGATCACGGTCGTCGTCGCCAACAATGTGCTCTACAATCCGAGCGGCTTCGTCAACCGTATCGTCTATCTCAGCGGCCATCCGGTCCCGGGCGTCACCGCGCGGCTGGCGCCGGTCGCGTTCGGCCTGTTCAAGGGATGGGGCAAGGAGTGGCAGTACGTCTGGCAGCTCGCCGACGGCATCGAGAGCAGCCTCGGGGGTCCGATCTTCGTGGTGGCGCTCGCCGGAGCGGGATACGTGTTGTGGCGCCGGCGCTGGTGGCCCGGCGCGTACCTGCTGGTTCCGGCGCTGGTGCAGTACTATCTCTCGCTGCGGGCCCTCGACCTGATCACCTTGCGCTACACGCTGCCGCTGAGCGTGATCCTGGCGCTGTGCGCGGCGGCGGTGTGCGCGGCGGCGGTGACCGGCCGGTCGAAGCGGCTGCCGGCGCTGTTGGTGTTCGGGCTCTGTGCCCTCGGATTGGCACGGGCGGTCGACCTCGATCTGGTGCTGCGCAACGATTCGAGGTACCGGGCCGAGGCCTGGATGCGGGCGCACGTCGCGGCGTCCAGCACGGTTGAGATTTACCAGAAGGCGGTCTATTTGCCGCGGTTCGACGACATGAATGTAGACGAGGTGGCGCTCGAGCAGCGCACCGAGGCCGGGATCGCGGAGCGGCGTCCGGACCTGGTGGTGATCAGCTCGGCGGCGAAAAAGGGGATCACGCACCGATGGAATCCCGATTGGCGGCGGGGGCACACCTTGCTGGTCAAGGATCCCGAGGCGGCGGCGTTTCTGGCGGCGTTGGAGGGCCAGCGGCTGAGCTATCGCGTCGCCGCGCGCTTTGCCCAGCGGCCGGCCCTGCTGCGCCTGCGGATCACGAGCCTGTGTCCGACGATCACCGTCTTCGAGCGAGCGTCCTCATGAGCGGGGCGGTCGCCGTGCAAGAAACCGCCGAGCGATGCCTGGTGTGCGGGAGCGAGGCGCTCGTCCCGATGTTCGGCAACGGGACGGCCGGCCCCACCGCGTCTCGGGCGAGCGAAAAGCCGGGTGCCTACCGCATCACGCACAGCCCGCGTGATCTGGTGCGGGCGATCGTGCGTTGCCGCGAGTGCGGCCTGGGGATGTTGCCGGCGCGCCTGCGCGGGAGCACGGAGGCGGCTTACGCGGAGGGCGAGGATCCGTCGTACGTGCAGCAGGCCGCCGAGAGGATTGCCAACGCCGACCGGCTGCTGCGTTTGGTGCCGACGGGCGGGCGTTTGCTCGATGTCGGCTGCGCCTGCGGCTTTCTTCTGGTCGCCGCCCGTGAACGCGGTTTCGCGGTTCAGGGGATCGAGCCCTCGGCCTGGGCCACCGCCTACGCGCGACGGGAGTTCGGCCTGGATGTCTGGCACGGGTACCTGGAGGCGGCGCCGCTGGAGCCGGACTCTTTCGACGTGGTCGTGCTCGCCGACGCCATCGAGCATCTCCCCGATCCGCGCGCGGCGCTGCGCAAGCTCCACGGTCTGCTCAAACCGGGGGGGCGGTTGCTCCTGCTGACGCCGGATCTCGGCAGCCTGGTCGCGCGGCTCGCCGGCGTGCACTGGTGGGGGTTGCTCGACGACCACTATCACTACTTCGACCGGCGTACCCTGCGCCGGCTGCTCGCAGACGAAGGGTTCGCGGTCGAGCGCATCGCCGCGCTCGGTCGCCAGTTTCCGCTGCAGCATTGGGTCTACAAGCTGTCGCAGTACAGCCCGAGGCTGCAGCGGGCGGCGGAGTCGCTGCTGCGGACGACGAGGACCGACCACGTGAGGATCACGATCAACCTGGGAGATCAGATGGCATGCACAGCTCAGAAAGTAGTCAGGTAATGGTTCCCGCCGCCCCCGACACCCAGGCCCAAGCGGGCGCCGCACGTCCCAAGGTGGTGGTGGTGATGCCGGCGTACAATGCGGCGCAAACCCTGCGGATGACCTACATGGAGCTGCCCCACGATTCCGTCGACATGGTCATCCTGGTCGACGACGGCAGCACCGACGACACCGTCGCGGTGGCCCGCGAGCTCAACCTCAAGCTCTTCCTGCACGATCGCAACTACGGCTACGGCGCCAACCAGAAGACCTGCTACGCCGAGGCACTGCGCGCCGGAGCCGACATCATCGTGATGGTCCACCCGGACTACCAGTACGATCCCCGCCTGCTGCCCGACGTGGTGCATCCGATTCAGCGAGGCGAGGCCGACGTGGTGCTGGGGTCGCGGCTGAAGAGCGGCTCGGCGCTGAGCGGCGGAATGCCGTGGTGGAAGTACCTGTCGAACCGTTTTCTCACCGGAGTCGAGAACTGGGTGTTCGGCCTCAAGTTGTCCGAGTATCACACCGGCTACCGCGCCTACCGGCGCGAGGTCCTGGAGACGGTCAACTTCACCTTGAACGCGGACAAGTTCATCTTCGACCAGGAGATCGTCGCACAG
Source organism: uncultured Binatia bacterium (SeqCode) (assembly GCA_964648215.1). Lineage (GTDB taxonomy): Bacteria > Desulfobacterota > Binatia > HRBIN30 > JACQVA1 > CAZYMF01. Next base: position 12,335 of record CAZYMF010000063.1, on the reverse strand, counting down.
ATCGTCCATGCCGGCTTCCGCATCGCCGAGGTGCCGGTGCCGACGCGCTACTTTGCCGAGGCGTCGTCGGCCAGCTTCCTGGCCAGCGTGCGCTACGGGTTGGGGATTCTATGGCTGGTGACGCGGTTCGCGCTACACCGCTCGGGCCGGTGGCCGCAGCGCCAGTTCCAGAGCCTGCGCCATCGCTACCGCGAGCTGTCGGGGGCGGTGGCGGACAGCGTATGACGCCGGAGACGTCAACGATTCGCGAAGGCTTCCGCACCGAGCAGCGCTACACCATCTCGGCACCGGTGTACGAGCAGTTTCTGCGCACCTTCGGCGACACCAATCGGCTGCACACCGAGGAGGAATTCGCGCGCGGTCGCGGCTTCCCGGCGCGAGTGATGCACGGGGCGATCCTCAACGGGTTCATCTCTCACTTCGTCGGCGTGCACTTCCCGGGCGACGGCGCGGTGCTGCACGCGGTCAACATGCAGTTCAAGTCGCCCTGTCACCTCGGCGACGAGATCGTCATCGCGGCTACGGTGGCACAGGTCTCCGAGGCGGTCGGCGTCGTGACCCTGGAGATGGTCCTGACCAATCTGACCCGGGAGCGGGTGGCGGCCAAGGCCAAGGTCCAGGTCGGCGTGCCATGACGAAGGTGGTGATCACCGGCGGCAACAGCGGGATCGGAGCCGCGCTGGTCCGGCGTCTGGCGCGCGAAGGGCACGAGGTGACCTTCACCTTCTGCCGTAACGAGGAGAAGGCGCGAGAGGTGGCGGCGGAGAGCGGGGCTTGCTGCGTTGGCTACGACCAGACGGCACCGGAGTCCGTGGCCGCGCTGGCGCACCGGCTGCGCGAGGGCGAGTTCGACGCCCTGGTCAACAACGCCTCGCTGCCGGCACAGCGGCGGCTGCTGTCGAAGGTCGATCCCGAGGACTTCGTGTCCTACCAGACGGCCGCCGTGCGCGGCGTGCTGACCCTGTGCCAGGCGTTCGTCGAGCAGGTGCGACGGCGAGGTGGCGGCGGGGCGGTCGTCAACGTGCTCACCGCCTACACCCTGGGCATGCCCCCGGCGAAGCTGGCCGCATACGTGACCAGCAAGCACGCGCTGCTCGGGTTGACCCGTGCGATGGCCGTCGAGTTCGTTCGCTACGGGGTGCGGGTCAACGCGGTGTCTCCCGGCATGACGCGGACCGATTTCATTGCCGATCTTCCCGAGCCCTTCATCGCGCAGGTCGAGAGCTCTCTGCCGATGGAGCGGCTGGCGACCGCGGAGGAAGTGGCCGGGGTGATTCGCTTTCTCCTGGGCCCGGAGTCGAGCTACGTGAACGGCGCCAATATCCCGGTCTCCGGGGGGCAATCATGCTGAGAGAAGACACCACCCACCTCGACTACCCGTCGCTGCTGCGCGAGAGCAGGCGTCGCGACTACTCGCAGTGCTCCCGCACGCTGCGTCTGGCCTTGTTGTCCGACGCCGCGGTGCAGCAGCTGGTGCCGCTGCTCAAGGTGCTGCTGGCGGAGAAGGGGATCCGCGCCGAGGTGTACCTGGCCGAGTACGACTCGATCGAGATCGAGGTCTTCAACGCCGAATCCGCCCTGTATCGGTTCGCGCCCGACGTGGTCGTCTTCCTCAGCTCGCTCAACGCGCTGCGGTTCAAGTACTATCGGCAGAACGGCGACCGCGCGGGCTTTGCGGAGCAGATCGCGACGAAGCTGGCCGGCCTGTGGGACACCTTCCGCGGCCGCTCGACCGCCACCATCCTGCAGAGCAACCTGGTGTTGCCGTACGAGCGCCCGTTCGGGAACTTCGATCACAAGGTGCCGGAGTCGCTCTACGCGACGGTGGCGCGCCTGAACGGGATGATCGCCGAGATGGCGCGGGAGCGCCCCAACGTTCTCGTCAACGACGTGGAGCATCTGGCCTCCTACGTCGGGCGCAAGCATTGGAGCGATGAGCGATTGTGGACGTTGGCCAAGGCCTTCTGCGCGCTCGAGCATCTGCCCCTGGTGGCGCAGAACATCGTCGACATCGTGCTGTCGAATGCCGGGCACGTGGTCAAGTGCGTGGTGCTCGATCTCGACAACACCCTGTGGGGCGGGGTGATCGGGGACGACGGCCTGGAAGGAATCGCGCTCGGCCCCTTCGGGGAAGGGGAGCCCTTCCACCGCTTGCAGCACTATTTGCTGGACCTCAAGCGACGGGGCATTGTGCTGGCCGTGTGCAGCAAGAACGATCACGACGTCGCCCTCGAACCCTTTCGCTCGCATCCCGACATGGTGCTGCGCGAGGAGGATATCGCGGTCTTCGTCGCCAACTGGGGACCGAAGCCCGACAACATCCGGCACATTCGGGACAGCCTGAACATCGGGCTCGACTCGATGGTGTTCCTCGACGACAACCCGTTCGAGCGCCGGCTCGTGCGCGAGAGCCTGCCGGAGGTCATCGTCCCGGAGCTGCCGGAGGATCCGGCGGACTACGTCCGGGCGATCTCGGAGCTCAACCTCTTCGAGGTCACCTCCTTCTCCGAAGAGGATTGCCGGCGCGCCGACCTCTACCGCGCCAACGCTGCGCGGCAGCAGATGCAGGCGGGTTTCAGCGACATCAGCGACTACCTGCGATCGCTCGACATGCGGGTGACGATGAAGCGTTTCGATTCGTTTCACCTCTCGCGCATCGTCCAGCTTCTCCAACGCAGCAATCAGTTCAACCTCACCACCCGCCGCCACGGCGCGGCGGAGTGCGAGGAGATGATGCGGCGCGAGGACGAGTTCGTGCCGCTGTACGTGCGGCTGCGCGACAAGCTCGGGGACAACGGGCTGATCTCGGTGATCATCCTGAGGCTCGCCCCGCCGTTGCTCGAGATCGACTCGTGGCTGATGAGCTGCCGGGTCTTGGCGCGGGGCGTGGAGCAGTACGCGATGAACCGGGTCGTCGCCATGGCCAAGGAACACGGCTGCCACTCGGTGGTGGGGACTTACATTCCGACGGCGAAGAATGCCATGGTCAAGGACTTCTTCGCTCAGTTCGGGTTCGAGAACAGAGGCCAAGGGGAGCGCGGTGAGACTCGCTGGGTGCTCGAGGTCTCCCGTTACGAAGAGAGCACGGTCCACATGACGCCAGACGAAGGTGCGGATGACGATGGAAGACGCGAAAATTAGACAACGCCTCGGAGAGATCTTTCGCGAGGTTTTCGACGACGAGGCGATCGAGGTCCACGATGCGATGACCTCGAAGGACGTCGAGGAGTGGGATTCCCTCAATCACATCAACCTCATCGTTGCGGTGGAGAGGGACTTCAAGGTGAAGTTCACGCTGAAGGAGGTCAGTGGCCTCGCCAACGTCGGGGAATTCATCGACCTGATCCGGAGCAAGGTGTCGTAGGGCGACCCGATCACGCCGGAAACGACACCACGCCGCGAAGACGAGATATGATTTTCGACGACCTCAGAGCGAGATACCCGTACTTCACCAGGGTGGCGGATCACCTGGAGGAGACCAGCGCACTGTTCATGGCGAAGCCGTTGCAGCAGCTGCGGGAGGCCGCGCCCAACTACGAGTTCGCCGAGAAACTGTGTCGCGACGCCTACGCCCTGTGCGACGGCAGCGAGGAGCGGGTGTTCGATCGCGCCCGCCACTTCGTCGAGTTCTCGATGGAGTTCCTCTACCTGCAGCGAAAGCTGGAGAAGAGCGGGCGCTACCTCTACGGCACGTTCCAGGAGGTCCAGGAGAAGGTCTACAACGATCCGGAACGCAAGTTGGCCGGAGCGCCGTACATGTGGGCGCTCTACTTCTCGCAGGCCTTCTGGATCACGCACGGCCGGGTGTGGCGATTCTTCCTCGATGAGTTTGCGACACCGCACCAGGAAAGCGGCCGAGTGCTCGAGGTGCCCTCGGGCAACGGGCTCTTTCTGGCTCACTTCCTGCTCCAAAACCCCGGCTGGAAGGGCCTGGCCGTCGATCTGTCCGATACCGCGATCGCCTTTGCCGCGGAGGTCTTGTCCCTCAATGGCGTACGCTCGCGGGCCGAGGTCCGGAAGGAGGATTTCTTTCGCCTCGAGAGCGCCGGCGGCTTCGAACGCGTGGTCTGCGGGGAGTTCCTCGAGCACGTGGAGGATCCGCTGCGCGTGCTGCGGCAACTGAACCAGCTCCTGGCGCCGGGTGGACGGCTGTTTCTGACCGCGGCGGTGTGGGCGGCCAACATCGATCACATCTATCTCTACGAGAGCGCCGCGCAGGTGCGAGCACACATTCGCGCGGCCGACTTCGAGATCGACCGCGAGCTCGTGCAAAACGTGTTCGGGAACAGACGGCCGGACGAGGCCCGGACCCCGATCAACTACAGCGCCATTCTCCGGCGCGGGTCGGAGGTGCGGGGCTGACCACGGGAGCCGCGGCGGCTGCGCGGAGGCGCCGACTGGGGTCAATCGGTGTGGGGGTGAGAGAGAGAAACGTACCATGATCGAAGAGGAAATCAGACAACGGCTGAATCGGATCTTTCAAGACGTGTTCGACGACGAGTCGATCCAGATCCACGACGGCATGACCGCGAAGGACATCGAGGAGTGGGACTCTCTCAATCACATCAACCTGGTTGTGGCGGTCGAACGCAGTTTCAACGTGAAGTTCACCACCAAGGAGGTGAACGGCCTCGCCAACGTCGGCGAGTTCATCGCATTGATCGGCCGCAAGGCGGCTTGATCGGGCAAGGTCGGCGCGATGCTGTTCAACTCCTTGGACTTTGTCGTCTTTCTGGCGATCGTTGCCTGCGGCTATCATCTCTGTCCGATTCGCTGGCGCTGCACGTACCTGCTGGTCAGCTCGTACCTGTTCTACGTCAGCTGGAGCGTTCCCTTCGCCTTCCTGCTGCTGGCCGTCACGGCGGTCGCCTTCGTGCTGGCCAGACGTATGGCCACCCTCACCGAGGAACGCGCGCGCCGTCGGTTGTTGACCGGCGGTGTGGCCGTGCTGCTGCTGCCGCTCTTCGCCCTGAAGTATCTTGCCCAGCTGTCGTTCGGCTTGCTCGAGCACCCGCACGGCGGCGCCTGGGTGTCGCACTTGCCCAGCGGCGTGGCCGCCGTCGGGATCTCGTACTACACCTTCAAGCTGATCAGCTACGTCGTCGACGTCTACTGGCAGCGCATCGAGCCGTGCGAGGATTTCGTGGCCGTGGCCTCCTTCGCCGCGTTCTTCCCGCAGATTCTCAGCGGACCGATCCAGCGAGCCGGAGACTTCCTCGGCCAGGTCCAGAACCTGCAGACCACCCGCCCCGAGCTCATCGCCAGCGGCCTGCGACTCATGCTCTTCGGCTTCTTCAAGAAGCTGGTGGTCGCCGACCGCCTGGCCATGGTGGTCGATCCGGTCTTCGCCCACCCCCATCAGTGGTCGGGTCCGGTGTTGGCCCTTGGCAGCTACCTGTTCGCCATCCAGCTCTACGCCGACTTCTCCGGTATCACCGACATCGCCATCGGCGCGGGTCGCGTTCTGGGCTTTCACTCGCCGCCGAACTTCGACTCGCCCTTCTACGCCGAGAACATCCAGGACTTCTGGCGCCGCTGGCACATGAGCCTCACCAGCTGGCTGACCGACTACGTGTTCATGCCGCTGCGGATGGCCCTGCGCAACTGGGGGCAGGCGGGACTGGTGGCCAGCCTGATGATCAACATGGTCGCGGTGGGTGTCTGGCACGGAGCGGCCTGGCCGTTCGTCGTGTTCGGCGTGATCCATGCAACCTACATGGCTGGTCGCTCCCTCACGATGCGCCGGCGCAAACGCTTTCTGCAACAGCGCCCGCTGCTGCAACGGTTGCACCGGGTCGCGGGGCCGATCGTCACCTTCAACCTCGTGGTCGCTTCCCTGATCTTCTTCCGTGCCCCGGACCTGTCCGACGCCTGGTATATGTTCACGCATGCCTGCCAAGGAATCCTCGGCAGTGCCGCTCGCCTTGCCCGTCACGGGGCCGCGCAGGGCGTTTGGGGCCTGAGCCATCTGCGCTGGAGCCCCGGCGACGTGGTCATCGTGATCGGGGCGGCGCTTCTCATGGAGACCGTGCACCTGCTCCAGCGCCACAAAGTGGCGGTGAGCCTGCCCGTGGTACGCTGGGCCGGGTACTTCGCTCTCGGGTTCGCCATCCTGCTGTGGGGCGAAACCGGCGCGACGCAGTTCATCTATGTCCGATTCTAGACCCTCGTCCGAGAAGGGGGCGGGCTGGTGGAACGCTGTTCCGGTCCTGTTCCTCCTGCTGCTCGATCTCGGCTTCAACGCCTACTTCTGGCGAATCCCCAAGCTGACCACGCCGTGGACCGACTACGGCTACCAGTTCCTGCTCGAGACGCATCACCTGCACCGGCCCAAGCCGCCCGGAGCGACGCGGGTGATCGCCATGGGCAGCTCGGTGTCCGGTTCCTTCGACCACTACCAGGTCGACAGCCTGATCGAGGCGGAGGACCCGGCCGCGAAGCTCGACGTGCACCGGCTGCTGATGCCGGGGATCAAGCCGTCCGACTATCGACTGTTCTTCGAGACGGAACGCGCGGCGATGCAGCCGGACATCGTTGTCCTGATCCTCAACATCGCCGACTTCCTCAACCCCGGCTTCGAGCGGGACCTGAAAGAGCAGGTTCGTTACGTTCTGCCCCCCTGGCGGACGCTCTGGGAGAGGCATGCGTACCTGTCGACGGTTTCCAGCGAGCTGGATCTGATGCTCGCCAGCGTCAGCAACCTGTACCGCTATCGCAAGGCGATTCGCTCCTGCGTCCAGGATCACGCGAAGCTCCTGGCCTCCGCGGTGCTCCGGGCAAAGCCGCGCCACGCTTACGGTCTGTACGGGGATGGCTACACCCGGCCGGTTTTCGGGTTGCCCCTGGACCATGCCAGCAAGCTGAAGCTCGATTACTTCGTCAGCCCGGATTGGATCGAGCAGCGCGGTCGCGTCCGGCTCGACTTCTCGGTCGGGGAGCGACCTCTGGCCGAGCGGTTGGAGACCGCCCCGGGGTGGAAAACGCTCGATGTCGCTCTGCCGCCGACGCCGAGACGCTTTCTGCGGGTGGTCGCCGACGGCTATTGGGTCCCGCGCGCCTCCGGAGACAGCAGCGATACGCGGCTGCTCGGCCTGCAGCTTCGGGGCGAAGCCCACGCCGACGCGCCCTCGGGGCGCGCGCGCATTCACCCGGACCCGTCGACCGATCATCGACAGGTGCGCGAGTTCCTGCGCATGGGGAACGCCGTCGGCCAGGAGTTCATCGATCGGTGGTGGCAGGCGGTAGCGGCCAAGACGCCCTTCGGCGAGCGCATGCGCGCCTATCAGGCGTCGATCGTGGGGATCCGACACTACCGCTTCCACGAACGCGGAGAGCACGAGGAGCTCGAACGACTGATCGCCAACTTTTCGCGGCACGGTGTCTCGGTGGTCATCGTCAATAGTCCGGAAAGCCCGTTGATCTTCAGCCAGTACGAGGACAGTGCCTACTACCGCGCCCACCTCCGCTTCCTGCGGGGCCTGGCAGAGAAGTACCGGGGGGTTTACTTCCACGATCTCGCGGCCGCCCTTCCCGTGGAGGATTTCAACGATTGGCACCACGTGAACTACATCGGGGCGGCCAAGCTCGGCCTCCGCTACGCCGAGTTCATCCGACAGGTCATGGCGGAGCGCTCGCACGGCTCGTAGCCGCGACGCGCGGGATCGACGACGGGTGCAGAGGGTGACGACGGCAGTAGGCGAACGCGCGACGGCGCGGCTGGCTGCGGCGCTGTGCGTGGCTTGCGTGGCCGTGAGCCTGGGGCTGCGCTGGCTCTACCTGGCGCACCCGTGGCGCATCGACGCCTGCGAGCCGCAGGCGTTCGTCGCCGCCGAGGGCCTGGTCGGAATCATGGGGCGCCACATCCTGCGCGGCGCGCGCCCGGTGTTCTTCTACGGCCCATACTACCTGGGCGCCTTCGAAGCCTACCTGGTCGCCGGGGTGTTCGGTCTGCTCGGGGAGTCGATGACCACGCTGCGGTTGGTCCCCACGGCGTTCGCCGTGACCTGGATCCCGCTCACCGGGCTGGTGGCGGCTTCTCTGTTCGGGCGCACCGCCGGCTACGTGGCGGCGGCGCTGGTGGCGTTGCCCTCGCCGTTCGCCTTCCAGTGGGGCTTCACGGCGTGGGGCGGGCACTCCAACGTCGTGATGATCCTGGCCAGCGCCCTCCTGGTGCTACTCCTGCTCCAGCGCGTGGAGCGAGCGCGACTGGCGGCCCTCGGCTTCATTACCGGCTTCTCTCTGTGGGTGAACCAGCTGGCCGTGGCGTACGTCCCGATCTACGCCTACGCCCTGTTCCGCTGGGTGCGACCGCAGCGCAAGCACGTGCGACTGCTGTTGCTGGCCGGCCTCGTCGGCCTGAGCCCTCTGCTCTACGGCAATATCGTCCACCCGCTGGCGACGGCTCGCAATCTGGCCTACCGTGTGGGCTCGTCGTGGCGCTTGAGTGCCCGGCTGGTGAAGCAAGCGCCGGACGATGCGACACGCTTCTATCGCTCGCTGCCGCTCTTTCAGGTGCTGGGCATGCAGCCACAGCGCGACGGCAAATGGTCGGCGGCGGGCACCGCCGTCGCCGTTCTGCTCGTCTTCGGCGGCCTCGGCGGGGCCTGGGAGGCCTATCGGCGCCGCGCCGAGGACCCGGTGGTGTTCCGCGGCGCCATGGTCGTTCTCGCCGGCGCGGGGATGAGCGTGATGACGGGCATCTCGGGCTTCTTCGGTCAGCCCGTCGGTCGCTACAATCTGCCGCTGTACCCGTTCCTGTGCGCCCTGCTCGCGGGCTGGCTGGTGCGCCGGCCACGCCTGGTCCTGCCCGCCGTGGCCCTGGTGGCGGTGGTTCACGCGGTGCAGATCGCCGCCCCGCCGCCCTCGGATGCCCGGACCCCTGTCCGGGCCGTGGTCGCGGCGCTCGAGCAGCGGGGCCTCGATCACGGTTACGGCGCCGACAACATGTACGACATCGTGTTCGAGTCGGGTGAGCGGATCGTCATCGAGCCGGTAGAATGGACGCGTATGCGCTCCTACCGCTCGGCGGTCGCGAACGCTTCGCACGTCTTCTACCTGTACCGTGACGATCAGACCGGGAAGGTTTCCTACCGGGTCTTCCGGGCGTATCTGGCCAAGGCGGGTATCGAGTCGAGCCGTTTCGACGTCGGCGAGTATCACGTGCTGTACGACTTCCAACCGGCGGGGAAGCTCTCCGAGGAGGCTCTCGCCGCCATCCGCGAGGAGATCCGCAGCCGCAAGCGGGGCTCGCGCCCGCGCCAGCCCGGGTCGTAGTCGCGAGCCCGGGATTCACGAGACGGGTCACGGCACACGTGGAAGCGCGCAGGATTGCGCTCGTCATCGGCCAGCTCACCGCGGGCGGCGCGGAGGGACAGGTCGCCGTGCTCTGCCGCGGGCTGCGCGACAACGGGCGCTTCGCGCCGATCGTCTATTGCCTGAGCGAGCGCACCGAGCCCTGGGGACCGGAGATCGAAGCCCTCGGTGTGCCGCTGCGGGTGATCGGCGGCGGACGCCCGCAGCGGCTGTGGCGGCTGCGGCGTGCCCTCGCCGCTGACGGCGTTGCCCTGGTGCACGCCTGGCTGTTCATCGCCAACGCCTACGCCTGGGCCGCCAACGCCGGTACCGGACGGCCGCTGCTGACCTCGGCGCGCAACTGCAAGCGACAGGGCCGCTGGCTCGACCGGCTCAACCGTCGCGCGTTCGCCGCCAGCGCCGCGATCGTGGCCAACTCGCGCCAGGTTGCGCGCTACATCGAGCAGACGTACGGCGCGCCCGGAGGGCGAATCGAGGTCGTCTACAATGCCATCGACACCACGCGCTTCCACCCGCCCAGCGAAGCCCACGGCGGGGCGCCGTGCGTGGTCATGGTCGGGCGTCTGGTGCCGCAGAAGAACCCCCTGCTTTTCGTCGAGGCGGCGGCCGCGGTGCACCGGAAGCTACCCGGGGTGCGCTTTCTTCTCGTCGGTGACGGTTCCTTGCGCGCCGCGGTGGAGGCCGCGGTGGACGCCAACGGCTTGCGCGACTGCTGCACCGTGGCCGGCGAGCGCCGCGACGTTCCCGAGCTGCTGCGGCAAGCGGATCTGTTCTGGCTCACCTCCGAGTGGGAGGGATTGCCGAACGCGGTCCTGGAGGCGATGGCGACGGGCTTGCCGGCAGTGGTCACCGACGTCGGCGGCGCCGGCGAGATCGTTCGCCCGGATCGGGACGGCTATCTGATCCGCCCCGGGGACCGGGACGCTCTGGTGGCTCGGTCGCTGGGGTTGCTGGGCGACGGCGAGCGGCGTCGACGCTGCGGCGAGGCCGCGCGCGCGCGCGCCGAGGAATTCTCTGCGCCGCAGATGGTGGCGGCCATGGAACGGCTGTACACGCAGGTGTTGTCCGGACGGCAGTGATGAGTGATCTCCCGTTTGTCTCTGTGATCATCCCGATGCGCAACGAGGCCGGCTCGATCGCGGCGTGCCTGGAATCGGTGCTGGCGCAGGACTATCCGCCCGAGCGCTTCGAGGTGCTGGTGATCGACGGCGACTCGAGCGACGACTCGGCGCGCGTCATCGAGGAGTATGCCCGCCGCAGCGGGCGCGTCCGACTGCTGCACAATCCGCGACGCATCGTGCCATCGGCGCTCAACCTGGCGATTCGGGCGGCGCGTGGAGAGCTCCTCATGCGCGTCGACGCTCACACCCGCCTGGCACCGGACTACATGCGCATCGGGGTCGATACCTGGCAACGGACCGGGGCCGACAACGTCGGGGGCCCGATGGTCGCCGCGGGCGGCGGCCGCATCGGCGACGCCATCGCCATCGCCACCAGCTCGCGGTTCGGCATCGGCGCGTACTTTCACTTCGGCCGCGAGGAGGCCGAGGTCGACACGGTCTACATGGGGATGTGGCCGCGCTCGGTCTTCGAGCGAGTCGGGCTCTTCGACGAGGAGATGGTTCGCAACCAGGACGACGAGTTCAACTATCGCCTGCGCAAGGCCGGCGGCCGCATCGTGATGAACCCGGCGATGCGCTCGGTGTACCAGAATCGCCAGAGCCTCAAGGCGATGGCAAAGCAGTTCGCGCAGTACGGGTTCTGGAAGATCCGCGTGCTGCAGAAGCACCCGGGGCAGATGAGCCTGCGTCACTTCGTTCCGCCCGCGTTCGTGTCGGCCCTGCTCGGCACCGCTTTGCTGGCGCCCTGGGTCGACGGAATGGCGGCCGGCGCGGCGCTGCTGGCGCTGGTGTATGCGGGCGCGGTGTTGGCGATCTCGGCCTCGCTGGCGCGCGGGTCGGCGCGAGGTTCGCTGCTGCCGATCGCAGCGGCCTTCATGACGTTGCACCTGAGCTGGGGAGCGGGCTTCGTCGTCGGGTTCGCTCGTTTCGCCGGACGCTGGTTTCGTCCGGAGATGCCGCCCCCGCGCTTGGCGGCATCGGGGCTGCCCTGGCAGCGGCCGATGACCGACGTGTGACCCTCACCGACATTAGCCGGGGGGGCTCGGAGGTTCACATGAGAACACGGGAAAAACTGACACCGGAAGAGAAGGTGGCTTTGGCGCTCGAGCTCATCAAGCGCGAGCGCTCGCTCGAGGAGATCAGCGCTCACTACCGGGTGAGCCATACCACCGCCTACAAGATCCGCAACGCGTTTCTAGAAGGCGGGCGGGCCGCCCTCAACGGTGAGCAGGTGCAGCGCAAGGCGCAGGATCTGGAGGCGCGGGTGGAAGCGCTGGAGGAGCTCGTGGGTGACGGTTCGTCGCACTCCCGGTCCCGCAGCCATGGCCGCTCCGCGGATTGAACGGAAGGAGAAGAGGGACATGTATCTGATCACGGGCGGAGCGGGTTTCATCGGCGCCAGCCTGGCCGAGGCCTTGGTGGCGAGCGGCGAACGCGTGCGCATCTTCGACAATTTCAGCACCGGATTGCGGGCCAATCTGGAAGGTTTCGCCGACAAGATAGAGGTGGCGGAGGGAGACCTGCGTGATTTCGAGGCCGTGCGGCGGGCGATGCGGGGCGTGAGCTTCGTATCGCACCAGGCGGCACTGCGCTCGGTGCCGCGCTCGGTCGACGACCCGCTCAGCAGTGACGAGGTCAATACCCACGGAACCCTGCACGTGCTGATGGCGGCACGCGAAGCCAAGGTGCGCCGCGTGGTCTATGCCTCCTCTTCGTCCGTCTACGGCGACTCGCCGGTGCTGCCCAAGGTCGAGGACCAGCCGACCGCGCCGATCTCGCCCTACGCGGTCTCCAAGCTCGCCGGCGAGCAGTACTGCCGCGTCTTCACCCGGCTCTACGGTCTGGAGACCGTGGGGATGCGCTACTTCAACGTGTTCGGACCCAAGCAGAGCCCGGAGTCGC
>CAZYMF010000062.1:11405-23637 GCA_964648215.1 uncultured Binatia bacterium (SeqCode) | reverse complement strand
TCTGGCAGCCGCGCGGGTTGAAGTCGGAGACGTCGGGGCGCACCTGCGGGTAGTCGGCCGCCTGCTCCTCGCGCCAGACCACGCCGTCCTTCACGTACACGTTCCAGGAGCAGTGGGCCTGGTACCAGCAGTTCACCCAGTGGCTGCTGCGCACCACCTTGTCCCAGACCCATTTCTTTCGATACACGTCTTCCCACGTCCGATAGGCCCCCAGGCCGGCCGCGGTGGCTGCGGCGCCGGCCGCCGCACCGTCGGTGGCGGCCATGGCCCAATCGAGCTTGGACAGGGACAGCGCCAGAACGCTGGCGCCGGTGCCGGTGAGAAACTGGCGTCGGCTGAGTGTAGTGCCCATAGACGTCCTCCGTCGCGAGATACCGGTTCGGGACAGGCGAAGCTCCCGGTCAGTACTGGTATGTCGACCAGTCGGTCTTCTCCTTCTTCTCCTCGGCCTCCAACTTGGCCTCGTACCGTTTCAGCGTCACCTCGGGCGACTCGGTCATGCCCATCAGGTAGGTGACGATGTCGTCGATGTCTTTCTGCGGGTTCTCCACCTTGGGAGTGCCTTCGATGGTGTAGAACACCGTCGGCATGCGCGTATCGGTGCCGGCGATCTGCTTCGGCTTGGCCAGGAACTGGGCGATCCACTCGGGGCGCAGTCGCTCCTTGGCGAGGCTGAGGTTGATCGACAGGTCGTCGGGGTCGAGGCCCTCGGGCAGCCCGCCCTCGATCGAGCTGGGGTGGCACTGCACGCACTTGTAGTGGCGGAAGCGCTTGAAGCCGCGCTCCACATGGTCGGGCGGCAGGCTGGCCTTGGCGACGTAGGTATAGGGGTTGGTGACGTGGTCCATGGCGGCGAAGCCTTCCACCACGGTGCGCGCCTGCGCCTCGGTGAAGCCGAAGGTCGGCATGCGCAGCTTCAGCCACGGACGCACCTGCTTGGGCTCGAGCAGGAACTTGTAGAAGTACTGCCCCTGCAGGCGGGCGCCGACGCCGTCGAGCATGGGGGCGAGGCGGCTCTTGCGCTCGACGAACTGGGCCAGACGCGGCTCCTTGCCGCGGAGCGGGTGGCAGCCGTTGCAGTTCAGGTGCGTGGTCATCCAGTTGACCGTGCGCATGTCGCGCGCCGCGCTGGTGGCCACCACCTGGAAGTGAGCGGGCAGGGTCGGGGTGTCCAACCCGAGGACGTAGGTGATCAGCGCCTGGGACTCCTCGTCGGTCACCGGCAGCAGGGGCATCAGCAGCTTGATCTTGTCGGTGTTGTAGCCGCGCGGGTCCTTGAGCTTGTGCTTGAGCCAGTCCCACTTGGTGCGCGGGACCTGGGCGGGCGTGGTCAGGCCGAAGTCGAGCTCGGCCACCGGGCGATGAGCGAAGTCGCCGAGGTTGGGCACCGAGGTGCGGGTTTTCTCGAAGCCTTCGATGGCGTGGCAGCCGAAGCACTCGAAGTGTTTGACCAGATCCCTGCCGTCCGCGGGCTTGAATTGGCTCAGGTCCGGCGCCGCCGGCAGCGGCTTGCTGCGCTTGAGAGTGAGCAGGTAGGCTTCGATGTCGTGGCGCTCGGCGTCGGTGAGCTCGACCTTGGGCATCGCCGTGTCGGGGTTGTAGGCCTTGGGATCGGCGATCCACTGATCGAGCCACTCGGGGGTGACCTTCGACGCGATGCCGGCGAGATTGGGGACGCGCGGCGACACGCTGTGCTCGTCGGCCTTGATCGCGTGGCAGCCGCGACAGCCGCGCTCGGTGAACAGCTTCTCGCCGTTTTCGGCGGAAGCGCCGTCGAGCGACACCGGCGGGTAGGGCTTGCCCTGCGGCAGGCTGAGCAGAAACGCGGTGATCTTGCCGACCTCCTCGTCCGTGAGCTTGAAGTTGGGCATGGCGGTGTCGGGGTTGATCGCGGCGGGGTCCTTGATCCAGTCGTAGACGAAGGTGCGCATGTCGCCGAGCTTGGTATGCAGCGGCGTCAGGGGCGGACCGAACTTGGGAAGGTAGTCGATTCCCTTCACGTCGTGACAGCCGTAGCAACCGAGGGCCATGAAGTCGTCGCCGCCGCGCGCCGCCACCTCGGCGCCGGCGACGCCGTCGACCACTTGGTGACAGCGGGAGCAGGAGCTCTGCAGGTAGGCGGTCGGCAGCAGCGGCCGCGACCAGTTGGCCTCGCGGCCGTGGGCCCCTTCGACCGTGGTGGCCAGGCCCTGACCGTCGTGACACAGGGTGCAGCCGATGCGGCTGACGTCGTGCACCCGGAGCATCTTGCCGGGATGGGTGCGCAGCGGCTGCGGTGCGTCGGCGAACAGGGGGTTGTCGATGCCCAGGTGGCAGGTGGTGCAGCGGTCGGCGACCTTGGCGTCCTCGAGATAGATCTGCTTGACCTCCATCTTCCACTGCGAGGCGTCGTCGATCATTCGCTGCCAGCGGGCGGTCTCGCGGGGATCGTTCCGCCCGGCGACCTCCTTGAGCTTGGCCTGCGCCTTCTGGCGCAGCAGCTCGACGTACTTCTGCTGGTAGGGCATCCACGGTCGCGTCTCCTCGCTGCGGATGGCCACCACGCACAGCAGCAGAAACACCACGCTGAGAGCGGCGAAGAGCAAACGCGAGCGAGCCGTACCACGCATCATGGGAGGTCTCCGTTCCGAATTCCCCGTTCCCGGCTGTCCATCATCTTCGGCATGCTCCCCGGTCTGAAGCGAAGCCTCGCTAGATGTTGAACCACGGGGTGATGAGGACGTACTTCACCCCGAACAGCAGGCGCAGGAAGATCTTGATCGGCACCGCGTAGAGCAGCAGCGCCAGCGTCAGCACGATCGCGTAGCGGGAGCGGCCGAGGCCCTCGTAGAGCCAGGGCCAGCGCCGGCGCGGCAGCCACAGGCCGGCGCCGAAGTAGGCGGCCAGCACCGGCAGGCCGACCCACCAGGGAAAGCTCCACAGCTGCTCCTCGGCGCTCTTCTGCACCGCCCAGCTCTCCCACGGCCAGTAGATCTGCCAGTTCGGCCCGCGCAGGAACTGGCCGATGGCGATCAGCACCCACCACAGGGTAAAGCCGAACAGGAAGTGGCTGACGACCAGACGGCGCTCGCTCCAGCTGTAGCGGCCCACCGCGTTGCGGCTGGTGTCGAGATAGGGGATCGCCATCAAGGCGACGATGATCAGCGTCGGGATCGCCACGCCGGCGATCCAGGGATCGAAGTAGACCAGCAGCTCCTGCAGCCCGACGAAGTACCAGGGTGCCTTGGCCGGGTTCTCCGTCGTTCCCGGATTGGCTTCGGCGAGCAGGGGCGCGTTGATGAGCAGCGACCAGGCGAGCAGCACGATCGACACCAGCAGCGCCGAGAGGAACTCGATGAAGACGAGGTAGGGAAAGACCGCAACGTCGTTGCCGGTTCCCGTCGGCATCGGCCCGACGTCGGCCGACGAGGCGACCATCTTGTGCGTGACCTTCTCCATATCCGGCCTTGGTGGACTCTTCTCTCACAACGGCCGCGAGATGCCGCCGTCCTTGCGCACGCGCCAGAAGTGCACCCCCATCAGGATCACCGCGACCAGCGGCAGGGCGACGCAGTGCATGACGTAGAAGCGCAGCATCGCGCTCGAGCCCACCCGCATGTCGCCCAGGAGCACGAAGCGCACGTCGTTGGCGGCGGTGACTCCGGTAAGGCCGTGGAACGGCCCCTCGGCACCGATGAACGGCGTCGCCGCCGCCATGTTGGTGCCGACCGTCACCGCCCAGAAGGCCAGCTGGTCCCAGGGCAGCAGGTAGCCGGTGAAGCTGAGCAGCAGGGTCAACACCAGGAGCGTGACACCGAGCACCCAGTTGAACTCGCGCGGCGGTCGGTACGAGCCGGTGAGGAAGACGCGCAGCATGTGGAGCATCACGCAGATCACCATCAGGTGCGCCCCCCAACGGTGCAGGTTGCGCAGCGGCTCGCCGAACTGCACGGCGTACTGCAGCGTCTTCATGTCGACGTAGGCGAACTCGGGCACCGGCCGGTAGTAGAACATCAGCAGCACGCCGGTGATCGTCTCGACGATGAAGAGGAAGAAGGTGAGGCCGCCGAGGCAGTAGGTGAAGCGCACCTTCAGGGCCGAACGCGGAATGGTGATCGGGTGCAGGTGGAGAAAGACGTTGCTGGTCACCTCGAGGGCGCGGTGGCGCACCGAGTCGGCGTAGCCGTGGCGAAAGATCGACCGGTAGATCTGCGACGAGGTCACGAGCTCGCCGAGACGCTTGAGGCGGACCTCAATAGGGGAGCTCGCCATGCTTTACCTCCCACTCGGGGGTTGCGATCATCACGATGGCGTCCCAGGGGCAGCCATCGAGAAGGGTGTCTTCGGGACCCTGCCGCAGACACTTGCGGCAGCCGACGCATTTCAGCGGATCCACCCAGATGCGACCGAACGGAAAAGCGTCGTCGGCCGCCTGCAGCAGCATGCACTCGTCCACCGGGCAGCAGATCTGACACACCGGCGCGCCGGCGCAGCCGCTGCAGGCGTCGGTGATGATCGCCAACACCTTGGGCTTCTTGGCGCGGCGGCCGCTGAAGCGCCCGCCGCGCTTGCGCTCGGTGGCGACGGCCGGTCGCCTCGTGGCGCCATCGCTGGACTCGGGAAGTGGTTGCTGGGGATTCAAGGCTCACCCAAGGGAAATGAAATGGAGAATGGGAAACCGGGAACCGGGAATGGAGAACGGGTGAACGAAGAACACGACATTGGCCGGTTCTCCATTCCAAATTCCCAGTTCCCGGTTCCCCATTCTCTTGTGCCTGCGTCAGGGCTGAGGCGTGCCCCGCTAAACCTTGACGAATGCACCGTCGACGTTGACGCGTTCGGGTCCATAGATGATGCTCGTGTCGACGATCAGCTGGCCATCGACGCTGAGACTGATGCGAAAACGGTCGAGGGGGCGTGGTGCCGGTCCGGCGAAGTTCTTGCCGTTACTGTGATACTCGCTGCCGTGACAGGGGCACTTGAAGATGTCCAGATCGCCGAACCAGTTGATGGTGCAGCCGAGGTGGGCGCAGCGGGCGGAGAGGGCGTAGATGCGCTCGCGCTCGCGGACGACGAAGAAGCGATGCGCTGCCTTCCATTCGCCGTCGACGAAGATGACCCCATATCGGTCCGGCTCGCCGCCGCGGCTGAGAAAGTTCGCCGGCGGGCCGACCCGAAACGTGCTCGGCGGGTGGAAGAGGACGCGGGGAAAGAAGAAATCCACGGTCTCCGCGCTGCCCGTCAGGAGCACGACACCGAAGGCCCCCCATCCCGCCGCGCTCAGGCCGCGGGAGATGAGCTCCCGCCGCGATAACTCCACCAACCGTTCGACGACCTCGCCATTCATGCTCGAGACTCCCGACACCCTCAACTAGGCGCCAGTCTACCGAACGGTCGGAAGGTCGGTATGACATGCATCAGCCCCCGGGATGACCAGGGGCACTTTTGATCGGATAGCGGGTCTCTACCTCCCGGATGGTTGGAGAACGTGTTGGCCGGTCGTCCCCCGGGAACGCCGCCGGCTACGACGCCACCAGCCCGATGAGCCGCAGCAGCTCGATGATCAGGATGGCGATCGCGGCGGTGCAGGGGACGGTCAGGATCCACGCCCACACCACGTTGCGCGCCACCCCCCAGCGGACGGCGGATAGGCGGCGGCTGGCGCCGACGCCGACGATGGCGCCAGTGATGGTGTGTGTCGTGCTCACCGGAATGCCGGCGAGCGCCGTGCCCAGCAAGGTCACGGCGCCGGCCGTCTCGGCGCAGAAGCCGCCGATCGGTTGCAGCTTGGTGATGCGCATTCCCATCGTCTTCACGATGCGCCAGCCGCCGAGCATGGTGCCGAGCGCGATGGCGGCGTGGCAGAGGAGGATGACCCACATGGGGACGTAGAACTGCGGGCCGAGGTAGCCTGCCGAGAACAGCAGCACGGCAATGACGCCCATCGTCTTCTGGGCGTCGTTGGTGCCGTGCCCGAGACTGTAGAACGCCGCCGACACCAGCTGCAGGCGGCGAAAGGTGGTGTCGACCCCGGCCGGTGTCGCATTGCGCACCAGCGTCAGTACCAGGGTCATCATCGACACGCCGATCACCAGGCCGACGGCGGGCGAGATGAAGATGAACAGGAAGACCTTGGTCAGACCCGACCCGTTGACGACGTCGATGCCGACCGCACCGACGGCGGCACCGGCGAAGCCCGCGATCAGCGCGTGCGACGAGCTCGTCGGCAGGCCGTAGAGCCAGGTGATGACGTCCCACGCGATCGCCGCCGCCAGACCGGCGAAGACGACGGCGGGGGTGGCGGCGCTCGGATCGATGACCCCTTTGCCGACGGTTTCCGCCACCTCGACGCCGAAGCCGAAGGCGGCCACGAAGTTGAAGAAGGCCGCCCAGAGCACCGCCTGGCGCGGGCTCAGGACACGGGTCGACACGATGGTGGCCACCGAGTTGGCGGCGTCGTGGAACCCGTTCATGAAGTCGAACACCAGCGCCACGACGACGAGAAAGATCACCAGCGCCAGAGCCATCCCCACCCCCCTTCGTCGGTCTGGTGCGTCTGCGGCGAAACCTTGCTACGGTTCAGGCGTACTCGAGAGCGACGCCCTCGAGCACGTTGGCGACGTCCTCGCAGCGGTCGACCGCGTTCTCGAGGAAGTCGTAGATTTCCTTCCACTTGACGATCAGGACCGGGTCCGTCTGCTCGCGAAACAGGCGCGCCAGGGCCGTCCGCAACAATGTGTCGCCCTCGTTCTCGTAGCGGTTGATCTCCATGCAGATCTGCAGCAGGGCCTCGCGGTCCTTGAGGTTGCGCAGGCAGGACATGGCGCGACTGACCTGGGTCACGGCCTGAACCAGCACCTCGGCGAGCTGAATCGCATCGTGTTCGGGGGTGTTGAGGTCGTAGAGCCAGACCCGCTCGGCCGTGGCCTCGATCAGGTCGAGAACGTCGTCGAGGCGGCTGATCAGTCGATGAATGTCGCCGCGGTCGATGGGCGTGACGAAGGTCTTGTGCAGGGTGGCGACCGCCTCGTGCGTGATGCCGTCCCCTTCGTGCTCGATTTCCTTGATGCGCCGCGCCTGACTGGAAAGGTCGTCGGGCTTGGCCAGCATGGCTTGCAGCAGCCGGGCGGCCTCGACGGTCTTGGCGGCGTGCTGGTCGAAGAAATCGAAGAACCCTTTCCCCTCGCTCGGAAACAGTCGGGCAAACATGGCGAGCGGATACTAGTGAGCGATCGGTCACGTGTAAAGTTGGGGGGCAAAATAGCCGAAGGTGGGGAAGGGGGGACCGGGTGGTCCCCCCTTGGGGAGAGAGGGGAAGCGCAAGGGGGTTGCTCTTCCCTCTCGGCACGCACGGCGGAGAGTAGCTGGCCGTTGTTGCGGGACGGTGACGGAAAGATGAATTCGCCGTGCCGCCGGTCGCGCTGGCGTCTCGATGATGCGAGAAGCGGACACAGGCAAGACGCCAGTGCCACCGGATTGGAGCCTTTTGGTGACACGGGCTTCCAGCCTGTGTTGGCGGCTCTATTCGTCGGCCTCAGCGACGGCGCGCAGCTGCTTCGGTGTCATCGCCCACTGCAGCACCCCGTTCGCGCGCGGCGGCACCGCGCCAATGGCGATGGCTGCCACGCTGCCCTTCTTGAAGGGCAGCGGCGCCGTCGCCGGCGACCCGGTCAGCAGCTGCGAGGCCAGCTCCCCCAGATCGGGCTGATGCCCCACCAGCACGATGTGCCGGGCGCCGCGGTGTTTTCCCAGACCCGCCAGCACCTCCACCGGGTCGCACGGCGGCGCCAGCGGCGCGTAGATCTCGACCGCGAGATCGGGAGCGAGGACCTCGACCAGCACGGCGGCGGTCTCGCGGGCGCGCCGCAGCGGGCTCGACAGGACCGCGTCCGGCCGCACGCCGAGCCGCTCGAGGCCGGCGGCCACCTCGTGCATCTTCCGGATGCCTTCGGCGGTCAGGCGCCGATCGGCATCGCGTCCGCTGCCGGCACGCTCCTCGGCGATGCCGTGGCGAACCAGGTACAGCGTGGCGCTCATTGGCGCTTCCTGCGCGGGCCCGGCGCAGCGGCCTGCTGGCGCAGGCGCTGCAGCACCTCCCGTAAATCGGGCGGCGTGCGTTTCTGGGTGAAGCGCCGCCAGCTGCGGTGGAAGGCGGCGCGGGCGGCCGCCGCCGCTCGTTCCTCGTGGTCGAGCAGCGCGTTCATGGCCGCCGCCGCCGGATCGGCCGAGAGGCCGGCGGTGGCGGTGTACTCGTGGACCACCGCTTCGGCCACGACGTTGTCCTGGTGCGCGCCGAGGAGGTCCTGCAAGCGGACCAGACGTTTGACGAAGCGGCGCCCGGGTTTTCCGGTCAGCTCGCGCAGGAACTCGAGCAGGTAGCGCAGGCGCTTGGCCTGGATACGCAAACGGTGAAGCTCCTTCGCCGTCGGCGTGTGGCCGCTGGTGTCGACCTTGCGGCCGCGTTTGACCACCTTGCTCACGGCTTGCTCCAGAGCCCGGCGGCCGGCCACCACCAGCGGTTCCTGGCCCGGTGTGTCGCGCGGGCGTTTTCGCGCCCGCGCGGCGGCGAAGCGCTCGAGCTTCAACAGGAGACGAAAGTAGCGGGGCGAGTCGAGCGCGGCGAGCAGCTCGCGCCGGCAGTCGGTGCGTCGTGACCGGAGATGACGCAGGAGTCCGTCGATCGCCGCCCGCTGCTCCGCCGGCTGAGCGTCGCGGTATTGCTGAAACCTGGCCAGGTGAACGTCGAGGTCGCGGACCGCGCCGAGGCTGCGGCCGAGCCAGCGCAAGTCGCGCTCGAGCGCGTCGTGCAGCCGACCGGGAATGCCGTCGGCGAACACTCGCACGGCGGCGCGCAAGCGTCGCACCGCCACGCGCATGTCGTGCACCGCCTCCGGGTCCTCGCCCAGCCGCGTTCCCGGATCGTTCTGGCGCAGCCGCGCCAGGTGCAAGGCCACCACGTGGCGGGCGGCGCTCTCAACGGTGTCGCCCGGCGCCGGGCGTCGGATCTCATGGTCGACGAACGGCTCGCGGCCGTAGAGCAACGCCAGGCCGCGGGCGAACTTCGATTCGCCCGACGGCATCAGGCCGAAGTCCCGTTGCAGGCGCTGCGCCAGCATGACGATCTGCTCGCGGGTTCCCCGGCGCAGCTCGATCTCCAGCTCGCAGTAGGTCGCCCCTGACCGCGACCGATCGTCGTCTTTCGGGGCGGAGAGGCGTACGCGATCGAGCGCCAGCTCGGCGAGGGTATCTTCGCTCGTCTCGCTAGCCGGCCCCAGCACGTCGAGCAGCCGTCGCTCGATGTCGGTGATCAGGATCGGCTCCAGCTTGCGTCCGGCGACCAGCGCCGCGAGTTGGACGTGGAGCGGCCCGGCGGGCAGGACGAAGGGGAGGTCCGGCTTTGCCGGCAGCGCGACGTTGATCTCGGGCCGCTCGTGGAGCGTACCCTTCACCTCGCCGGCCCATTTGGCCGTCGCTTCCCAGCCGCCGCCGTGCCGGCGCAGGCGCAAGGCGACGCCGTGCCGGGCCAGGACGTGCTCGGCGGTATCGAGGTAGAGCGAGTGGAGCTTGGCGACGCCGCGCGGGCACAGCCGGAAATCGGCGACCTGACGCAGGCGGGCAATCGCGCGCAGATCGCTCACACGGGGGACGATCAGCTTGGCCTCGACTTCGGGCGCGGCGGGGCTCGAGGGTACGGCCATCGGGTTGCTCGGAGGGCTGTCGAAGAATCCTTCAGCGGGGCGTGATTTGAACAACAAATGAGAAACGGGAAACAGAAAACGGGAAACCGGGACCCGGCAAATCCGGACGCTCCTTTTCAGACGTTGGCCAGTTTCTCATTTCCGGTTTCCTGTTCCCTGTTTCTCATTGGATCCGCCGCCGGTTGGCAACGCGTCGGGCGAGGACGACGGAAGGGACCGGAAGGCCAGGGCCGCCTCAGCCGGAGACGCGGAAGTCGACCTCCTGGCGCAGGAGCTTCTCGATCAGCTCGGCGCGGCGGCGTGCCTCCCAGATCTCGAGCTCGGCGTCGTCGCCGTCGGTTCGCAGCTGCAGCACCAGCTTCTCCCCGCGGCGGGCCACGGTGACGTCGCGCACCACGCCGTAGTGGCTGCGGTCGAGCCCGTCGGCGATGCGGAGAATCGCGCACAGGGCGCGCACGGCACGGCGCTGCGTTCCCGGCAGCGCCGCGTAGGCGGCGTCGGCGCTCTTCGGCGTGCCCTTCTGGTGGTAGCGAGCCACCTGCCCGATGATCTCCAGCTCCTCGCGCTGGAAACCGAGCAGGTCGCCGTTGGTGATGAGGTAGTAGCTGTGCCGCTGGTGGTTCTCGTGGCCGATGTGGTGGCCGACGTCGTGCAGCAGAGCGGCGAACTCGAGCCATTCGCGGGCTTCGCCGTCGAGACGGAGGTCCGGCGCGAGCTGGTCGAAGAGCCGCAGCGCCAACCGGGCCACGTGCTGGCCGTGGATCTCCTCGCCGCCGAGGTGGCGGACGAAGCGGGCCACGCTGCGATGGCGCACGTCGGCGAAACGCTCGGTTTCCTCGATGCCGCGGCGGTGGCGGGCGATGAAGTCGAGTAACACGCCCTCGCGCAACGACCACGTGCAGGCGACCATCTCCTTGGCGTCGAGACGGCGCAGGACGTAGTCGGCCAACGCGGCGCCGGCGACGATGAAGTCCACCCGCTTGGCGTCGAGCCCCTTGAGCCGCTCGCGCTCGTCGCGACCCATCTTGGCGAGCATGCGCCGGACCTGGACGATCTCCTCGGCCGTGGCCACGCAGTTGTTGATGCGCCCGTCGGGAGGCTCGCCACGCTGGAAGGCGGCGATGGCGATGAGGTTGAGCAGCGTGCCCGAGGTCGCGATCACGCGGCGCACGCCGCGATCGACGACCTGGTCCAGAATCGGCGCGAGCTGGCCGGCAATGTGGTGCTCGAGCCGATCCATTCCCTGCGAGCCGAGCGCGCTCTCGTCGACGAAGAGCTCGCTCAGGCGGGCGACGCCGATCTTCGAGCTGTGCAAGATGGCGGGCTTGTCGTCCTCGACCAGGATCACCTCGACGCTGCCACCGCCGGCATCGAGGATGAGAGTCGCTTCGCCGCGCAGGTCGACGGCGTGCCGCGCGCCGAGATAGACCAGGCGCGCTTCCTCGCGGCCGGGGATGACCTTGACGCGCAGGCCGATCTCGTCGCGGACTCGTTGGATGAAGTCGCCGCCGTTGCGGGCCTCGCGCACGGCGCTGGTGGCCACCGCCTTGAAGCGGTCGACGCCCTGCCGCTCGGCGAGCGTGCGGAAGGCGGCGAGCGTGCGCAGGCCGGCGTTCATGGCTTCGGCCGAGAGCCGGCCGCTGCCCATGCGCCGGCCCAGGCGGACCATTTCCTTGGCCCGATCGAGCACGCGGAAACGGCCGTCCGATTCCACCTGGGCAATCACCATGTGAATGGAGTTGCTGCCGACGTCGATCGAGGCAATGCGCATGCCTAAGCCATCCACCACGACACCACACCCTCCCGTGAAGTGACGCTAGCACAGGGTGTGGCTCGCACCAACGGGGGAACAGAGGAACGCGACGGATGGAGAAACCAGATTTTCATCGTGTGCACATGCCACCCAAGCGTAGCCCACCGGTGTTACGGCTCCATGACGGGTGGGTTAACAGACCGAGACTCACGCCGTGGCGCTGTTGCGCAGCGCGCGAGAGATGTCCTCGCGAGCGATCATGCCGACCACCGCGCCGGCGGCGTCGACGACCGGGAAGCCCTTGGTGCGCAGATCGACCATCATCTGCAGCACCCGGGTCAGCGGGCGGTCTTCGGGCACGGTGATCACGGTCGGCGTCATCACCTCGCTCACCTTGCGCTGCATGATCTGCGCGTAGGGAGGCACCACGGTGCTGGTGCCGAACGAGAATGCCTTGAGGAAATCGAGCTTGGTGACGAAGCCGGCCAGCCGGCCTTCCTCGATGACCGGGCAGCCGTTGAACTCGTGCCCAGCGAAGATCTCCTCCAGCTCGGCCAGCGTGAGATCGGGCGACACGGTGACGATCGAGCGTGTCATCACGTCACGAACGACGAGGGAAAGAAAGGTGTACATGAGAGCTCTCCTCTCTGCCGGCCACGGCGCCGACCGGTGGACCCATTTCCTACTCGGACCACCGCCGAGGTCAAGCCGGTGTCGGAG
Organism: uncultured Binatia bacterium (SeqCode); assembly: GCA_964648215.1. GTDB lineage: Bacteria > Desulfobacterota > Binatia > HRBIN30 > JACQVA1 > CAZYMF01. Next base: position 11,487 of record CAZYMF010000062.1, on the reverse strand, counting down.
GAGGACCTTTACAACGGATTGAACGGATTCAACGGATTAGACGGATTTTTGGAGAAGGGCCCGACCTCAATCTGTTCAATCC
>CAZYMF010000062.1:0-11305 GCA_964648215.1 uncultured Binatia bacterium (SeqCode) | reverse complement strand
GTTCAATCCGTTGTAGTCTGTTTCTCCTTCTTATCGCCCGCCGAGCGCGGGGGCCTGCCAGAACTGGATGAGGACACCGTGGGCGCTGCGGGGGGAGACGAAGGCGGTCTTCCAGCCGCCGCCCATGTCGGCGCGGTCGACGATGCGCACGCCGTCGGCCTCGAGCTGCGCCAGCAGCGGGTCGAGCCGGTCGACGTTGAGCGACAGGTGGTGGAAGCCCTCGCCGCGGCGTTCGAGAAAGCGGCCGACGAAGCCGGGTCGATCGGCGGCCTGCTCGATCAGCTCGATCTTGTAGCCGTTCAGCTCGAAGCTGGAGAGGGCGAAGGTGCCGTCGTAGCCGGGGTGCTTGTCGTGCAGCAGCGTGACCGGGAAGTAGCGCTGAAAGAAGCCCCAGGTGGTGCCGATGTCGCGCGTGGCCAGGGCGACGTGATCGACGTGTACGGTCACGGTCTCCCCGGAACGCAGCCGCAGGGCCGCCGTTGCCGGCCGTTGCGGCGCCTCGATTTCCGGGACCTGCCAGAACTGGACGAGGATGCCGTGGGCGCTGCGGGGCGAGATGAAGGCGGTCTGGTGGCCGTCGCTGCCGGCGAAGCGGTCGACGATGCGCACGCCGTCGTTCTCGAGCCGGGCGACCAACGGCTCGAGGTCGGCGGTCTCGAGCGACAGGTGGTGCAGCCCTTCGCCGCGTTTGTCGATGAAGCGGCGCACGAAGCTCTCGGGCCGGGCGGCCTCGATCAGTTCGAGCTTGAAGCGGCCGATGTAGAAGTCGCACCAGTTGAAGTCGTCGTTGTAGCCCGGGCGCTTCTCGTTGCCCATCTCGATCGGCAGCAGCCGGCGAAAGAAGGCCAGCGCCGTGTCGATGTCGCGCACGGCAACGGAGACGTGATCGACGCGCATGGTGTTTGCGGTGGCTGGAGTCATGGTTTCACGCCGAAACGGCGTCTTGTCCTTTCAGATATCTCAGCTCGGCAACGAGGCCGCCGGCCGTCTCGTCGACGACGATGTAGCCTGTCGCCAAGAAGAGAGGATTCGTATTGCCGACTCGCTCAGCGCAGGCGCAGGACGACCTTTCCAAAATGAACGCTCGACTGCACCACGCGATGGGCTTCGCCGGCCTGCTCCAGCGGCAGCACGCGGTCGACGACCGGACGCAGGCGTCCGGCGACCAGGGCGGCGCCGAAGCGTTCCTCGAAGGCGCGGACGATGGCGGCCTTGTCGGCGAGCGAGCGGGCGCGCAGAGTCGAGCCGATCACGCGCAGGCGCTTGAGCAGCACCGAAGCCAGGTCGATCTCGCCGCGCGCGCCGCCGATCAGGCCGATGATGACCAGCCGGCCGTCGACGGCGAGCGCGGCGAGGTTGGGGGCGAGATAGCGGCCGCCGATGCAGTCGAGCACGACGTTGACGCCGTTGCCGCCGGTGGCCTCGCGCGCGGCGGCGCTGAAATCGCCGCTGCGGTAGTTGACGGCGACGTCGGCGCCGTGGTCGCGGCAGCGGGCGCACTTCTCGTCGCTGCCCGCGGTGACGACGACGCGCAACCCGGCCTCCCGGCACAGCGAAATGGCGGCGGTGCCGACGCCGCTGCCGCCGCCGTGAACCAGAACGCTGCCGTTCGCCGGCGGCTCGCCGAGGAGAAAGATGTTCAGGAAGGCGGTGAGGAAGACCTCGGGAAGGGCGCCGGCCTCCTCGTCGGAGAGACTCGCCGGCACCTGCATCGCCGAGCCGGCGTGCACGACAACCTCCTCGGCGTAGCCCCCGCCGCCGAGCAGGGCCATGGCGCGATCGCCGATATGCCAGTCGTGCACGTTGGCGCCGACCGCGACGACTTCCCCGGCGCACTCGAGGCCGAGAATCGGCGAGGCTCCGGGCGGTGGCGGGTACATCCCCTGTCGCTGCAGCAGATCGGCTCGATTGACGGCGGTGGCATGCACGCGCAGGCGCAGGTCGTCCGGCCCCAACGCCGGCGCGGCCACCTCGCCGATGTGGAGAACGCTTTCGTCCCCGGGCTGATCGAATACGATGGCTCGCATATCCCAGCCTCTATCTCACCGACACCCGCGCTTGGCAACCGGGGCCGGTGCCAAGGGGGCACGGGCCGGAAGCCTCTGCCACGGGCCCAAAATGCGGTGGCACGGGCTTCCAGCCTGTGTCGGTCTGTCCTCGCGCCCAGAAGCCGGCGGCAATCCGTGACTGTCTTATGACCGTGCGAAAAAGGAGGACCATCTCGCCCGCCGGCGGCGTCGACGGCGGGGTGAGATTTTGTTGCGCGGGTATCTTGCAATCCGGCGCGCCCTCGCGCTAAGCGAAGTCGCAGGCGCAATGGCAACGAGCAAGAGTCCGCGGGAACGTTTCGTCGAGCTGGCGAACGCGCCGGAAGATCGCATCGATCTGGCCGAGGGCGCGTTGGTGATCGCCGCGGAGTCCTATCCGCAGCTCGACATCTCGGCCTACATGCGCCGGCTGGACGCGCTGGCGCAGGAGGCGCGCGATTTCGTCGATGCCGCGACCTCGGGCCCGGAGCGCATCGCGCGGCTCAACCATTTCCTGTTCGTGGAGAAACGCTTCGTCGGCAACCAGAGGCGTTACTACGATCGTCGCAACGGCTTTCTCAACGAGGTGCTCGATCGCCACACGGGCATTCCGATCACGCTCTCGCTGGTCTACATCGAGGTGGCGCGGCGGCTCGGCCTGCCGGTGGAAGGCGTAGGTTTTCCGGGGCACTTCCTCGCCAAGTACGTCGGCGACGAGGAGATCATCATCGACGCCTTCTTCGGCGAGGTGCTCAGCGAGCACGATTGCCGCGAGCGGTTGCAGAGCATTCTCGGACCCGAGGCTTCGTTCGACCGGCGCTATCTGCGCTCGGCGCGGCCCAAGGAGATCCTGGTGCGCATGCTCGGCAATCTCAAGCACGCGCACATCAACGCCGAGGAGTTCGAGGCCGCGCTCTCGTGCAGCGAGCGCATTCTGCTACTGACGCCGGACGCGGCGCAGGAGATCCGCGACCGTGGTCTGCTCTACCAGCGGCTGGAATGCTACGGGCCGGCGGTGGTCGATCTGGAGCGCTTTCTCCAGCTGGCGCCGGGCGACGAGACCGCGCCGCTCATCCGCGAGAACCTGATCGAAGTGCGCCGCCTGGCGGCGCAGATCCAGTGACGCGCGCGCGGTCGGCTCGCGTCCGGACCTTCCCCGAGCGGAAACGCCAGCGCGGCGCGTTGGGTCCTGACTTCCGACTTTCCCCTTTTCCCTTTGCGACTTGCCTGCTCGAGAGCCGCCCCCGGCTCGAGTTATGATCGAGGTCACCGCCGGCCTGCTCGTGCGCGGCGGCCAGGTGCTCGCTTGCCAGCGGCGCGCCGACGGGCATCACCCGCTCAAGTGGGAGTTTCCCGGGGGCAAGACCGAGCCGGGCGAGACGGCCGCGGCGGGCCTGCGGCGCGAGCTCGGCGAGGAGCTCGGCATCGACGCCGACATCGGCCGCGAGCTCTGGCGCACACGGCACCACTACCCCGGACGCGAGCCGCTCGAGCTGAGCTTCTTCCTGGTCGCCGGCTACCGCGGCACGATCGAGAACCGCGCCTTCGCGCAGATGCGCTGGGTTGCGGTCGAGGAGCTGGCCGCGCTCGACTTTCTCGACGGCGACCGCGAGCTGATTGCGAAGCTGGGTCACGGCGAGCTGCGGCTCGAGTGAAGGAGGACGCGGCGCTGCGGGCGCTGGACCGTCCAGACTCCCGCATTCTTCTCCGTCATCCCGGCAATCCTCGGGCCGGGATCCATCCGGACGGATCGGCATTGACCGGTTCTCCATTCTGAATTTCCTGTTCCCGGTTCTCCATTTTCCTTTGCGACCGAGCCGCAACCAGGCGCACCTGATCGCCCCCCGTGACACAGGCGCGCGGATCGGCATAATCTGGGGGTGACCCGAGAGACCGATCTGAAGGAGGCGCCCGACGATGCAGAGCACCGACCGCGAGTTCGACCCCAAAACCCTCGATATCATCACCCCCGAGCACTACGAGCAGAACGGCTACCCGCATCCCGAGTGGACCTGGCTGCGCCGCCACGACCCGGTCTTCTGGTACGAGCGGCCCAACGTCGACCCGTTCTGGGCCGTCACCAAGCACGCCGACATCATCGAGATCGGCAAGCAGCCGGAGCTCTTTCTCAATGCGCCGCGGCTGGCCATGTTCACCAACGATCTGCCGCCGCCGCCCGAGGGGGAGTCGCGCCACCTGCTGAACATGGATCCGCCCGACCACGCCCGCTACCGCCGCGTCACCAGCGGCTGGTTTACGCCGCGCGCCATCCGCGGCATGGACGGCAAGGTCGCGCGCGTCACGCGCGAGGTCATCGACGACGCGGCGCAGAAGAGCGAGGGCGACTTCGTCCGCGACGTCACCGCCCGCATCACCATCGCCGTGATCGCCGAGATGCTCGGCGTGCCGCGCCAGGACTGGGAGCTGCTCTTCCGCTGGACCAACGAGATCATCGCGCCGCAGGACCCCGAGTTCCAGCACGGGGCGACGCCGCACGAGACGATCGAGCGGGCGCGCCTCGAGCTGTTCACCTACTTCAACGATCTCTCCAACGAGCGCCGCGCCCACCCGACCGACGACATCGTCAGCGTGGTCGCCAACAGCCAGGTCAACGGCGAGCCGCTACCACCGATCGAGCTGCTCTCCTACTACTTCCTGCTCGTCGTCGCCGGCAACGAGACCACCCGTAACGCCATGACCGGCGGCATGCTGGCGTTTCTCAGCAACCCCGGCGAGTGGCAGAAGCTGCGCCAGGATCCGTCCCTGCTCGAGGGCGCGGTGGAGGAGATCGTGCGCTGGACGACGCCGGTGATCCAGTTCGGCCGCACCGCCACGCGCGACTACGAGCTGCGCGGCAAGACCGTCTGCGAAGGCCAGTCGGTGTGCCTGTTCTATCCGTCGGCCAACCGCGACGAGGAGGTCTTCGAGGATCCCTTCACCTTCCGCATCGACCGCCAGCCCAACCTGCACATCGGCTTCGGCATGGGCGAGCACGTCTGCCTCGGCGCCCACCTCGCCCGCCTGGAGCTCCGCCACGCCTTTGCCGTGCTGCGCGAGCGTCTGGAGTCGTGCGAGCTCGCGGGGCCGGTTGCACGCGTTCGCTCCAGCTTCGTCGGCGGCATCAAGCGCGCGCCGATGCGTTGGCGGATTCGGGCGGCGGCGTAGGCCCGCTAGCGGTGAGTCGATTCCGAGCCCCGAAGGGGCGAAATTCGCCAGCCCAGGGCAACGCCCTGGGGACAGGTCCGGGAGTCCGTCAGAGCCCTGAAGGGGCGTGATTCGTTGGGCCGATGAGCGAATGGCGCCCTTTCAGGGCTGGGATTGGAAGGCATTCTGGTTCCCAGGGCGTTGCCCTGGGCTGACGAAGAGCCGCCCTTTCAGGGCGAGGTCGATCCCCCTCAACACGTCGAGTCGGTTGCTGTCACCGGGCCCTCAGCCGATCGCCCCCAGAAAGCCGATGGCCGCGGCGCCGAGAACCAGCCAGGCGGAGTTGACGCGGAAGCGGAGCAGCAGCACCAGGCTGGCGGCGGCGAGGAGGGCGGTGGTGACGTCGACGATCGCCGCGCCGCCGAGCTGCCAGGTGACCACTGCCATCAGCGCCAGCGCGCCGGCGTTGACGCCGTCGAGAAAGGCGCCGGCGGTGGGCGAGCGGCGCAGCCGCGGCACCAGCGGCCCGCTGGCGGCGACGAAGAAGAACGCGGGCACGAAGATGCCCACCGTGGCGATCACCGCTCCCGGCGCGCCGCCGAGGACGTAGCCGATGAAGGTCGCCGTGGTGAACACCGGGCCAGGGGTGATCTGGCCGATGGCGACGGCGTCGAGCAGCTGCGCCTCGGTGAGCCAGTGCCAGTGCTCGACGAGATCGGCGCGCAGGAACGCCAGCAGGACGTAGCCGCTGCCGAACAGGACCGCCCCGACCTTGGCGAAGAACCAGAACAACGGCCACAGACCGAAGGGGACCCCGGCAACGGCGGCCTCGGGCAGTAGGCTGCCGATACCCACGCCGAGCAGTGACAAGGAGCTCGTCGTCCGCGACGATCGCGAGCGGGCGATGTGCCCCGCCATCATCGCCAGCCCGGCGCCGAAGAGCACGGCCAGCTCGTTCACGCCGAGGGCGTTGAGCACGACCGCCGCCACGGCGAGAAGCGCCAGTGTCGTCGATTTGATCGCCGTCCGTCCCAGCCGCCACAGCGCCTGCGCCACCACCGCGATGACCACCGGCTTGACGCCGTAGAGCAGCCCGGCGACCTGCGGCAGCGCTCCGAAGCGCACGTAGGCGGCGGCGATGGCGCCGACCAGCAGCGCCGCCGGCAGGATGAAGCAGGAGCCGGCGACCACCAGCCCCCGCCAGCCGGCGCGGAGGTAGCCGACATGGATCGCCATCTCGGTGGAGTTGGGCCCGGGAATCAGGTTGGTGGCGCCGAGAAGGTCGAGGAAACGGTCGCGCGAGAGCCAACGACGGCGCTGCACGACCTCGTCCTCCATCATCGCCACGTGCGCCGCCGGTCCGCCGAACGCCGTGGTGCCCAGCTTGAGGAACAGCCGGGCCAGCTCCCACAACGCCCGGCGCTGCGGCGCCGCGGCCGGGTCGCCGGTCATCCGGGTGTCTTGGCCGGACTCTCGGCTGGAGTCTCGGCCGGAGTCTTGGCCGAGGTCGCCGGCGCCGCCGGCGCGGCGGCTTGCAGGAACCAGAAGTGGTAGAGCTCGGAATCGGCGGGGCTCTGCGGCGAGCGCAGCAGGCGGAAGCGGTTGGCGCCGTCCACCAGCAGCGCCTTCGGCACGGTGATCTCCGCCTCGTCCCAGCCCTCGGGGCCGCCGGGCAGCCGGAGCTCCTGCTCGAGCTTGTGGCCGTTGACCTCGAGGTCGTAGATGCCGTCGCCGGTGTGATCGAAGCGGACCACCATGACCAGGTCCTTGTGCGCCGACACGTTCTTCACCTGCCACTGCGCCTGATAACCAATACGCCGGCCGACGTCGTAGAGCGATACCGCCTGGTTCGGCGGCCGGTAGGCGAGCAGCTTCGGGTGGTAGTTGTGCAGGTGGGGGCCGTTGGGGGCGTAGATCTCCTCGAAGGCGTGCGCCTTCTGCGATGCCTCGTCCTCGGGGTCGAGGAGATCGACGACGTCGTAGCCGGAGAGTCGCTGGCGCAGCGCATAGATCTGTTTCGCGTCCGCCACCTTCACGTCGCCGTAGAAGACCAGGCGCTTGTCGCGGCGCAGCGCCTGCATGTCGATCTTGTCGTGATTCAGGATCAGGAACTCGATGTAGTTGCCGTTGGGCAGCCGGACGCTGACCATCTCGAAGTTCTTCTTCGCCGGCGTGATCAGCGAGGTGGCGAAGGGCTTGGGGTAGTCCACCCAGTAGAGATAGACGTCGACCCCGCGGGCGCGCATCTGGTCGTAGTCGGACAGCCAGTGCTCGTGGCCGACGCGACCGCGGTGCTCGGGATCGATCGGCTCGTGGGCGATCTCGGGATCGGTGAGGCCGTGCAGGTCGAGGCAGCGGCGGTCGCAGTAGAACGGGATGATCCCCGCCGAGGTCGTGGCGATGGTGATATTCTCGGGTAGGACCGCGTCGAACAGCTTGCCGGCTTCGCCCCAGTTGAGCTTGTTCGGGTCGCAGTAGCGACGCAGCAACGCAATGTCCTCCTGCATCGGCCCGGTCGTCGTCTCGGCCGTGTGCCCCCCGGCGATCGTCGCCAGGCCGAAGGGGATCGCCACCGCTAGGCCGGCGAGCCAGCCGGCGAAGGAGAGCCCCGGCGCCGAGCCCGCGGCGCGCCAGCGCTTGACGGCGAAGGAGAGCAGCCGCTGGGCGCAGACCGCGGCGCCGATGACGATGGCGGGCCAGAGCACGCCCGAGACCGGGGTGACGAACCGCCACTCCATGAAGTCGCCGCCGAGGCGGACGATGTAGAAGAAATCGGCGGCCGTCACCAGCAGCGCGCCGAGCAGAAAGCGCCGCGCGCTGCCGCGGCGCGCGAGCACGGCGCCGCCGACGGCGAAGATCGCGTACGGGGCGAAGCGGTACATCTCGAAGTAGCCGCGCAGGTACTCCCAGCCCCGCGTGTAGAAGGTGAGGTAGGCGACCTTGGCGTAGTAGGTGTTGGGAAAGAACGAGCCGTAGTAGGCCAGACGCCAGACGGTGTAGGGGAGGTAGACGACCAGCAGCGGCAGCGCCGGGTAGAGGAGGTAGCGGCGCCACTGGCGCTCGCGCAGCAGCCGGCGGCCGTAGAGAAGAAGCCCGGCGAGGGCGAGGCCGGCGAATGGAATCATGCCGTCGGCGCGTGTCAGGGCGAGGCCGACGCCGCACAGGCTGGCCCACCCGAGCGCGGTCGGGTGCTCTTCGGGGTCGAGCGAGAACAGAAACAGCGCGGCGATGATCCAGAACGAGACCAGCGGCGTCTCCATGCCCGAGAAGAACCACATATTGTACGACCAGTGGTACGTCAGGGGCACGAGCGCCAGCGGCGCGATCCAGACGCCCTCGCGGAACAGACGGAGGCCGAGCAGGAGAAGGAGCAGGTACGAGCCGATCCACAGGCCGAGGCTGACGACGTGCATGAACGGCAGCGGATCGGGCGCGCCGAAGGCCATGGGGATGGCCGACAGCATCGTCCACAGGAAGTTGCTGTAGCCTTCGACGCGCTGGCCGACGTTGTAGACCAGCCCGTGGCCCTGGACGAGGTGCTTGGCGTAGCGGAAGCTGATGTACGCGTCGTCCTGCGCCCAACGATCCTGCCACAGCGGCCCGAGGCGGCTTCCGGCGAGGAACAGCGCGCCCAGCAGCTCGGCGACCAGCAGCAGCCGTACGGCCCAGCGGCGCGCCGAGGAGCGGCGCTCCACGTTGTCGGTCGAGATCGAGCTCATCACATGGCGGCTGCCGATTCGTTGGGCCTACTACTTTTCGGGCGGGGCATCTAGGGGAATTGACGATCGGTAGTGGGGCATTTTGTTCTGGAGGGCACTGCTCCGTCAGTGCCGGGATGGTGGCGGGCGGGTCGGCATGCCCTCCAAGGGGATCAGAGACGGCCTTAGCGGCTCACTCGTACCGCAGCGCCGTGATCGGATCGAGACGCGAGGCCTTGCGCGCGGGATAGAACCCGAAGAAGACGCCGACGGCGCCGGAGAACAGGAAGGAGCCGGCGACGGCGGGGGCCGACAACAGCGTCGGCCAGCCGGCGAAGTAGGAGATCAGACGGGCGCCGGCGATTCCCAGCAGGGTTCCGGCCAGACCGCCGACCATGCTCAGGGTGACCGCCTCGACCAGGAACTGCAGCAGGATGTGGCGGCTCTTGGCGCCCACGGCCATGCGCACGCCGATCTCGCGGGTGCGCTCGGTGACCGAGACCAGCAGGATGTTCATGATGCCGATGCCGCCGACCAGGAGCGAGATCGATGCCACGCTCAGCAGCAGGCTGGCCATCACTTTGCTTGCGCTCGCTGCCGCCTTGGCGATGTCGTTGAGGTTGCGGACCGTGAAGTCGTCCTCTTGGCCCGCCTGGATGTGGTGGCGCTCGTGCAGCACGGCGGTGATTTCCTTCTCGGCGTCCGGGATCTCGTCGCGGGATGCCGCCGAGGCGAAGATCATGTCGACGCTGCCGATGAACTGCGTGCCCAGCACGCGACGCTCGGCGGTGGTGAAGGGCATGATCACGACGTCGTCCTGGTCCTGCCCCCATCCCGTTTGTCCCTTGGCGTCGAGCACGCCGACGACGCGAAAGGGAACGTTCTTGATGCGGACCGTGGCACCCACCGGGTCCTCGCCCGGTCCGAAGAGGTGATCGACCACGGTCTGGCCCAGCACGACGACTCGGTTGGCGGTATCCTCGTCGCGCTCGGTGAAGAAGCTGCCCATCGCCATCGGCCAGTCGCGCACCTTCTGGTAGGAGGGCGTCGCCCCTTGCGCCGCGGTCGACCAGTTCTGGTCGCCGTAGACGACCTGAACCACCTGCCGCTTGAAGTAGGTGACGTCGGCGACCGAGGGACACTCGCGTTTGATGGCGTTGGCGTCGGCCGCGCTCAGGGTGGAGACGCCGCCCCAACCGGAGCGCACGCCGGCCGACGTGGTCGCCCCTGGGATGACCATCAGCATGTTGTTGCCGAGGCTCTCGATCTGGCTCTGGACCGCGACGTTGGCGCCCTGGCCGATGCTCACCATGGTGATGACCGCGGCGACGCCGATGATGATCCCCAGCATGGTCAGGCCGGAGCGCATCTTGTTGCGCCGCAGCGCCCGCAGCGCGGTGCGCATGGTCATCCGCAGCAGCTTCATTCTCGACTCTCCCGCGCCGCGGTGACAGACGCCGCCTGGCGCTCGTCGGACACCACCTGGCCGTCGCGGAAGGTGATCACCCGGTCGGTGTAGGTGGCGATGTCGGGCTCGTGGGTGACGAGGACGATGGTGATGCGTTGCTCGCGGTTCAGCCGCTGCAGGATCTGCAGGATCTCGACGCTGGTGTTGGTGTCGAGGTTGCCGGTGGGCTCGTCGGCGAGCACCAGGGACGGCCGGTTGACCAGGGCCCGCGCGATCGCCACGCGCTGCTGCTGCCCGCCCGAGAGCTGGCTGGGAAAGTGGTCCTCGCGTCCGGCCAGGCCGAGCGCCGCCAGCGCCTCGCGCGCCAGGCGGTGCTGGTCGTCGAGCGGGACGTCGCCGTAGAACAGCGGCAGCTCGACGTTCTCGACGGCGCTGGTGCGCGGGATCAGGTTGAAGTTCTGGAACACGAAACCGATCTGCCGATTGCGGATCGTCGCCCGCTGGTCGGCCGAGAGCGTCGACACGTCGGTCCCCGCCAAGCGGTACGTGCCGCGGCTCGGACGATCGAGACAGCCGAGGAGGTTCATGAAGGTCGACTTGCCCGAGCCCGAGGCTCCCATGATGGCGACGAACTCGCCCGCGTCGATGTCCAGGTCGACCCCGCGCAACGCCTGCACCTCGACGTCGCCCAGGGTGTAGATCTTCCAGAGGTCGCGGACCGCGATCAAGTTGGGGCTGTTCATGGGCCGCGCTACGCCGTCGGGAAGGAGAACGAGAAACAGTCGTCATGAAGCCGGTGGCTTCGCCCGAGAGGGATGAAAATGGCCCGCAGTACGGAGTCAGGGGAGAACCCATCTTGAAGGGTCTCCTCTCTCGGATGGGAGAGGATCAAGGTGAGGGGGATTGGATCACGGCGGAGCCGATCGTGTGCGACGGCAGGCGGATTGGCTTGGTGGGCTTCGCCGTTGCTTTCATCCCCCTCATCCTGGCCTTCTCCCATCCGGGAGAAGGAACCCACGGTTGTCAGG
>CAZYMF010000061.1:7571-23673 GCA_964648215.1 uncultured Binatia bacterium (SeqCode) | reverse complement strand
GAACGAACAGGTCGCGGACACGCGAGGCGCCGACGCCGACGAACATCACGACGAAATCCGAGCCGCTGATCGAGAAGAACGGTACCTCCGCCTCGCCGGCGATGGCGCGCGCCAGCAGGGTCTTGCCCGTGCCCGGGGCACCGACCAGCAGCACGCCCTTCGGAATCCGGCCGCCGAGCTTGGTGAACTTCTTCGGATCCTTCAAGAAGGCGATGATCTCCTCGATCTCGTCCTTGGCCTCGTCGATGCCGGCAACGTCGGTGAAGGTGACCTTCTGCTGGTTTTCGGTGAGCAGCTTGGCGCGGCTCTTGCCGAACGACATCGCCTTGCCGCCTCCCACCTGCATCTGGCGCATGAAGAAGATCCACACGCCGATCAGCAGCAGCATCGGAAACCATTGCAGGAGGATGGTGACGTACCACGGCTCGCTGTCTTCCGGCTTGGCCGTGATCTTCACCCCCTTGGACCGCAGGGTCTTGATCAGGTCGGGGTCTTCCGGGGTATAGGTCTTGAACCGCTCCCCGTTGTGGAACTTCCCCTTGATGTTCTGGCCCTGGATGGTGACCTCGGTGACGTCGCCCTTGTCGACGGCCGCCACGAAATCACTGAAGATGATCTCCGGTTCGCGCGCCTGCTGCTTGTTGAAAAGGTTGAACAACAACAGAAACATGAGGCCCAGTACGAGCCATAACGCGACATTTCTCGAAATCTGATTCACCCGCTCCCTCAGCTAGAAAGATGCGAAATTACCCTAACATACCGAACCTACCCCAGCAATGGCCGGGAGCCGCTTTCCGCCCGCAGGCGAATGACGCGGCGCGTTTGCGCGCCGACCAGACCCAGCGAGCCCCTGACCACTCCGGGAACCCAGAGAACCTGCGCCTCCGCCTCGACCACGGGGCAGCACGAGCGCAGCCCCCGCGGCACGCGGCGATCGATGAAGATATCCGATAGCTTGCGCTGGCCCGTCATGCCATGGGGGCGAACTCGATCCCCGCGAATCGGCGTTCGAATCACGAAGACGGGCGGAGCTCGATCGGCGTCTACGACCGCCGTCCACAGGTCGGCCGGCAGCCTCATCGAGGCCTCGCGCTGCTCGATCGGACCGGCTTCGAGGCGCCAGTCGCCCAGCTCCACCGCCTGTCCGGGACGCAACCGCCCTCCGTCACGCCGGCTCTCCTCGGTTGTCGTCCCCGCGGCGACGTAGCGAAGATGGTCGTACTCCCGCACCACGAGCCCTCGCGGCAGCTCGACGCGCCGATTGGGGCGGCCGGCACCGGCCAGACCGACGACGGCAATGATGTGACGGCGCGTGAGGCCGCGCAGGTCGCCCCGCCGGCTTTCGAGCCACTGCCGCACCGCCTCGCCGCGCCGTCCGGGCGCCTGCGCCGCGAGCAGCGATACCGCCAGCAGATCGCCGTCGCTGCCGAGGCCTTGCCGCCATTCCTCCTGATCCCGACTCACCGCGGCCAGATCGGCCAGCGCCCGGTCCACGGCCGGGTTCAGCTCGCGCAGCAACGGAAGAACCTCGTAGCGGATGCGGTTACGCTGGAAGCGCGGGCTGCGATTGCTGCTGTCCTCCCGGTGCGCCAGCCCCAGGTCCGCCAGAAACGATTCGATCTGCGCGCGGTCGCACTGGAGCAGCGGCCGAATGATCGTCGCCTCGCCGTCAGCGCGCACCACCGGCCGGATTCCCGCCAACCCCCGCGGGCCGCAGCCCCGCACCAGGCGCAGGAGTACGGTCTCGGCCTGGTCGTCGCGGGTGTGTCCGGTGGCGATCTTGCCGGCGCCGATCTCTGCCGCGATCTCCCGCAGAGCGCGATAGCGCAGCTCGCGTGCCCTTTCCTCGACGTTGCCGCCGCGGGCCAGCGCCCGGGAGAGGCGAATCAACCGAAACGGGACGTCGAGCTCCGCGGCGAGGCGCTCGGCGAACGCCGCGTCCTCGTCCGCCTCGCGACCGCGCAGGCCGTGATGAACGTGGGCGGCGCTCAGGCGCACACCCAGGCGCGGCGCCAGGCGAACCAACGCCGCCAGGGTCGCCACCGAATCGGCGCCGCCGGAGAGCGCCACCAGCACGTGCTCTCCCGGCGAGACCATGTCGTCACACTCGAGAGTGCGTCGTACCGATTGCAGAGTACGATGGATCGCGCGTTGCACCGTGTGGGGGAGTTTGGCATGGTGCGGCAGGCAACACAATGCGTTTCCGTACCGCTTGCACCGTCGTCGCGCTGCTCGGCGGCGGCATCGGCCGACCGACGTTCGCTCAACCTCCCGCCGGTCCCGCCAAGGCGCGGCCCGACCGCGAAGTGCTCCACGCTCTGGCCGACCTGCGCCGACAGTACGGCTCCGACGCCGTCATGATCGAAGGTTTCCTCATGGGACACGCGATCGAGAGTGGCTCGGTGCTCGAGACGTCGGTGAGCGTCAGCGGCTTCGAGGAGCACCAGGCGCACCGCTACCTCGGCTTCAAGCTCGACACCGGCATCGTCTACAACGACCGCGATGTACCTCCGGCGCTCCGTCCCGGCCGGACGTGGACGCGGATCGTCGAGCGCACGCTGCGACGTTTCCGCAGCATCACCGTGCCGGCGGACGGGCTGGTGTTCCTCGTCACCTACACGCACCGGCCCTACGACCAGGGCGGCGACTGGCGCGCCGAGCTCAGCCACGACCACGGTGTCTCCGAGTCCGTCGCCTACTATCTGCTCAACGCCGATCTCGCCGATTTTCTCGCCGCGCGCATCGACGCGCAGCAGCTCCTCGATCGCGGCTCGGTGCTGGTCAACGGGGCGCCCGAACACATCGTCCCCGAACCTCCCGCGCCGACGCCCGTGCCGACCGCGCCCTAGCCTGCCGGCGGGGCGGTCCGGGTGACGATCGCCTCGATCTCGTCGGGCGTCGCCGCGTGCTGCAGGATCACCAGGCCGCGCAGGGACACCGGCGCCGCGTTCGGGTCGGGGCCGCTCCGCGTCGAAGCGACGTAGAGCAGCGCCGACGGCGAGATCGCCACCGTGCCATCATAGGTTCGCTGATCGCGCTGAGCGCCGTCGACGTAGAGGACGGCAAGCGCCTGCCCCCAGGTGGCAGCGACGTGATGCCATTCCTCTTTTGCCCAGGAGACGCCCGCGCCGACGCCGAACTCGACCCCGTCCGACGTCGTCAGCAGAAAGCGAACGTAGCGGGGACCCATGCCGAACTCGATTCGGTTCTCCCAGGTTGCCGTGCGCAGCTCGACGAGAGCCCTACCCTTCTCGTCCGTCGGGTCGCTCTCGCGTCGCACCCACAGGGCGATGGTGCCCTCCTCGGGGTTGACCCCGCCGGCGTTGGGGTAGGCCAACACGGCGGCGGGCGGGAAGAGCGCGGCGCCCCCGTTCGGGTCCGGTTCGACCCCGTCCGAGATCACGGGAGTGGTTTGATCGGCGGCCGCCGTCGAGCCATCGAAGCTGACCGAGAACGATCCGTCGCTTCCCGGCAGCGCTTGCGCGTCGATTGGGTTGCCGTCTGCCGCTGCGGTCGAGGCGCGGCCATCCGCCGCCGCCGAAGCGCCGGTTGCCGGTTTGGTCGCACCCGCCGCCGCGGCAAAGGGAGCTTTCGCGGCGGTGGCGGCCAGGGGCGAATGCGTCGCGGGCGTGGGCCATTCCGGCGCCGCATTGGAGTCGGAGAAGCCGAGGGAGTCCCGCGCTCGTCGCGGCGCGAACGTCGGCCGCTCCCGTTCCCCCACCGCCACCGTGGTGGAGCGCGGCACGGTCGCCGACTGTGTGCGCGCAACGTAGTGCCGCACCCACACGACGCCCGCGACGAGCGCGACGACGAGCGCCGCCACGCCTAGCGTCCGCATCGATGGCGACATCGACCCTCTCCTTGCACCCCTCCCTCCGTAGCGGAGCCGCCCTCCCCCGGGCAAGACCCAACGGCGTGCCGCGGGGGCGATTTCCTCGGCACTCCTCCGCAACCCCTCTTCTGTACCCGCTCTCCTGTGACCGCTCTTCCGTGGCCGCTCTTCCGTGGCCGCAGGCTTCAGCCTGCGCGCCCCACTGCCGCTTGCCCATGTCGCTACGCGGCGTCCGTTTCGATTGACAGCCGCGAACCAACCGGGCCACGATGCCGCGCCCACGTAATCGACGTCAGGAGGGTCGGCAGTGCAAATCAAAGCGACGCCGGTCGCACGAGCCCGGCAGGCCATCAGTTTTTCGTTGCTCTTCCCGCTCATGATTTACGCGCTCGGCTGCGGCAGCGACGGGACGCCGCCGGCGCAGGGCGGCAGCGCCGTGGCTCGGCCGACGATCGAAGGTCCCGTCACCGGCGGCACGGGCAAGCCGTTCATCGCCTCGACGACGTTCGACCTCGCGCAGGTCGGCTACGTGGAGGCGGAGTATTTCATCTCCGGCACGGCGACCGCGTACACCAATGTCGGCCCGCTGTCGGCCGACGGCAAGTGGCAGGTCGAGGCGGCCGATCAAGCCGCGTACAAGACGCGCCTGCTCGTCTACCGTCCGAGCGACCCGACGAAGTTCAACGGCACGGTGGTCGTCGAGTGGCTCAACGTCAGCGGCGGCCTCGACGCCGCGGCGGATTGGGTGGCGGCGCACACCGAGCTCATCCGCGACGGCTTCGCGTGGGTCGGCGTCTCGGCGCAGTACGTCGGCGTCGAAGGCGGCGCCCCGCTGCTGGGCTTTGCTTCCTCGCCGTTGAAGGAGGCGGACCCAGCGCGCTACGGCTCGCTGGTTCATCCCGGCGACAGCTTCTCCTACGACATCTTCTCCCAGGCCGCGCAGGCGATTCGGCGTCCGTCGGGGCCGGACCCGATGGCGGGTCTGCCGGTCGCGGCCGTCATTGCCGCCGGCGACTCGCAGTCGGCGTTTCGGCTCGTCACCTACATCGACGCGATCCATCCGCTCGCCGAAATCTACGACGGCTTTCTCGTCCACAGCCGAGGAGGCGGCACCCTCGGGTCCGCGGCCGCCCTGTCACAGGCGCCTCAACCCGCCATAGCCGTGCCCGGCGACGCGGTGATTCGCGACGACCTCGACGTGCCCGTGCTGACGTTCGAGACGGAAACCGATCTCACGCTGCTCGGCTACGCCACGGCTCGGCAGGCGGACACGGCCGGCTTCCGACTCTGGGAGGTTGCCGGGGCGGCGCATGCCGACACCTACACCACGGGGATCGGCGCCACCGACCTCGGCGACTCGCCCGCGGCGGCCGCGTTGGTGTTGAACTCGAACCCGGTGCAAGGCTTCCCCTGCAGCGCGCCGATCAACTCCGGACCGGGGCACTTCGTCCTCAATGCCGCGTTCGCGGCACTGAACCGATGGGTCCGCGACGGAACGCCGCCGCCCGAGGCGCCGCGACTCGAGCTCGACGACGGCGGGATGCTGGTTCTCGACGCCCACGGCAACGCCGTCGGCGGCATTCGGACACCGGAGGTGGACGTGCCGATCGCGGCCCTTTCCGGTCTGGGCCAGAGCGGCATCATCTGTCTTCTGTTCGGCAGCACGCAGCCGTTCGACCAGGCGACGCTCGCCTCGCTGTATCCCACCCACGACGCCTACGTCTCCGCCTACGACGCGGCGGCGGATCGCGCGGTGACCGCGGGCTTCCTCCTACCACCCGACGCCGCACTCATGAAGGAGGCCGCCGCCGCGGCGATGGTCGGGAGCTGAGCTCGCGCCCGCTTGTCAGCGGTACGCGCCCTGCCCGGTCAGTCGCTAGTTTGCAAACCTGAGAGAAAAGTGGCGGCGCGCAGAATCGAACTGCGGACCTAGGGATTATGAGACCCTCGCTCTAGCCAACTGAGCTACGCCGCCAAGACGGGCAGGACACCCGAACGCCGCCGTATGGATAGAGAATGGCCGGCGGCAGGTCAAGCGACCACTCGCGCGCCGGCGGCCGTTCCCGGCGCGGTGCCGGCAGAGCTTGAGCTGTGTCGCGATTCCGCCTAGATTCTCGCACCATGAATTGGAAGCTCGCATTGGTTCTCTCGCTCGCCGTGCCTTTTCTCGTCGCCGGGTGCGCGGCCAAGAAGAAGCTCAGCGCCGATGAGTACTTCAAGCAGGCGACCACCGACTTCGAACAGAGCGCCTTCCAGCTCGCCATCGACGAGTACCACGAAATGCTCGACCAGTACCCGTTCTCCGATCACGGCGAGGAGGCCGAGCTCAAGATCGCCGAGGCCCAGTTCCTCGCCGGCCACTACGCCGAAGCCGTGGCCGCGTTCACCGACTTTCAGCGGCGACACCCGACCAGCCCCCATCTCGCCTACGTCGGCTACGCCCTCGGCCTGTGTTACGCGAAGCAGATGGGCACCATCGATCGCGACCAGACCGCTTCGCAGAACGCCAACAACTACTTCGCCACCGTCGCTCAGCAGTACCCGGACAGCCCGTTCGCCGAGCTGGCCCGCGAACAGTTGGCCAAGTGCCGCGAGAACCTCGCCGCACACGAGCTCTACATCGCCGACTTCTACGGCGCCCGCGACAACCGGAAGGCCGCCGAGATGCGCCTGCTCGACCTCGTCGGCCACTACGAAGACACCCCGGCGGCGGCCGACGCGCTGGCTCAGCTGGCGCATATCTACCTCCAGGAAGACGAGCCGGACCGGGCCATTCTCGCCGAGGCCGCGCTGGCGCAACGCTTTCCGCAGAGCCGCCGCGGCTCTCTCGCCCGTCGCCGCCTCGAGCAGATGGGCAAGCAAGAGCTGCTCTCCGCCAATCCCATGCCGCAGCTCCTCGCCGAGCTGCCGCAGCGCTCGCCGAGTGGTCTGGGAGCCACGGTCAACGTTCCCGGCCTGGACAACAACGAGCAGCGCGGCCCGACGGGACCCGCGGTCCCAGCCCTGGCCCCGGCCCCCTCGCCCTTCGGCCGCTCGCCCGGCTACTGAGCCGCCGGGTGCAACGAGCGTAGAGCTCGATTCGGTTGACTGATAGGCGCCATTCGCGTACGGTCACGCACAAGAGAATATAAAAGCTACATACCTTATCCAGAGTGGCGGAGGGACTGGCCCGTCGATGCCACAGCAACCGGTTCCGGCGAAAGTCGGAGCGCTGGTGCTAACTCCTGCTGGGTGTTCGGAGACGGAACCCGGGAAGATAAGGTGAGAGACTGAAAAGCCTCTTCCTGTCCCCGGGGAAGAGGTTTTTTTTTGCGGAGAACGGGAGTGAACGGAGCAGAGCAAACGAGGCAGGGACCCGCGCCGGCTGACGGCCCGGGCGAGGCGCTGGCGCGAGCCAAGGTGCTGGTCGTGGGCGCCGGCGGCCTCGGCTGCCCCGCCGCCGCCGAGCTGGCACTGGCCGGAGTCGGCACCATCGGGCTGATCGATCCCGATCGCGTCGAGCTGTCCAACCTGCATCGTCAGATCCTGCACGGTGCGGCGGATCTCGGACGACCCAAGGTGGAGTCGGCCCGCGACAAGCTCGTCGCCCTGCGCCCCGGCATCGAGGTGCCCACCTTCGACCAGGCCCTGAGCCCGACCAATCTCCTCGCGCTGTTCGCCGATTTCGACTTCATCGTCGACGGCACGGACAACGTCGCCGCCAAGTTCCTGATCAACGATGGGGCCGTGCTCGCCGGGAAGCCGTATTCCCACGCCGGCATTCTCGGCTTTCGCGGTCAGACCCTCACCGTTCTCCCCCATCGCAGCGCCTGCTACCGCTGCCTGTTTCCGCTGCCCCCGCCGCCGGGAGAGACACCGACCTGCCAAGAAGCCGGCGTCGTCGGCGTGATCGGCGGCGCCATCGGCACCGTGCAGGGCGCCGAAGCCGTCAAGTACCTCTCGGGCCAGGGCGACCTGCTCGCCGACCGCCTGCTCACCTTCGACGCTCTGACGGGGCGCTGGCGCACGGTCAAGCTGCGGCGCAACCTGCGCTGCCCGCTCTGCGGAGAGCGACCGACCATCACCACTCTGGGCGAGCATGCCGATGCCGCTTGACCAGAGAGCTTGCAAAGGAGCCGACATGACATACGTCACCGGTCTACGTTGTCGCGAATGCGGTCTCAGCTACGGGATCGAGCCCCTGCACGTCTGCGACACCTGCTTCGGCCCGCTCGAGGTGGTGTACGACTACGACGCCGTGGCCCGCTCGATGCGGCGGGACGCCGTCGCGCAGCGCCCGCGCAACCTCTGGCGCTACCGCGAGCTGCTGCCGGTCGCGAGCGAGCCGCGCATCGGCCTGCACTCCGGCTTCACGCCGCTGGTGAAGGCCGACCGCCTGGCCGCCGTGCTCGGAGTCAAGGAGCTCTACGTCAAGGACGACTCGGTCAACCACCCGACGTTCTCGTACAAGGACCGCGTCGTCTCCGTCGCCATCTCCAAGGCGATCGAGTTCGGCTTCGACACCGTGTCGTGCGCCTCCACCGGCAACCTGGCCAACAGCGTCTCGGCGCACGCGGCGCGGGCCGGACTGGCCTGCTACATCTTCATTCCCCACGATCTCGAGAGCGGCAAGATCGTCGGCTCGGCGATCTACGGGCCGCGCACCGTCGCCATCCGCGGCAACTACGACGACGTCAATCGCCTGTGCAGCGAGATCGCCGACAAGTACGGCTGGGCCTTCGTCAACATCAACATCCGGCCGTACTACACCGAAGGGGCGAAGACGCACGGCTTCGAGATCGCCGAGCAGCTCGGCTGGCGCCTGCCGCAGCACGTGATCGTGCCGACCGCCGGCGGAACGATTCTGCCCAAGGTGGCCAAGGCCTTCCACGAGCTCGGCCAGATCGGCCTGGTCGAGAGCACGCCCGTCAAGATCTACTCGGCGCAGGCGGCCGGCTGCGCTCCGGTGATTCGCGCGCTGCACCGCGGCACCGACCTGATCGAGCCGGTGAAACCCAACACGATCGCCAAGTCGATCGCCATCGGCAATCCCGCCGACGGCTACTACGTCCTCAAGGCGGTACGCGACTCGGGCGGCTGGGGCGAGGCGGTGACCGACGAGGAGATCGTCGACGCCATCCGTCTGCTCGCCCGCACCGAGGGTATCTTCACCGAACCCGCCGGCGGCACCACCGTGGCCGTCACCAAGAAGCTGATCGCCCAGGGCCGCATCCCGCGCGACGAGTCGATCGTCATCTGCGTCACCGGCAACGGCTACAAGACGCTCGAGGCCGTGCGCGAGACGGTCGAGCAACCGTTCACCATCAACGCGCGTCTGAACGAGTTCGACGCGCTGTACGGCGAGCTCGGCGCGCCCGCCCCGGCGCAACGCGTGCCGGCGTGATCCGATCCAGCCACTGAAGGAGAGACAAGGAATGGCCATCATGGTTCGCATCCCGACGCCGCTGCGGCGTTTCACCAACGGCTCCGACGAGGTCGGCACCGCCGGCTCCACCATCGGCGCCGTGGTCGACAACCTCGAGCAGAGCTTTCCCGGCATCAAGGAGCGTCTGTGCGACGAGGAAGGCCGCGTTCGCCGCTTCGTCAACATCTACGTCAACGGCGACGACATCCGCTTTCTCAGCAATCTCGACACGCCGGTGAAGGACGGCGACGAGGTCTCCATCGTCCCGGCCATCGCCGGGGGGTGACATGCAGGCCAGCTCCGGCATCGCCGAGCCTCACGACAGCGCGGCACCGACGCCGGAGTCGCCGCGCCCGGCCCGCGCCCACTCCGTGCTCGATCTCGTGGGCCAGACGCCCCTGGTCGAGATCGCGCGGCTGGCGCGCAGCTTTCGCACGCGCGACGGGAAGGCGATCTCGCCCAACGTGCGCCTGTACGCCAAGCTCGAAGGGCTCAACCCGGGCGGCTCGGTGAAGGACCGCCCGGCGCTGTGGATGATCCGCGCGGGCCTGCGTACCGGCAAGCTGGTTTCCGGCAAGACCATCCTCGACTCCACCTCGGGCAACACCGGCATCGCCCTGGCGATGATCGGTGCCGCCCTCGGCTACCCGGTCGAGCTGGTCATGCCGGCCAACGTCAGCCGCGAGCGCAAGCGCATCATCTCGGCCTACGGCGCCCGCATCCGCTACAGCGACCCCCTCGAAGGCTCGGACGGCGCCATCCGCGTGTGCCGCCAGGTGCTCGCCGAAGCGCCCGAGCGCTACTTCAAGCCGGACCAGTATTTCAACCCGCAGAACCCCCAGGCCCACTACGAAAGCACGGGGCCGGAGATCTGGCGCGCCACCGGCGGTTCGGTCACCCACTTTCTCGCCGGCATCGGCACCGGCGGCACCGTCATGGGCACCGGTCGCTACCTGAAGGAGCGCCACCCGCAGGTGCAGGTCATCGCCGTCGAGCCCGACGACGCTCTGCACGGGCTCGAAGGCCTCAAGCACATGGCCAGCTCGATCGTGCCGGGCATCTACCACGAGCAAGAGCTCGACCGAAAGATCGGTGTCGGCACCGACGACGCCTACGAGACGGTGTATCGTCTGGGCGCGGAAGAAGGACTGGTCGTCGGCCAATCCTCCGGGGCAGCACTGTGGGCCGCCCTGCACGTCGCCGCCGAGGTCGATCAGGGGGTCATCGTCGTCATATTCCCGGATTTCGGCGACAAGTACCTGAGCACCAACCTCTGGCTCGGCTGGCGCGATTGGCACGAGAGCTTACGGCGGAGGGCCTGATGGCGAAGGCAAAGGTCACGCGCGTCGTGCGCGAAAAGGTCTACCTCACCTATCCGTCGGAGCGCATCAAGGAGCCGCTGATCTACCAGCTCGGCCACACGTTCAAGGTGGTCACCAACATCCGCGGCGCCAACGTCTCGGAGACCATGGGGCTGGTGGCGCTCGAGCTGGACGGCGCCCAGGACGAGGTCGATCGCGCCATCGCCTGGCTGCGCAAGCAGGGCATCACGGTCGAGCCCATCGAGAAGAACGTCATCGAGTAGCGGCCCTCTTCCCATGCTCAGCGACGCACAGATCGAGCGCTACAGTCGCCAGTTGATCCTTCCCGAGATCGGTCCCGACGGGCAGGAGAAACTACTCCGCGCCAAGGTCGCGTTGGTCATGCGGCGCGCTCCCTACGACCCCGCCCTGCTCTACCTGGCCGCGGCCGGCATCGGACGGCTCGCCGTGATCGAGGTGGACGAGCACGGGCAGCCTCCCGCACGGCGAGACGTCTGCCTCCATCCGTCGAATCCGGACTCGGTGGTCGAGCGACACACCGTGTCCGCGCCAGCGATTGCGGACCTCCTGGTCGGCTGCGCCGCGGTGCTCGCGGCCACCGACGACCGTCTTCTTCTCGGGCGCCTCAACCGCACCTGCGTGGCGCAAGCGATTCCCCTCCTCGTCGCGTCGACACAGGGGGCGACCGGGTCCGTCGTGACGCTGGCCGGGCACCGTCGTGATGCGCCCTGCTACGCGTGCGCGGCCGAGGGCCTGGCTGGCGCGGCGCCGGCGGCGGCCGTCGCCGCCGCGCCGGCCGCAAACCTGATCGCCGCCCTGCAGGCCAGCGAAGCCATCAAGCTCGTCGTCGGCGTCGGTCGCGTGAGATTCGGCGAGCTGCTCAACTGTGACACCGCTCGCATGAGCTTCTCCTACAGCGCCCTGGCGAAGGATCCCCGTTGCTCCACGTGTGCCGCGGCCGAGGCGGGCGCATGACGCTGCCGCATCCGGGCCTTCTCAAGCTCGAGCTCGCCGTCGGCGGCGTGGAGCTGGCTGCCAATTGCCGCACCCGTCCCGAGCTCCGGCCGGCGGCGACCACGGCGCGGCGCAGCGCCGTCGAGCTGCTTCTGCCCGAAGACCTGGTCGTCGATGCGCCCGTGCTCAACGGCGGCCCTCCCTCCTCCGTCGCCCCCCTCTACCGGCTGGAGTACGACCACGAGCAATTCTTTCTCCTCCGCGGCGAGCAGCCCGGGGAACGAATCGAGGTCCGCGTCATCCCGCCCCCTCGCTTCTACGAGCAGTGCACCGCTCAAGGGACCCCGATGCGAGAGATCGGGACCGTGTTCGGCAGCTTCCTCGCGCTCAGCCCGATCGAGCGCTGCAGCCTGAGCCTGTGGGGTCGCCTCTGTCCCTGGTGCACCGGCGCCGAGCCGCCCTCGCCGGCGCGCGCGCCGCAGACGGTGGCGGACGTCATCGACACCGTGCGCGCGGCTTTTGCCGAAGGCGCGGTGGACTTCGTCCTGTTCAACGCCGGCTCGCCCGGCGCGGAGGACGGCGGGGTCGAAGGTCTCGAGCCGTACATCACCGCCGTCAAGCGCCACTTCGACACCTTCGTCGCGGTCCAGGCTCACCCGCCGCGGAGCGATCGTTGGATCGACAGAACCTACGCCATGGGCGTCGACGCCATCGACTACGGCGTGGAGGTCCACGACGCCGCGCTCCTGGCACGGCTGTGCCCGCGCCGCCACGATCCGACCGTGCGCGAACGCTACTACGAGGCCCTCGCGCACGCCGCCGGCATATTCCCCAGCGGCACGGTATGGAGCGAGCTGCTCGTGGGCCTGGAAGCACCGGAGTCGACGATGGCGGGGATCGACCGTCTGGTTGCCGCCGGGGCGTTGCCGGTGCTGTCCCTCGTCGGCCCGCCCGGTGCGGCCGCCACCGCCGCGCCGGCGGCTCTCAGTCCCGTGGTCGCCCACCTGTTCGAGGCCGTGCGCCAGGCCAAGATCAACATGGGCTGGGTGCACGAGCTGAGCTTCGGCATCACGCCGCTGGAGGCACGCTTCTTCGCCGGCGACGACGCGCGTCTGAGCGTGACGCAGCAGT
The DNA here is from genome assembly GCA_964648215.1 of uncultured Binatia bacterium (SeqCode). Classification (GTDB taxonomy): domain Bacteria; phylum Desulfobacterota; class Binatia; order HRBIN30; family JACQVA1; genus CAZYMF01. The sequence continues at coordinate 11,030 of CAZYMF010000061.1, read as the reverse complement.
TCTACCGCTCTCGTCTCGGGAACCTGACGGCCCGCAACCTCGCCCGTCTGCGCCGGCGTCTGCGCGTGCGCACGGTCAGCGACTCCTTCGATTCGTCGCATCTCTAGCCGCGAGCCCCGGCCCACTCATGCCCGCCCCACGCGACGTGGTCATCGACACCCGCCCGCTGTGGCTCATCGTGCTGGGGCGCAGCCGCCGGCTGCTGCTCCTGCTGGTCGGGCTCGGCCTCTACTGGCTGACACTCGAGCTCGGCCGCTCCACCACGATGCGGCCCGAGGGCTTGAAGGCGCTCGCCGTCTTCGTTCTCTGCGTCTTCTACTGGGTCCTGAACGTTCTGCCCACCATGATCACCAGCCTGCTGGCGATCGTGCTGCTGCCGCTCACCGGCGTGCTTCCGAGCCGGGAGGCCTACGCGCTGTTCGGCAACGAGGCCGTGTTCTTCATCCTCGGCGCGTTCATTCTCGCCGCGGCGATGATGCAGGCGGGGCTGTCGACGCGTCTGGCCCTGGCGTTGCTGCGACGCTTCGGCGGCAATCCGCTCGCCATGCTCCGCGCCGTCTTCGTCATCAACGGCGTCATGTCGCTGTTCATGTCCGAGCACGCCGTGGCCGCCATGACCTTCCCGATCATCGCCGAGATCGTCGCCGTGCTGCGCCTGTCGCGGCGCTCGAGCAACTACGCCCGCTCGCTGTTTCTCGCCATGGCCTGGGGCACCAGCATCGGCGGCGTGACCACCCTCCTCGGCGGCGCCCGCGCGCCGCTGGCGCTGGGCATCTTGCAGGAGGTCACGGGGCAGACCTACTCGTTCGCGCAGTGGACGGCCGCCACGCTGCCGCTGGTCCTGGTCCTGTTCGCCACCGGCTGGACGATTCTGCGCTTGTTCTTTCCCATCGACGTCGCCGACATTTCGGCCGCGCAGGAGACGGTGCGTGAAAAGCTGTTGGCGATGGGGCGCGCGAGCATGCAGGAGTGGATGATCGGCGGCGTGATGACCGCCACCGTGATCGCGTGGATCGCCCTCGGCGAGCAGCTCGGCCTGGCCAACATCGCCCTGGCGGCCGTGGTCGCACTGTTCGTCCTGCGACTGGTGCGATGGCGCGACATCGAAGGCTACGTCAACTGGGGATTGATTCTGTTCTACGGCGGCGCCATCTGCCTCGGCTCGGCGCTCAGCCGTAGCGGGGCCTCGGGCTGGATGGCCACCCACGTCATCTCGCGCTGGGCCTCTGGTCCGGTGAGCCTGGTGCTCCTGATCTCCGCGGCGGCTCTGGTCATCACCGAGGTGATGAGCAACTCGGCTGCCGTTGCCACGATCATGCCCCTCGGCCTTGCCGTCGCCGCGCAGCTCGGGGTCAACCCGCGCATCATGGCGCTGGTGGTGGCGGTGCCCGCCGGCCTTGCCTTCACGCTGCCGATCGGCACGCCGGCGAATGCGATCGCCTATTCCTCGGGATATCTGCGCATGCGCGACATGTTCTTCCCCGGGCTCTTGCTCACGCTGATGGCCCTGCTCTCGTTCAACGTACTGGCCTGGTGGTACTGGCCGCTGATCGGCATCACGCCGTGAAGGGAGATCGCATGCCCAACGTCTTGCTGGTCATTCCTCCCGGAATCGAGCCCCGTCGTGCCCGCGACGAGGCGCTCGCCGCGGCCGAGCGTCTGGATGGCGGGTTGGTGGCTCTGGTCGTGCTCGATCCCGCCGAGACCACCCGCATCGCCGCGACGCTCGACAGCGCGTTCATGGGGGACCGGGTGAGTGACCGGGTGGTCGAGGTCCTGGCCCGCGAGTCGCGCGGGCGCGCCGACGAAATGCTGGCCGCGCTCGCGGCGGAGGCCGGCCGGCGCGGCGTCGCGTTCACGCCGCTGGTCGAGGAGGGTGACCCGAGCGAGGTGTGCGCGCGCGTCATCCGCGCGCGCGACATCGCCCTGGCGGTGGTCGTGGCAGAGAAGAGGTCGTGGCTGAGCCGCTTTCTCTCCGGCGGTGCCGACGTGCGTCTCCCCGCCCTCGCCGGCTGCGAGGTCAAGGTTCTGGAAGAGGGTTGAGCCGGCCGCTCTTTCTTGACAGCCGATCCGCGGTCGGGAATGCTGCCTCGTCAATCCCGCTGGCTGATCCGCAGTCCCGCCAAGACGAAGACTCGCCGTGCGCCGGAGAACCAGCATCACAACAGCGGCGGCTCCCGTAGTCCGCGGCGAAGAGACACGAAGGAGTAGGTGAAAATGCCAGATTTGGTTCCGGTTCACGGGGGACTCGAAGCCCCGGTTTCTCGCACCGTACCGCTCTCCCGGCGCAAGCAGTTCCTCAGCGAAGCGGCCACGCTGCCGCGCATCGAGCTCAGCCGCGCCGACCTCTCGACCGTGTACCGCATCGCCGACGGCACGCTGTCGCCGCTGAGCGGGCCCATGGACGAGGAGACCTGGCACTACGTTCTCGATCACGACGCGCTCGACTTCGGCTTTCGCCACTACGCCTGGACGGCCCCGATCTCCTTTCCGCTGACCGACGACGAGGCGCGCAAGCTGCGCATCGGTCACTCCGCCGCCTTGGTTCACGAGGGCGACATCGTCGCGGTGCTGCACGTGTCCAGCATGTTCGATTGGGACAAGGGCAAGCACATCGAGAAATTCTACGGCACCAGCCGCCACGATCATCCGGGCGGCCGGCTGATCATGGACGACCCGCGCGCGCGGCTGGTCGGCGGCGAGCTGTGGGCATTGCCGCAGCAGATCGATCCCGAGTACGGCGAGTTCGTTCTCTCCCCGCGGCAGGCTCGCACCCTCATCGCCGAGCGCTCTTGGGAGCGCGCGCTGGCCTTCCAGACCCGCAACCCCCTGCACCGCGCCCACGAGTACGCGCTGGTGGCCGGTGTCGAGCGGCTGACGCGGCAAGGCCACTTCGCCGGCGTGGTGCTCAACCCGCTGATCGGCGAGCTCAAGGGGGATGACGTGCCCGCGCGAGTCCGCATGCGCTGCTACCGCGCCCTGCACGAGCAAAAGCTCCTCGGCCAGGGCGACAAGGACGAGGCTCTCTGGCAGGAGCGCGGCTACGACCTCAACGAGGTCTTCGAGCTCGTTGGCCTGGACATCAAGATGCTCTACGGCGGGCCCAAGGAAGCCGTGATGCACGCCGTCTACCGCCAGAACCTCGGCTTCACCGACATCGTGATCGGGCGCAAGCATGCCGACGCCCCCTACGCGGACGGCCAGCCGATCTGGGGCGACTTCGATGCCCAGGACATCTTCGACAACCTGCGCGGCGACCTGCGAATTCGCCCGTGCAAGATAGGCTTCGCCGCCTACTTCGAGAGCGCCGGTCGCGTCGAGCTGATCGAGCAACATCCCGACGAGAAGCCCGTCGCCATCTCGGGCTCCAAGATCCGCGAGCTGCTCACCAAGAGCGAGCGTCCCGACGAGCGCATCCTGCGCCCCGAGATCGCCGATATCCTGATCGACTACTACCGG
>CAZYMF010000061.1:0-7471 GCA_964648215.1 uncultured Binatia bacterium (SeqCode) | reverse complement strand
AGAAAGTTCCCCAGCGCCGCCAGCGCAACTCCCGACAACACCACGGCGGCCAGCAGCGCGCCCACGGCGGCGACCAGCGCGGCCACTCCCTCCACGGGGAGAACCGGCTGCCACAGGGCGGCCAAGCGGCGGGTGTCTCCCACCCAGCGCGCGAGCTGGTAGGCGCCGAGCAGGCGTTCGATCACGTCCAGAATCATTGGGCCGACGTCGGCACGGCAGCCGCGGTGCCGGGAACGGTGTCGGCGCCGATCGAGATGATCAGCACCCCGTGTTTGTGGCGCGGCCCACCGACCAGGAAGGTCGCATGGTTGCGCAGGGTCAGGGCGGTATCGACCACCGGCCGGGTCCCTGCGATCAGCATCACCCGCAGCGAGACCCGTCCATTCTTCAGGCCCTTGGAAATCACCAGAAGGTAGCGTCCTCCGGGAATGTCGAAGCCGACCTTTCCCCCGGGTCGGACACGTTGCTTCTCCTGCTTGACGAGCCGGTACGACGTGTACGGAAAGAGGACGCTGAGCTGCCGATGCAACGACACCAGGCGCGGATCGAACTCCTGCCCGTTGTTGCTCGCCAAGACGGCGCCGATCCGGATGTCGACGGCCGAGCCGGCGGCCGTAGGCGTGGGAGTCACGGCACCGGCGGTCACCGACAGCATCAGCAGGACCGGTGCCCAGCTCAAACTCACGGCGGGAATCCCTGGCTTCCGTAGTCGGAGTCGTCGTTGACCCACAACACGGTGGTGTTGGTTTCGGGTTCGTTCAAGACGGCCACGGCGTTGGCCGTGCTGTCCAGGGAGTCGATCGTGGCACTGTTGTCGACAGCGGCCACGGGCGCCACGGTCGGCGTCTGCGCCACTTGTTCCGGATGGTTGGTCCACAGGGTGAAAGCGACGGCAACCGCCGCCGCAGCCATCCCCACGGCCGGAACCCGCAGCCACCAGGTGGCGTCCTGCTCCTCCCACCACAAACGGAAGTGCTGCCACCACGAGACCCGCACCGCTCCCAGTCGGGTCTCTACCGCTGGCCAGATCCGGCTCAGATCGAGCTCCGCCGTCCGCGCGTTGATGGCCTCGGTCACCAGATCCTGCAAACGTTCGAGACGTCGAAGCTCACCTTCGCACTCGTGGCAGCGACTGCTGTGCAGCGCGACATCACGCATGCGGCGGGCATCCAGCTCTCCATCGAGAAAAAGCGGAAGGAGTCCCCCAACATCTCGGCAGGTCATCGCTCGCACCCCGCTGCGGCTGCGTATCGTTGCCCCCCCGAGTCGTGTCGACGTCGCGTCGCCATTCGCTATAGACAGTCCCTGAGCTTGCTCTGCAATTTCTTGCGCGCGTAGTGGAGCCGGCTCATGACCGTGCCCTTGGAGCACTGCATCACGCGGCTGATTTCTTCATAGGAAAGGCCTTCAACTTCGCGCAAAATTATGACGGCTTTGTGATCGGGCGTCAACTCGTTGATCGCCTGCGCAACCCGATCGCCGATCTCCCTGGCGCGCACTTCCCGGAACGGATCGTTGCCCTGTTGGCTGGTGATCTCGTCGCTGACCTCGGTGCTCGGAATCGTCCGATCTTCGATGGTCACAGTCGGGTGGCGTCGCTCGCGACGCTGGAAGTCGATCCCCAGATTCACCACGATACGATACAGCCACGTGTAGAAGCTCGACTCGCCCTTGAACTTGTCGATGTTCTCGAACGCCTTGACGAACGTCTCCTGTGTCAGCTCGAGTGCATCATCGCGGTTGTGAACCATGCCCATCGCCACAGCGGCCACCTTGCGCTGGTAACGCTCCACCAGCTCCCGGAAGGCCTCCGTGTTCCCGGCGCGGCTTTCGCGAACGAGATCGCGATCGCTACGTTCCACGGGACCTTCCCTCGTTGTCGATAGACGACCGGGCCGTGGCCCTATTCACGTGCCTAGGCAAATCGCCACCCGAACCAGTCTCCACCGCCATCACGCGTGCGCTTCCGCCCAATTGCGACCTGCACCGATGTCCACCTTGAGGGGAACGGCAAGCTCGAGGACCCCCTCCATCTCACTCCGGATCAGGCTTTCGGCCCGTGTCAGGTCTCCCTCCGCAACCTCAAACACCAGTTCATCATGAACCTGAAGGGTCATGGGCGCCAGCAAGCCCTCTTCACCCAGCCGGCGATCGAGGGCCACCATGGCCAGCTTGATGATATCGGCGGCGGAGCCCTGGATGGGGGTGTTGGTCGCGGTCCGCTCGGCCGCCTGAGCCGCGGCGCGATCGCGGCTGGCGAGGTCCCGCATCATCCGTCTGCGTCCGCATATGGTGCTGACATACCCGCGCTCCCGGGCCATCGCAATCGTCTCGTCAAGAAAGCGACGCACCCCCGCAAAGCGGGCAAAGTAGCTCTCGATGTAACGCTGGGCCTCTGGCACGGGCAGGGATAGCTCATGGGCCAGCCGCTGCGCTCCCATGCCGTAGAGGATGCCGAAGTTGATGACCTTGGCCGCCCGGCGCATCTCGGGCGTCACCGTCCCGGGCAGGACATGGAACATCTCGGCCGCCGTTCGAGCGTGGATGTCGGCGCCCGTGCGGAAGGCCTCGACGAGAGCGGGATCCCCGGACAGGTGGGCCAGCACGCGGAGCTCGATCTGCGAGTAGTCGGCCGCGACCAGGAGATGGCCCGGCGCGGCGATGAAGGCGGCCCGGATCCGCCGGCCCTCCTCCCCGCGAATGGGAATGTTCTGCAGGTTCGGGCTGCTCGAGCTCAAGCGCCCGGTCACGGCCACGGTCTGGTTGAATGAGGTATGGAGCCGGCCGGTGCGCGGGTTCACCGCCGCGGGCAAGGCATCGACGTAGGTCGATTTCAGCTTGGACAGCCCGCGGTACTCCAGGATCTTCGCCGGAACGGCGTGTTCCGCGGCCAGACGCGTGAGCACGTCGACATCGGTGGAGTAGCCCGTCTTGCCCCGGCGGACGCCCTTTTTCGACAGGCCGAGGCGCTCGAAGAGGACCTCGCGCAGCTGCGGCGGCGAATTGATGTTGAACTCGCCGCCGGCGAGGGCGTAGATCTCCGCCATCAGGACATCCAAGCGCTGCTGCAGCTCCTCGCCCATGGCCGCGAGCGCCGCCACGTCGAGTCGCACGCCGCGCCGCTCCATGGCCGCGAGCACCCCGACGAGGGGCATCTCCATGTCGCGAAACAGGGTGGTCAGCCCGCTGGCCGCCAGGCGGCGCTCGAGCTCCGCCGCCAGGTCCGGGAGCAAGGCCACGCCGGCGGCCGTCTCCTCGCCGTCGGCGCGGAACGCCGGAGCGTGTACCCCGAGAACGTCCGCGGCCAGGTCTTCCAAGCGGTGGGTGGCCGAGGCGTCGAGCACGTACGACGCCACCATCGTGTCGAAGCGAGGCCCGGCCAGCTCCATCTCCGGAGCGAGTCGGAGCAGGTCGCGCTTGAGATCGTGCCCCACCTTCTCGATCTCGGGGTCCGCCAGCAGGCGGTGGAGCTGGTCGCGGGCCGCGGCGGCGCCCAGCTCCACCCGGCAGGCCGGAGAGCCACCGGCGGCCAGCAGCAGAGCTTCAGCCCGCGCCGTCGGCGCCGGCCCGTCGCCGCCGTGGCTGGCCAGCCCGAGGCGCCCCCCCTTCTTCGCCTCGGCGTGGAGCTGGGCGACCTGCGCGCCCGCCGACAGGGTACGGACCGCCACCGCGACCGTGGGCGTGGCCGCGGTCAGCTCGCGCAGCAACGAGTGGAAGCCCAGACGTTGGCACAGCTCGCGCAACGCTTTGATCTCCGGGCCGCCGTAGCGGAAGTCCGCCAGCGTCTCGCCGAGTGGGACGTCGCGCCGCACCAGAGCCAGCGAACGGCTCACACGCGCCGCCTCCCCGCCCTGGCGCAGCAGCTGGGCGACCCGCTTGGCATTGCGTAGGCCCGACCGCTCCACCTCGTCCAGCCGCTCCAGTACATTCTCCAGGCTGCCGAACTGCTGGATCAGCGCGGTAGCCGTCTTCTCACCGATTCCCTTGACGCCCGGGATGTTGTCGACCGAATCGCCCATCAGGGCCATCACCTCGACGACCTGCGCGGGCGTGACGCCGAGGCGCTCGCGCACCCCGGCCTCGTCCGTCTTGCGGTCGCGCATCGTGTCCCACAGCTGCACGTTGGGCCCGACGAGCTGCATCAGATCCTTGTCCCCGGTCACGATCGTGCAGAAGACCCCATCGGCAGCCAGCCGGGTGACCAGGGTGGCGATCACGTCATCCGCCTCCACGCCCGGAACGCACAGGGAGCGGATGCCGAGGGCGGCGACGACCTCGTGCACCAGCGGGATCTGGGCGGCAAGGTCATCCGGCATCCGCGGCCGGTTGGCCTTGTAGGCCTCGAACAGGGCGTCGCGGAACGTCTCCCCGGGCGCATCGAACACCACGCCAAGGTACTGCGGGGCCGTCTCCCGCAGCAGCTTGAGCATCATGCTGGTGAATCCGTAGACCGCTTGGGTCGGGGCCCCGCTAGGGCTGGTCAGCGGCGGCAGCGCGAAGAACGCACGATAGACGTAGGAGCTGCCGTCGATGAGGAAGAGTTGCGTAGGCGCCGCAAGCATAAGCCACGGCCGGGGAAGTAACAAATGCCCTCCCGCAAGTCCAACCAGACGGCGCTCGTCTCCGGCCTCGGTTGACAACCCCGGACGGAGACACTAAACGGCGGTTACTTTTTTTTGTCGTTCGTTGAATCTCGGCGAAGGGGGAACGTCATAGTTCGACGACCATGATCGAGGTACGGAACCTCACCAAGAGGTACGGAGACATCACCGCGGTTCGTGACGTCTCCTTCACCGCGCAGACCGGACAGATCCTCGGCTTCCTCGGCCCCAACGGAGCGGGGAAGACCACGACCATGCGGGTCATCACCGGCTTCCAGCCCGCCACGAGCGGCACGGTGAAGGTGGCCGGCTTCGATATATTCGAGCAGTCCCACGAGGTGCGCAAGCGCATCGGCTATCTGCCCGAGAACCCGCCCCTGTACGGCGACATGACCGTGGGTAGCTATCTGCGCTTCGTGGCCCGTATCAAGGGCGTTTCCAAGCGCGAGCTCGGCGATGCCATGGACCGGGCGCTACAGGTATGCGGTCTGGTCGAGGTATCGAGCCGGTTGCTCGGGCACCTCTCCAAGGGCTTTCGCCAGCGGGTCGGCCTGGCGCAGGCCCTGATTCACAACCCCTCGGTCCTGGTGCTCGACGAGCCGACGATCGGCCTCGACCCGCGCCAGATCATCGACATCCGAACCCTCATCCGCGAGCTGGCGCGAGACCGCACGGTGATTCTGTCGACCCACATTCTGCCCGAGGTCGCGCAGCTCTGCCAGAAGGTGGTCATCATCAACGCGGGGCGCGTCGTGGTCGAGGACACGCTGGAAAACCTCACGCGCGAGCTGTCGTTGGAACAGGTCTTTCTGCGCGCCGTGTCCAAGGACACCGGAGAGGTCCACGCGGCGGCGGTGGCGGAGGTCAGCGCGTGAAAAACGCCCTCACGATTGCCGGCAAGGAGCTGCGCTCGTACTTCGTTTCGCCGATCGCCTACGTCGTCCTCACCGGATTCCTGCTCCTCGGCGGTTGGTTCTTTTTCAATCTGCTGGCGCGCTTCAACTTCCTCCTGAGCATGTACAGCAGCTTCCGCAACCCGGAGGCGATGAGTCATCTCAACCTGAACGACTTCGTCATCGCTCCGCTGCTGCACAACCTCTCGGTCGTGCTCGTCATCCTGGTTCCGGTGATCACCATGCGCAGCTTCGCCGAGGAGAAGCGCAGCGGCACCTACGAGCTGCTGATGACCTCACCGCTCTCGATCACCGCGATCGTCCTCGGCAAGTTTCTCGGCGCCTTCGTCTTCGCGTTGATCATGGTCCTGTTGACCGGAATCTATCCCCTCATTCTAATGCTCTACGGCAATCCCGAGATCGGCATCATCGCCTCGGGCTACCTCGGCCTGCTCCTGATCGCCACCGCCTTCCTCTCGGTCGGCTTGCTCACCTCGTCCTTCACCGACAACCAGATCATCGCCGCCGTGAGCTGCCTGGTGACGCTTCTGCTCCTGTACATCATCTCCTGGCCCGCCGACACCTCGGGGGCCGTCCTCGGCGCCGTGCTCCGCTACCTGTCGTTGACCGAGCACTTCGGTGAGATGGTGAAGGGCATCATCGACACCCGCGACCTCGTCTACTTTGCCAGCGTGATCGTGCTGTCGCTGTTCCTGACGCACCGATCCGTCGAGTCCATCCGCTGGAGGTGACCGTGCAGCGCTCCAACGGCCTTCTCGGCTTGGTCGGCGTCATTCTGCTCCTGTTCGCGGGCGTGGCGGCCCTCCTCACCCGCGCCCACGGCCCCTTCGACATGGTCTACATCGGCGCGCACGCCCTTCTCGGGCTGTTCGCCCTGGTCGCCTATCTCAGCTCCGGCCTCGACTCCGTGCGCAGCTTCCTCGGCGAGCGCTCGACCAAGTACGGGGCCAACACCGTCATCGCCTCCGTCCTGTTCCTGGCGATCCTCGGTGCCCTCAACTACGTTTCCGCGCGGCACCACCACCGCTTCGATCTCACCGCCGAGCACGTCTTCAGCCTCTCGCCGCAGTCGGTGAGCGTGGTGAAGCACCTGAAGGGCGACCTCCAGGTCCAGGCCTTCGTCGAAGGCGGGGTGAACGCGGAGCTGCGCGACCTGCTGAGCAACTACGCCTACCAATCGCCCAAGATCAAGTTCGAGATGATCGACCCGGACCGCCAACCGCAGCTGGCGGAGAAGTACAAGGTCACCGCCTACAACACCGTGCGGCTCGCCTACGGCAAGGAGTCGACCGAGGTGACGCAGCCCACCGAGGAGAACCTGACCAACGCCATCATCAAGGTGACCCGCGCCACCCGCAAGGTCGTGTGCATGATCGACGGCCACGGCGAGCCGGACACGGACAACACGCAGGACGCGCACGGGCTCTCCGGCCTCAAGACGGGGCTGACCAACGAGAACTACGAGTTCAAGAAGGTCCTGCTCGCCACCCTGTCCGCGATGCCGGACGACTGCTCCGTCGTCCTCGTCGCCGGCCCGCAAAAGCCGTACACCGCGCACGAGATGCAGGCGCTCGCTGCCTACATGAAGAAGGGCGGGCACGCCCTGTTCCTGATCCCGCCCCGCGCCGGAGACCAGTTCGTTCCTTTCCTCGAGCAGTGGGGCGTGAAGCTCGACAACGACGTCGTCGTCGACCAGGTGGTGCGCCTGTTCCAGGGTCCGGCGCTCGGCCTCGAGCCCCTCGCCAACACCTACGCTCCGCACCAGATCACCCGCAACTTCAAGCAGCGCACGATCTTCCCGATGACCCGATCGATCGAGTCCGACACCGCGGGCAAGAAGGGGTTGCAGGTGACGCTGCTGGTGAAGACCAGCTCCTCGAGCTGGGGCGAGACCGACCTCAACGGCATCTTTGAAAACAGCCGGGCCACCCTCGATCAGAATCAGGACATCAAGGG
>CAZYMF010000060.1:21961-23910 GCA_964648215.1 uncultured Binatia bacterium (SeqCode) | reverse complement strand
ACGTTCGACTCGTGCGGCCGCGCCGGCAGGTAGTTGGTCACGCCGGCGAGGCTCTGGCCGTCGTTGGTCTGCGTGTACTCGTACGCGAGCTGGAAGACGACGAGGGGCACCGGCCGGTAGGCGAGGCCGACGGTGAAGCGGTCGACGCGGCGGTTGCTGGTGTCGAACGCGGTGAGGGTGCCGCCGCTGAAATCGACCTCGTTGACGAGATCGTCGAGCCACACCTGCTCGCCGCGCAGCACCGCGCTCAGCTGCGGGTTGGCGAACGGCTTGCCGAGCACGGTCCGGTTCAGGAACTCCGGCCAGAAGCGGTAGCGGGCCTCGAGCCAGTAGCCGTACTTGCTGCGCGCCAGATTGCTCAGCTCGAACTCCGCCTCCGAGCTGACACCGGGATCGCTGCTCTGGCTGCTCTGATCGATGGCGGTCCGGGCCAGCTCGGTGGCCACCTGCTGCGTTCCCTCGAAACGGGTGAACACGGCCTCGCCTTCGAGCTCGAAGGGCCCGTGGCCGGTGCGGCCGTCGGCGGCCAGCGACCACAGATCCTGGCGGCCGAGGAAGTCGGGCGTGTACTGTCCGTAGTACCAGGAGCCGGCGATCTCGTGGCCCAGCCACGGGCTCAGTGCAATGCGCCCGGCGACCGCCTTGGCGTCCTTCACGTCCTCGGCGAAGCCCCCCGTCGACGGGCTGATGTTCACCTCCGAAACCACGTTGGGCGGGTTGTTCCCTTCCTGCTCGATCTTCTGCTCGAACTCGCTGTCGAGGGACACGCCGTTCATGACGTAGACCTGGTAGTTGAGCAGCGCCTCGTCGCCGAGGTCGACGTCGCCGTTGAAGCCGGCGCCGAGCTCGTCCCACGCCGCCGTCGACGGCAGCACCGGCACGCCGCGGTCGACCAGAGAGCGTCGCGGCAGGTCCCAGCGGTTGTCGTCGTGGCTGATGTTGAAGCGGCCGAGGGGCACCAGGATCGCTCCCGTGCGCAGCCGCAGCCACGAGGCGAGATCGTACTGCAGCCAGGCCTGCTCGAGCGAGATCTCCGAGTGGTTGGTGGCCTCGATGCCCTGCTCGGCAGTGCCCGGCGTGTACGATTTTTCCACCTCGAGCTTGCGAAAACGCTCGAACTCCAGCTCGAAGTTGGCGCGCAGCCGCGGCGCGATGTTGGCATCGGTGGTGAGGACGAAGCGGCGAAAGACGAAGCTGTTCTTCTGATCGGCGAGATCGGAAGCTTCGAACCGCATCGAGCCGTAGCCGCCGACCTTGACGCGATCGGCAAGATCGGCGACGACGCTGGCCGGCTTCTCTTCTTCCTTTTTCGCCGCGGCGGCTGCCTGCTCCTGTTGCTGGCGCGCCGCCTTCTCCTCCTTGAGCTGCTGCTTGAGCTCCTGCAGCTCGCGCTCCATGCGCTCGATGCGGTCGGACAGGTCCTCCGCCCGCGCGGCGGGCGCGGCCGCCAGCAAGGCGGCGGCGAGGCAGGCGATGGTGATGACGGTGGTCGGTTTCATTTTCCCCTCCTTGGTCCCCGGCCGCCGCTTGGGTCGGCGGCCGGTTCTGGTTCCAAAACGACAGAGCCCGGTGAGAGCGTTCGCTCTACCGGGCTCTGGACGGCTAACTCCGGCGCGATCCTACGGGAGCGCGCCGCGTCTCTGGCCTCGTGTCCGTCGTGTGGCGGACACCGACACTGTTTCCCGGCTCAGCCGATGGCCGTCCCCTCCCGCGTCGACAGGTCCACGGCGATCCAGCCGCGTCGTGAGCCGGCCACCGGAACGGTGACGACGCGCTTGCAGCGCCGGCACTTGAGCTCGATTCCCCGTACCGTGACCCGTGCCATCAGGCTGCCGCAATGACAGCGCACGTCCTTCTGATTTTCGCCCCCGTGCGCGCGGTCGCTGTCGCGCCCGCTGCTCCGCTGGGCGTCGGGGCTCGAAGCGAGTTCGCGCCCCTCCTTCTGATTT
>CAZYMF010000060.1:0-21861 GCA_964648215.1 uncultured Binatia bacterium (SeqCode) | reverse complement strand
GCGTCGGGGCTCGAAGCGAGTTCGCGCCCCTCCTTCTGATTTCCGCCCCCGTGCGGGCTGTTACTCGGGCGGGAACTCTTGGTCTTCATGGCGGAACCACATCTCTCGAACCGGGAAGTAGACGAAGCTGGCGAAGCCGATCCACTCGCCGCCCCAGCTCACAACCTGCACATAGGCGAAGCCGGCGGCGACGTAGCGGACGAGCCACGGCGAGACGAGATCGCCGGCGAGACCGGCGAAGCCGAGGAGGACGAGGGCTCGCTTCCAGCGCTCGCCGACGCCGGTGGCGATGAACAGATGCGCGAGCACGAGGTAGACGATGCCCATGATGAAGGAGTGGAAGTGGGTGACCTCGACCAGCTCGCGAAAGGTCTTGGGGAAGGCCATCGCACCGCCGCGGTCGCCGCCGCGATAGTAGGTCGCCACGCGGGCCGGCGTGGGGCCGATCTCGTGCAGCTCGAAGGCGGCCATGGTCGCCATGCCCACCAACGCCAGGAGCAGGAACCCGGTGTAGATCAGCCGTACCTCGGCGCGGGCGTAGCGCAGCAGGTAGCTCGGCGCAGCAAAGCTCTTCACGACAGCGGCTCCTCCGTGGCGGTGATCGTCCGGGGCGAGGGATAGGCGTGGAAGTGAATCGCCGCGGCGTGCCAGCCGCTCGTCCGGCCGCCGTCGACGTAGAGCGCAGCGGCCAGCGACGGCAGCGGCGAACGGCGCAGGTGGGCGATCGGATGATCCGGCTCCCGGCCGGCCCAGATCAGCACCGCCTTCGAGTAGGCCTCGGCCGCCGTGGCGTTGTCGGCGACGACGACGGCCAGGGCGTCGTCGCGCAAGGGACGTCCGCTCTCGGGATCGACGATGTGGCCGATGCGGTGTCCGGCCAGCTCGCGGCTGTGGCCGAGCACGGCCGAAGCGGAAAGGGCCTGGTCGCGCAGGCGCAACGTGCCGATGGCCGTGCCCGCCGCCGTGCCGCGGACCACGATCGGCCAGCCGGTCTCTCCCGGCGGCGCGCCGAGCGCGTACTGGCTGCTCTCCCCCAGGCTGAGCAGGGCGCGGGTGATGCCCGCGGCGCGGAGCAGCGTGACGCAGCGGTCGACGGCGTAGCCCTTGGCGATGCCGTCGAAGTCGAGCCGCACGCCGGGGCGCAGGCGGACGAGATCGCGGCCCTGCAGCCGGACCCGGTCGCCGCTCCCGTCGCGGCGCAGGGTTGCCGCCGCGGGCCAGGTGGCGCTCCTGCGCCAGAGGGCCGTCAGCGCCCCGATGGTGACGTCGAAGGCACCGCCGGTGTCATCGCGCAGCAACAGCGCGCGCTGCAGCAGGTCCGCCATGGTCTCGCTCACCGTCACCCGCGCCGAGGTGCCGTCGGCGTTGAGCCGACTGAGCTCGCTGTCGCGGTCGAAGCGCGAGAACACCGCCTCGAGCCGGCGCGCTTCGGTGAAGCAGCGGCGCATCGCCGCGCGCGCCGGGGTGTCGGCCACGCCGTCGACGCGGATCGAGAAGTAGGTGCCCATGGTGTAGTGGACCTCGGTCACCGGCGCGGCGGCCGCGGGGCCGGCGGCGAGGGCGAAGACGACCCACAGCAGGGCGACGAACGGTTGTTTCATGGTGTCGGCGTCGCGTCGGGCAGCACGCGGGCGAGGGCGAGAGCCTTCTTGACGGCGCGGCCGGCGGCCTCCACGGAGAGAGTGGCGCCGGCGATGTTGGTGATGTCCTGGTAGGGTTTCAGCGCATCGGTCGCGGTCCTGTCGTGGTACTGCACGAGGAAGCGACGGTGGCGAATCTCGCCGCCGTAGGCCTCGCGGTAGGCGACCACGGCAACGTCCTGCACCTTGTCGTCGTCGCGTACACCGACGACGAAGGTGATGGGCCGGTGCTTGCCGATCTCCTCGACCAGAAAGGCGCGGCCGAGATGGGCGTTGCCGTGCCAGACGTCGAAGAAGACGTATTTCGACTCCCATACCGACATCGGCTCTCCGGCGAGGGCGGTCTCGAGGCGTTCGCGCAGCGCGTCGTCGTCGTTCACCTCGTGTCGTTCGATCCTGGTGGCGTCGGCAAAGACCGCGTGCGGCGCCTGCTCCTCGGTGAGGAATACGCCTTCCTGCGCCAGGGCGGGCGCCGCCAGCGCACACAGCATCACGGCGGCGATTGCCGCCCGCACGTCCCACGTCATTCGCGCCCTCAGTGGCTTGCCGCTTTCGCTCCGCCGTTGGCCGGCAGGTTGAGCTGCATCTGGCCTTCGAGGATCTCGACGCGCTCGATCAGCGTATCGAGCCGCCGGCTGGTCTGCTCGGGAACGGCGGCGGCAGGGGAGAGGTGGCGGCGCAGCTCGCTGCGGATCTCGACGGCGAGCTGGCGCAGGTCGCGGAGCTCGTCGAGCAGGGCGGTGCCGCCCGCCGGCGTGGCTACCGTCTCCCCGGCGGCGCGCCGGCGCCAGAGGACGACGACGGCGTAGAGCAGCAACGCCACCAGGATGCCCTGGGCGAAGAGTGTCTCGGCGGTGGGATAGAGACCGAGGAAACCGATGCGCGGCACGCCTGCCACCGGGGTGACGCCGACCAGCCCGCTCTCCTGCAGCTCGGCGATGCCGTTGCCGGCGAAGACGACGGCCATGTAGTAGAGCAGCACGCTGGTGCCGAGGAAGAAGGGACGGATCGGCAGGCGCATGCCGAAACGGGTGAGCAGAACGTAGACCGCGGCGAGCGCCACCAGGCCGGTGAGCAGGCCGCTGACGGCGGTGCCGGTGGCGTCGGGGGCGGCGCCGAAGACGGCCTGATAGAAGAGCACGGTCTCGACGCCTTCGCGGAAGACGGCGAGGAAGGCGGCACCACCGAGGGCGAACATGCTGCCGGTACTGAGCGCCGTCTTCACCTTGCCCTGGATGTAGCGCTGCCACTTGTCGGCCTCGGCCTTGGAGACCAGCCAGTAGCTGACCCAGAAGAGGACCAGCGCGGCGAGCAGCATGGTGAAGCCTCCGAGTATCTCGGCGGCTCCCACCGAGGTCTCGTGGAAGAGCTGGGCGAACACCCAGGCGGTCACCAGGCTCATGGCGACGCCGGCGCCGGCGCCGGCGTGGATGGCGCGGGCCATGCGCGGGCTGCCCGACTTCTTGACGTAGGCGAGCAGCGCGGTGATCACCAGCACCATCTCGAAGCCCTCGCGCAGGATGATGGTGGCCGACTGCACGAACAGCGCGTAGGGGCTCTCTTGCGGCTGCAGGGCCGCGTTCACCTTGTCGAGCTCGGCGCCGATGGCGGCCACCGTCGTCGCCACCTGCGCCTCGTTGCCCGGCTGGGCCAGCAGGCCGCGCAGCTCGAGGAAACGGCTCTCGACCTGGCCGGTGAGGTCGGGCGCGTTGACGGAGAGCTTCTTCTCCAGCGGCTCGAACTGGAAATACGCGTCGGAGACGTGGGCCAGCGCCTGCGGGTCGTGGTTGCGGTAGGCGCTGGCGGCCTCGGCGAGCAGCCGGCGGGCGCCGGCCAGCGGATCGGGGGCGGCCGGGCCCGCGTCTGCCGCCGCCACCGGGGCGGCCGCGTCGGCGGGCAGACCCGCCGCAATGGTGTCGATCAGCTTCGCCACCTCCGTCGCCGGGGCCCGTTGCGCGATCAGCCGGGACAGCCGGGTGGTCTGGGACGAGAACGCCTGTGCCGCGGCGGGATCGTTCGTCCGCAGTGCCTCGGCCACGGTTGCGGCGCCAGCGCTGATCTGGCTCGCGAGCACGTCGCTCTCGGTGAGGTCCTGGTCGCTGGCGACCTTGCCGCCGGCAACGGCGCTGCCGTACTCCGAGCCCAGCAAGCGCAGCAGGCGCCCGAAGCGCCGCGTGCCGCCGCCACCACCGGCCTCGGTGCCGCTGCCTCCGCGCGGTCCGCCCAGCGAAAGCGTGCGCACGAAGGCGACGACCTTCCAGCGCTGGCCGTCGCTGAGGTGGCGGAACGCCGGCATGGCGGTGCCCGCAACGCCGTCGCGCACGGCGTCGAAGAGCTCGGTGTCGGTTTGCCGCCCGAGGACGGCGGGCGCGGTGAAGGCCGGCACCGTGGTCAGCAGGTTGGCGGCGTAAGCGCCCTTGCCGTCGCCGGCGCTGCCGTGGCAGCTGGCGCACTGGCTCAGGTAGATGCCCTGGCCTTCCGCCAGCTGGGCGTCGTCGTGGGCGCGTCCCCAGACGTAGCTGAGGACGTCCCAGCGCTCCTGCAGGGAGAGGACGTCGCCCCACGAAGGCATGGCGGAGCCGCGCTTGCCCAGGGTGATGACGTGGAAGAAGTCGTTGGGGGTTTCGCCGCGCATGAACGCGGGATCGGTGAAGTTGGCCGGCTTCGGGTCGAGGCGGGCCGAGTCGGGTCCTTTGCCGTCGCCGCGGCTGCCGTGACACGAGGCGCAGCTCTCCTTGAAGATGACGGCGCCGCGCTGGGGCGACGGCGGTTGCGGCGGCGCGATCTGCTCGGCGATGCCGGTGGCGCGCGTGATCAACGCGCGCAGGGCGCCGGCCTGCTTGACGACGGAGTCGACGGGGACTTTGGCGGCGACGTCCGCCGACAGGGAAGCGAGCTGCCGCGACACCGCGTCCTGGTCGCCGCCGGCCGTCAGCCCCAGGTCCTGCCAGCGCATCTGCGCCTCGGCCAGGAAGCTGCGCGCCTCCGCGTACTCCAGCGGGCGCGCCACGGTGTTGCCGTTGCCAAAACCCTCGCGGTACTCCTCACCCACGGCGGTGAGAAGAGTGAGCAGGCGCTGGACGCTGTCGCCGTCGACGGTGGTTGCGGCGGCGACGGCCGGCCGGGTGCCGAGGAGCCCGAGGCCGGCGATCGCCAAGGGCAGGAGCAGCCAGCTCCGCCCGCGTCGGTGGCGGTGTCGTGGCGGTTGGTGGTTGCGCGTCATGCCCCGTCTCTCTCCGAAGATTTTGAAACTCATTTTCAATTAGCCCAGCGGAACGACGGAGTCAAACGGGGGGAAGGAAGGCGAGGAAACGGCGACGCGAAGGGCTCTAACCGGCGGCCTGCGCCTTCTGGCAGTCGCGGCAGCGGCCGTAGAGCTCCATCTTGTGGCCGCTCAGGCGGAAGCCGAGGCGGCGGGCGACCTCTTCCTGGAGGGCCTCGATGCGGTCCTCCTCGAACTCGACGATCTTGCCGCAGCTCTCGCAGATCAGGTGGTCGTGGTGCTCGCGGTTGACCCCGCTCTCGTAGCGCGCCTGGCCGTCGCGGAAGTGGCGCTCCACGGCCAGGCCGCACTCGGTGAGCAGCTTCATCGTGCGATAGACGGTGGCGTAGCCGATGCCGGGGTTGACCTGCTTCACCGCGTTGTAGATCTCCTCCACGCTGCTGTGGCGGTTGGTGGCGAAGAACACGCGGGCGATGTCGTCGCGCTGGGCCGTCGACTTCAACCGCTGGCGCCGGAGATGCTCTTTGAAGATGGTGAAGCGTTCCGCGGTCGAGAGCTTATCCTTGACGCGGTGCACCGGCGGCCTCCGGGGACGCCCCCTCGAGCAGGCGCCGTGCTGCGGGCGACAGGTAGACGGTGTCGAGCGGACGGGCGGAGAGCTCGCCGGCCAGGATGTCGATCTGCGCGCTCGGCGACAGGCCGCGCTCGAGCAGGATGAGGTTCTTCTCGCGCACCCGGCAGCTGCCGCTGCGCACGCGGTAGCCGACCTCGCGCAGCAGCCGCTCCTCCCGCACCTCGAACCCCAACCCCTTGGCCACCTCTTTGAGCTCGTCGAGCAGCGCCTGCTCGCGAGCGCTCGGGCGCACGTTCTTCGCCGCCATGGAAGAGGTCTTACTGGAGGGGCATGAGCTTGTAAAGGCATCGCCCTTGCTGGCCCGGGCGCAAAAGTGTAGACCCCGACGCAACAGGGGTGCTGATGATCAAGACCATTCTCGTCGGTATCGACGGCTCCGAGCATTCCCGCACCGCCGCGCGTTACGCCTTCTGGCTCGGCAAGCGTCTGGGCGCCACCGTGGTCGGGCTCCACGTGATCGACATCGTCTCGATCGAGGGCTCGTTCTTCCACGACATCTCGGGCTCGCTCGGCTTCGAGCCCTACCTCGACTTCAGCTCGAAGATGCGCGAGGTGCTGCACGAGCGCGGCGAGGCGCTGCTACAGGAGTTCACCGACGCGGCCGTCACGGAGGGCGTCGAGCACGACCGCATCCTGGCGATGGGCGTGGTCGCCAACGAGATCTGCGAGCGCGCCCGTACGGCCGACCTCGTCGTCATCGGTCATCGCGGCGTGAACGAGAAGTTCTCCACCGGCCTGCTCGGCGGCACTGCCGAGAGCGTGACCCGCAAGTCGCCCAAGCCGGTGTTCGTCTGCAGCACGGAGTTTCACGAGTGTAACCGGCCGCTGCTGGCCTACGACGGCAGCCAGCGCGCGGCAGCGGCGATGCAGTCGGCGGCCGAGTTCTGCGTCACCCTGGCGCAGCCCCTCACCGTGCTGGTGGTCAGCAAGGACGAGGCCGCCGGTCGCAAGAGCCTGGAGGAGGCCGAAGGCTACCTGCGCTCCTACCAGCTACAGACCACCTTCGAGCTGCAGCAGACCGGCAACGCCCCGGAGCGCATCGCCAACTTCATTCGCGAGAACAAGCACGACCTGCTCTTCATCGGCGCCTACGGGCACAGCCGCATCATCGAGATGGTCCTCGGCAGCACCACCGAGTACGTGCTGCGCAACGCCGCCTGCCCGGTGTTCTTGAACCGCTGAGCGCACGTCGCACGGCGGGGCGGCCTCGTCCTCGTAGGGAGGGGAACCCATGGACATCAACACCGTACGCGAGCTCGCCCGCCGGTTGCGCAACTGGGGCAAGTGGGGCGCCGACGACGAGCTCGGCACCCTGAACTACATCACGCCCGAGAAGGTCGTGGCCGCGGCCGCCCTGGTCAAGCAGGGGAAGGTGCTGTCGCTGGCCATCCCCTTCGACAGCAACGGTCCGCAGAGCGGCTTCGGCGGGCGCACCAACCCGTTGCACTTCATGCTCCAGGACGGCGGCGACGTCGCCAGCGGGGCGCAGGACTTCATCCCCGGCCTGCGCTACTGCGACGACGCGGTCACCATGCCGTTGCAGTGTGCCACGCAGTGGGACGCCCTCGCGCACATCTACTTCGACGGCAAGATGTACAACGATCGCGGGCCCGAGTGGGTGAACAGCAACGGCGCCCGCGCCAACTCCATCGACAAGGTGAAGGCCAAGATCGTCAGCCGCGGCGTGCTGCTCGACATCCCGCGATTGAAGGGCAAACCGTGGCTGGAGCCGGGCGAGGCGATCCACCCCGCCGATCTCGACGCCGCGGCGGCCGGCGAGAAGGTCGCCGTCGGGCGCGGCGACATCGTCTTGATCCGCACCGGACAAATCGCCCAGGTGCGTTCCGAGGGCAGCTGGGGGCAGTACGCCGGCGGGCCGGCGCCCGGGCTGAGCCTGACCGTCGCCGAGTGGCTGGCAAAGAACGAGATCGCCGGCTACGCCACCGATACCTGGGGCACGGAGGTCATCCCCAACGAAACCCCCGACGTCTTCCAGCCGCTGCACTGCGTGGCCATCGTCAACATGGGGATGCTGGTGGGCGAGATCTTCGATCTCGAAGGCCTCGCCGCCGACTGCGCCGCCGACGGCGTCTACGAGTTCCTCTTCGTCGCGCCGCCACTCCCCGTCACCGGCGCCGTCGGCTCGCCGATCAACCCGCAGGCGATCAAGTGACGAAGCGAAAAGTGAAGAGCTCAAAGCTGAAAGCGAAGAAACGAGTTGGTCCCAATCCGGCTTTGAGCTTTTCGCTTTAGACTTCGAGCTTGGCCTCGCCCATGGACCTCGATCGTTTTCGCAAGCTGCCGTTGCTCGGCATTCTCCGCGGCATTGGCGAAGAGGACGTCGCGCCGCTCGCCGACACCGTCGCCGGGGCCGGTCTCGGGGCCATCGAGGTCACGATGAACACGGCGAACGCGCCGGCGCTGATCCGCCGCCTGGTGGCCGCGGCGCGGGGGCGGCTCATGGTGGGCGCGGGTACCGTGCTGTCCGTGCGCGAGCTGGACGAGGCGCTCGCCGCCGGCGCCACCTTCGTCGTCATGCCGACGCTGGTGGCCGAGGTCGTCGAGCGCTGCGTGGCGCGGCAGGTGCCGGTCTTCCCGGGCGCCTTGACCCCGCAGGAGATCTTCGCTGCCTGGAGCGCCGGCGCGACCATGGTCAAGGTCTTCCCGGCCGGCGCCTTCGGTCCCGGCTACTTCAAGGAAGTCAAGGGCCCCTTTCGCGACATCGAGCTGCTCGCCTGCGGCGGGGTGACCGCGGAGAACATGGCGGCCTACTTTGCCGCCGGCGCCGCCGCGGCCGCCTTCGGCGGCAGCGTCTTCCGCGCCGAATGGCTTGCCCAGCGCGACTTCCGGCGCATCGGCGACGAGGTCGGCAAGCTGGTCGCGGCGTGCGCCGCGGCGGGCAGCGACCCGCGCGAGACGGGGGCCTCGCCCCACGCTCCCGCCGGTCGCTCCTCGCGGTGACTCGCTGAAGCCCGACTCGAATTGAGCCCGTTCCGGACTGCAGGCTCCCACCGGCGGCGCCCTGCGGTTGCCAGAGCGGCCCGGGCGCGCTACTTGCTTCCCCTGCGCTGTCGGCGCCCACATTCGCACAGACGAGGAAACGGATCTAAATGGCACAGGCACAGCAGGACAAGGAATTCGCCCGCAAGTGGATCTCGTTCCGCCCGGAGATCCGGGTGGTCGACGTCACCGTTCGCGACGGCGGGTTGATGAACAACCACCGCTTCGGCGACGAGGTGGTGCGCGGCGTCTACCACGCCTGCGTCGAGGCGGGCATCGACTACATGGAGCTCGGCTACAAGGGGTCGAAACGGATCTTCTCGGCGGACGAGTACGGCCCGTGGAAGTTCTGCGACGAGAAGGACGTCCGGCGCATCGTCGGCGACAACCCGACCAAGCTGAAGCTCTGCGTGATGGCCGACGCGGAGCGCTGCGACTTCGAAGAGGACATCCTGCCGAAGCAGGACAGCGTCCTCGACATGATCCGGGTGGCTACCTACATCCACCAGATGCCGATCGCGCTCGACATGGTGAAGGACGCCCATGCCAAGGGCTACGAGACCACGGTCAACCTGATGGCCGCGTCGACGGTGTCGGAGAACGAGCTCGAGGAGGCGCTCGAGCTGCTCGCCGAGTCGGACGTCGACGCCATCTACCTGGTCGACAGCTTCGGCGCCTTCTACAGCGAGCACGTGCACTACCTGCTCGAGCTGTACCTGAAGCACGCCTCCGCCCACGGCAAGACCGTCGGCATGCACGCGCACAACAACCAGCAGCTCGCCTACGCCAACACCATCGAGGCGGCGATCAAGGGGGCGAACCTGCTCGACAGCAGCATGGCCGGCCTGGGTCGCGGCGCCGGCAACTGCCAGACCGAGCTGCTGATCGGCTTCCTGCACAACCCGAAGTACCGGCTGCGTCCGGTGCTGCAGTGCATCCAGCAGCACATCGAGCCGATGCGCCAGGATCTGCGCTGGGGCTTCGACATCCCCTACATGATCACCGGCTTCCTCAACCAGCACCCGCGCACGGCGATGGAGTTCAACGCCGGCAACGACCACGGCGATCTGGTGAAGTTCTTCGACTCGGTCATCGGCTCGGAGTGACCCCCGGCGCCGGCGACCGCCACCCGGCCGTCAGCGCTTGACCTCCGCCTTCTCGCCGGCCAGCTCGCTGCCGGGATCGAGGCAGAGCAGGCGCACGCGCCCGCTGGAGACGATCTGACCCTCCTCGTTGCGGGCGGTGGCCTCCCACAGCTGCGAGCGTCGCCCGCGGGTCAGGGGCTTGGCGATCACCCGGATGCGTCCGGCACGCACGGCACGGATGAAGCTGGTGTGGTTCTCGACGCCGACGACGCTCTGGCCGCGAGCCATGGCGTTGATGCCGGCTCCCGTCGAGCAGGCGCTCTCGACGGCGGCGCAGTGGATGCCGCCGTGGACGATGCCGTAGGGCTGCAGGTGGCGCTCGTCGACGTCGTACTCGAGCACCACCTCGTCGAGCTCGGCGTTGACGATGCGGAAGCCCATGGCGGCGTCGAAGCCGTGCCGATTGGCTTCCAGGATCCGGTCGAGGTCGCGCTGCGTGTCGTTGGGCATGGTGGTCCTGGTCGATGGTCAATAGTCGATAGTCGATAGTTGATAGTTGAGAGTTGATGGTCGATAGCCGGATGCCGCGGCGGGAATTTCGCCTCACCTATCGACTATCAACTCTCGACTATCGACCGCACTCACCAGCGTGGTGGTGGCGATCAGGCGCGAGTCGGCGAGCGCGGCGGTGCGATGAACCGCCGCCGCTTCGTAGTCGGGCTGCGAAACCATCGCCAGAAAGGCCTGGCGCGACGGGTACTCGACCAGCACGGCGTCGTCCCACTGCTCGCCGGCAACCGCGATGAGGGCGCACTCGACCCGGCCCTGCCACAGGATGCGGCCGCCGACTTCGTGGATCTTCGGCACGGCCACGGCGGCGTAGCGTGCGTAGGCCTCGCGGCCGCTGCACGCCGCCGCGCCGGCCCCGGGCTCGTAGGCGGCCCGGTCGTGGAAGCGGAGCAGGTTGATCATGACGATCGGCGTCTGGTCTGCGGCGCCGGCGAGAAAGGTCTGGAGCTGCTCGGGGGTCGGGTTGACGGCAGGCATGGGACCTCCTTGGTTCGTGCTTCACCGCAGCCGCTTGGGCACGACGCCCTCGAGGATCGGGCGGCACTGCTCCCGCGTCGGCGCCGGCAGGCCGAGGATGACCCGATCCGCCCCCGCGGCGAGCAGGCCCTCGATCTGCTCGCGGCAGGAGTCGATCGGGCCGGCGATGCTCATCGCCCGGGCCAGCCGATCCGATGCGGCGGCCGCCGCGGCACCGCTGCCGCCGGCGGCGTACGCGGCCGCGATGGCCGCGACGTCGTCGGCGTAGCCGAGCTCTGCCGCGGCCACGGCATAGGGGCTGTTGGGCGGGCCGTAGTAGATGGCGATGGCGAACTTGACCAGATCGAGCACCTCGTCCGGCTTGTCGGCGACGAAGAGGTTGATCGTGGGGGCGACGGTGATCTGCGACGGATCGCGGCCGGCGCGCGCCGCTCCGCGTGCCAGCGCGCGCCGGCCGGCGGCCAGGCACTCGGCGGGCAGCAGCGTCGGCATCCAGCCGTCGCCGAGCTCGCCGCACAGCTCCAGCGTCTTCGGCAACAGGGCGCCGAGCCAGAGCGGAATGCGCTCGCGCACCGGGGTGAAGGCGAGCTTGACCCCGGCGGCGTGGAAGATCCGCCCCGCGTACGCGCTCTTGTCGCGCGCCCAGATGCGGCGGCACATCTCGATCGTCTCGCGCATGCGGGTCAGCGGCCGTCCGAACGGCACCCCGTGCCAACCCTCGACCAGGTTGCGGGTGCTGCTGCCGAGGCCGAGGACGAAGCGGCCGCCCGAAAGCTCGTCCAGCGTCGCCGCCGTCGCCGCCAGCACCGCCGGCGAGCGCGAGAACACGTTGGCGATGCCGAGACAGACCTGAATGCGCGTGGTCGCCGCCAGCATGCGGTCGCACAGGGTGAAGCCGTCGCGGCCGAAGGACTCGGGAATGACGACGACGTCGTAGCCGATCTCGTCGGCGAGGCGGACGATGTCGAGGGCCTCGGCCCACGTGGTCATGCGATCCCACAGGTTGAGGGCGAGGCCGAGGGGGAGGCGGTCCGAGGTCACGCGGGGCTTCTTACTGCCCGCGGCGCGCGCGGGCAACCCCCGACGTTCGTGGCCAGCCGGCAGGTTGTTCGTTGCTAGGTTGTTGGGTTGGTGGCTTTAACAACCCGGCCGTGCGCCGCCGGCCGGGAACTCGATGGGCATCGAGGCGAAACCGCGGACGTTGGCGGAGTGGACGCGGACGAGCTTGCCGGCGTCGATATCGAAGTCGGGCAGCCGCCGGTGGATCTCCTCGAGCGCCACGCGCCCTTCCAGGCGCGCTAGCGAAGCGCCGAGACAGAAGTGGGTGCCCTTGCCGAACGCGATGTGCTGGCTGGTGTCGCGGGTGATGTCGAAGACCTCGGAGTCGGTGAAGACCCGCTCGTCGCGATTGGCGGAGCCGACCAGCAGCAGCACCTTGTCGCCGGCGCGCAGGCGGCGGTCATGCATCTCGGTGTCGCGCGCCACCGTGCGCGCCAGCATCTGCGTCGAGGAGTCGTAGCGTAGCGTCTCCTCCACCCAGTTGGGAATCAGCCCGGGATCGCGCCGCACCTTGTCGCGCTCGCCGGGGTTGCGCCACAGCCAGTAGAGCGCGTTGCCGAGCAGCTTGGTCGTCGTCTCGTTGCCGGCGATGACCATGAGAAACAGGAACGCCATTACGTCGCGATCGCTCAGGCGCTCGCCGTCGATCTCGGCGTCGAGCAGGGCGCTGGGGAGATCGGACTCACGCCGCTGCCGGCGCTCGGCCACCAGTCCGGCGAAGTAGCCGACCAGGCGCCTGCTGGCTTCGACGCTCTGGGCCGGAATGTCCGACTTGCCTTCCTCGCGATGCAGCACCGTATCGGCCCAATGGCGCAGGGTGTCGCGGTCGGCTTCGGGCACGCCGAGCAGCTCGCTGACGACGTCCATCGGCAGCTTGCCGGCGAAGTCCTGGATGAAGTCGCAGCGTCCCGCGGCGAGGAAGCGATCGATGTGCCCGACCGCCAGCTCGCGGATGCGCGGCTCGAGGTCGGCGACACGCCGCGGGGTGAAGCCGCGGGAGACCAGCGCCCGGAGCTGATCGTGGCGCGGCGGGTCCATGGCCAGAAACGACGCCAGCGCCGAGGCCTCGCCGGCGCTCGAGCGCTCGAGCGACACGCCCTGGGCATTGGAGAAGATCAGCGGTTCCTTGAACGCCGCCAGCACGTCGTCGTAGCGCGACAGCGCCCAGAAGCCGAGCTCGTCGTTGCGGTAGACGGGCGCGTGCGCTCTCAGCGCGCGGTAGGTCGGGTAGGGGTCCTCGTGGATCTCGTAGGAGTAGGGACTGAACTCGAGCATCGGGTGGCTCCTCCTCGCTCGGTGCAGCGCCGAGCCCGAGCTCTGATTTGACTGACAAATGTCATTTGACGTATCTCACACCCTGCTCGACTTGAAAAGGGGCCGGTGCCGCGGCGCGAGGTGTCGCCGAGGAAGGAGTATGCATGAAGTTCGCCCTGTTTTACGAAATCCCCGTCGCCAAGCCGTGGAACGAGGACAGCGAGCGGCTCGCTTACCAGCACACTCTGGAGCAGGCGGTGCTCGGCGATCAGCTCGGCTTCCACAGCGTGTGGACGGTGGAGCACCACTTCCTCGAGGAGTTCTCGCACTGCTCGAACCCCGAGGTGCTCTACGGCGCGATCGCCGCGCGCACCAAGAACATCCGCCTGGGCTACGGCGTGCGGCTGCTTCCCAAACCGTACAACCATCCGATCCGCACGGCGGAGTCGGTGGCGGTGCTCGATCTGATCAGCAACGGCCGCGTCGAGTTCGGCACCGGCCGCTCGTCGACGCGCGTCGAGCTCGAGGGCTTCGACGTCGATCCGCACGCCACGCGCGAGATGTGGTCGGAGGCGCTGCGGCACATCGTCGGCGCCTGGACCGAGGACTCCTACCAGGCCGACGGCAAGCACTGGCGCATGGGCGGGCCGCGCCGCGTCGTCCCCAAGCCGCTGCAGAAGCCGCATCCGCCGCTGTGGGGTGCCACCAGCAGCCCCGAGGGGCACAAGGAGATCGGCCGTCACGGCCTCGGCCTGTGCTCGTTCACGGTCGGCGTGCCGCCCGAGGATCTCACCGACCGCCTGCACCTCTATCGCGAGGGTCTCGCCGAGTGCACCCAGCCGGTGGGCAAGTTCAAGAACGAGCAGGCGGCCACGTTCACCATGGTGCACTGCGCCGCGACCAACGAGGAAGCGTTCGCCAATGCCGAGGAGTCGTTCCCGTGGTACGTCCGCACCGCCGTCAGCCTCATCGGCGGGCTCGCCGACTGGATGGCGGGCAAGGATCTCGGCAGCTATTCGTACGCGGAGCAGCTCAAGATGATGGCCGACAGCGGCGGTCTCGATCACATCACCTTCGACTTCATCAAGGACACCGGCTCGGCCGTGGTCGGCGACCCCGACCGTTGCATCGAGGTCGCCAAGCGCTACGAGGCGGCCGGCTGTGATCTGCTGCTGTGCCTGGTCAACCCGCACAAGATCCCGCACGAGAAGGTGATGCAGTCGATCGAGCTGATGGGCAAGCACGTGTTGCCGGCGTTCAGATGAAGACGGAAAGGTGAAAGCAGGAAGGGGCAAAGCCGGAAGGCGAGAAACCGGTCGAGAGAGTCGGATCGGCAGGAGAAAGCCCGGACCTGCGCGTTCGGGTTCCCTCTCCTTACCAAGGAGAGGGACAGGGTGAGGTTCCGACGGGCGGCCAATGCGTTCGGGCAAAACAGTGGAGGAGAGTGATTCCAGACGCTGGCTGCGCGATCTTCGCGTCGTCGACTTCTCCACCGAGATCGCCGGCCCGTACGCCACCAAGCTGCTCGCCGACGCCGGCGCCGACGTCATCAAGGTCGAGAGTCCCGACGGCGATCCGCTCCGGCGCTGGTCGGCGTCGGGCGCCGATCTGGGCGGCGAGGACGGCGCCCTGTTCCGCTTTCTCAACGCGTCGAAGCGCTCGATCCTCGGCGCTCCCGCCGACGCGGCCGTGCTCGATCTCGTTGCCGGCGCCGACCTCGTCGTCGACAGCTTCGACGTCGGCGTCATCGACCGCCTCGACCTCCCCGCTCGCTTTCCCGGGCTCACCCTGCTGTCGCTGACCCCGTTCGGGCGCGGCGGGCCGTGGAGCCGCCGTCCCGCCACCGAGTTCACCATTCAGGCGGAGTCCGGCTCGACCGGCACTCGCGGCCTACCCGACGGCGAGCCGTTTCAGGCCGGCGGCCGCATCACCGAGTGGGTGGCGGGAACCTTCGCCGCCGTCGCCGCGCTGGCGGCGGTCCATCGCGCCCGGCACACCGGCCACGGCGAGCACGTCGACTTCTCCCTGCTCGAGGCGATGTCGCTGGCGTCGACCAACTTCCTCGACCTGTTCTGGAGCCTGTTCGGCCGGCCCGATCCGCCCGGCCCCGCGCGCACGATCGAGACGCCGTCGATCGAGCCGACCGCCGACGGCTACGTCGGCTTCTGCACCAACTCCGGCCAGCAGTTCCGCGACTTCCTCGTCCTGATCGAGCGCCCCGATCTGCTCGACGACCAGGAGCTGGCGCTGGTCTACGGCCGGATGGTGCGCTTCGAGGAGTGGAACGACATCGTGCACGCGTGGACCACGCGGCACACCACGGCGGAGATCGTCGCGCGCGCCTCGGCGCTGCGCATCCCGGTGGCGCCGATCTGCAACGGGGACACGGTTCGACGGCACGAGCAGCTCGCGGCGCGCGGCGTCTTCGTGCGCGATCCTGCGGACACCTTCACCCATCCTCGCCCGCCCTACCGGATCGACGGCGAGAGCCCGCCGCGGCCGCGGCCGGCGCCGCGGCACGGCGAGCACAGCGGCCGCGTCGAGCCGCGGTCGCGCCCCCGCGTGACGCCGACGGCTCCCAAGCAGCTCCCGCTCGTCGGCCTGCGCATCCTCGACATGACCAACTGGTGGGCGGGGCCGTCGGCGACGCACATGCTCGCCGCGCTCGGCGCCGACGTGATCCACGTCGAGTCGATCCAACGCCCCGACGGCATGCGCTACACCGGCGGCGTCTTCCTCGGCCACGAGCGCTGGTGGGAGTACA
This sequence comes from uncultured Binatia bacterium (SeqCode), assembly GCA_964648215.1. Classification (GTDB taxonomy): domain Bacteria; phylum Desulfobacterota; class Binatia; order HRBIN30; family JACQVA1; genus CAZYMF01. The sequence continues at coordinate 6,155 of CAZYMF010000060.1, read as the reverse complement.
GCCCGTTCTTTCTCTCGGCCAACAGCAACAAGCGCGGGCTGACGCTGAACCTCAACGATGCCGCCGGCCTGGATCTGTTCAAGCGCTTGCTGGCGAAGTCCGACGCGCTGGTGGAGAACTTCAGCCCGCGCGTGCTGGACAACTTCGGCCTCGATTGGAAAACGATTCGCGCCGTCAACCCGCGGGCGATCCTCGTGCGCATGCCGGCCTTCGGTCTCACCGGGCCGTGGCGCGACAACACCGGCTTCGCCCAGACGATGGAGCAGCTCACCGGCCTGGCCTGGATCACCGGTCACGCCGGCGATCAGCCACGCATCCAGCGCGGGCCGTGCGATCCGCTGGCCGGCATGCACGCGGCCTTCGCCCTGCTGGTCGCTCTCGCCGAGCGCGAGCGCACGGGGCAGGGAGCGCACGTCGAGGTCACCATGGTCGAGGGCGCTCTCAACGCCGCCGCCGAGCAGGTCATCGAGCTCACCGCCTACGGCAACCTGCTACAGCGCGACGGCAACCGCTCGCCGGGCGCGGCGCCGCAGGGTCTCTACCCGTGTCGCGGCAGCGATCAGTGGCTGGCGCTGTCGGTGGCCACCGAGGCGCAGTGGCAGGCGCTCAAGGCCGTCCTCGGCGGGCCGGCGTGGGCGGACGCCGCCGCCCTCGCGAGCCAGGAAGGGAGACGGGCGGCGCACGGTCGCATCGACGACGAGCTGCGGCGCTGGGCCGCCGACCGCGAGCTCGCCGAAGCCGTCGAGCAGCTCGTCGCCGCCGGCGTGCCCGCGGCCCGGGTGGTCGATCCGCGCATGACCAGCCGCCACCCGCAGATGAGCGCGCGCGGTTTCTTCGAGGAGTGCGCCCATCCCGCCACCGGCACCCACCCGATTCCGACCGTGCCGTTCCGCTATGGCGGTGTCGACAGATGGATCCGTTCGCCGGCGCCGACGCTGGGGCAGCACAACCGCGAGGTCCTGCGCGATCTCCTCGGCCTCGACGACCAGGCCATCGCCGCGCTGGCGGCCGCCGAGGTGATCGGCGAGCGGCCGAAAGGAGCGTGAGATGAAATGAGCAGCGTCGATCTGGGCACGAAGCACCTGCGCGCGCACGTCGCCGAGCGCGTCCTGCACGTTCGCATCGACAACCCGGCCAAGCGCAACGCCATCGGCCAGGACATGTACCGCGGGCTCAAGCGCGCGGCGATCCTCGCCGACGGCGATGCGGAGCTCGACGCCCTCTGCCTCACCGGCACCGGCGACGTGTTCGCCGTCGGCGGCGACATGAGCGGGCAGAGCGAGCACGCCGAGGTGCTGGCGCAGGAGCTCGATCCGACCGATCACTTCCCGTTCCGCCACCTCGAGCGCTGCCGCAAGGTGGTGGTCGCCGCGATCAACGGCCTCTGCTACGCCGGCGGCCTCAACCTGGTGCTGTTCAGCGACCTCAGCATCGCCTCCGACCGCGCCCGGTTCCGCGCCCCGGAGCTGCTGCGCGGCGCGCCCGATCCGTGGATCGCCGCCCGCCTCGCCGAGTACGTCGGCCTCGGCAAGGCGAAGTACCTGCTGTTCACCGGCGCGGTCATCGATGCGCACCAGGCGGCGGCGCTGGGTCTGGTGGGCAAGGTGGTGGCGCACGATCGCTTCGAGCAGGAGCTGGCGTGGACGCTGGAGCAGATCCGCCTCACCGGGCCGAAGTCGCGCGAGATGGTGAAGGACGACATCAACCGCCGCCTGCCGCCGCCCGACGCCAACATGTTCCGCCGCTCGATCATGTCCCCGGAGATGGCCGAGGGGTTTCAGGCGTTCTTCGAGAAGCGCGCGCCGCGCTGGCCGCGCGGCTGAGGCGGGTGGCTCGCGTACACGAACGCCTTCGGCATGATCGAATCCCCCTCACCTTGATCCTCTCCCATCCGGGAGAGGAAACCCTTCAAGATAGGTTCTTCCCTGGTTCCACGCTGCGCGTCATTTTCATCCCTGTCGGGTGAAGCCAGCGGCGTCATGATGACTGTTTCTGATTTCTCTTCTCTGCTCCTCCTCCTCGCATCACCCCGAGGATTGGTGCTAAGAACGGCCAGGGCCGCAACGGCGGTCGCGCGAGGATCCGCAAAATGGGCATGACGATGGCGGAGAAGGTTCTCGCCCGCGCCTCGGCGCGCGGGACGGTTGCCGCCGGCGACTACGTCACCGCCCGCATCGATCGCGTGATGTGCCACGAGGCCTTCACGCTGTGCGCCCTCAGCCTGCTCAAGCTCGGGGTGTCGCGCGTCTTCGATCCCGAGCGGGTGATCGTCATCCTCGACCACTACTTTCCCGCGCCGAGCGAGCAGATGGCGCGCGGCCACGCGCTGGCGCGGCAGTTCGTGCAGCAGTTCGGCATCCGCCACTTCCTCGGCCACGCCGGCATCTGCCACCAGGTGCTGACCGAGCAGGGGTTCATCCGCCCCGGCGATCTGGTGCTCGGCACCGACTCGCACAGCACCACCTACGGGGCCGTCGGCGCGGCCGGCGCCGGCATCGGTCTCACCGAGATGGCCTACGTGCTCGCCACCGGCGAGCTGTGGCTGCAGGTGCCGCCGACGATTCGTTTCGCGCTCGAGGGCGAGCCGTCGCCGGGGATCATGTCGAAGGATCTGATGCTCTACCTGGCCGGCAAGTTCGGCACCGAGGTGGCGCAGTACCGGTCCATCGAGTACGCCGGGCCGGTCGCGGAACGGCTGTCGGTCGCCAGCCGCATGACGATGGCGAATATGGGCGTGGAGCTGGGAGCCAAGTTCGCTTTCTTTGCCGCCGACGAGGTCACCCGCGCGTATCTGAGCGAGCGCGGTGTGACGACGGCGCCGTTCGGCCCGGACGCCGACGCGGTCTACGAAGCCACGCATCGCGTCGACGTCGGTAACCTCGAGCCGCAGGTTGCCTGCCCGCACAACCCGGGAAACGTCAAGCCGGTGCGCGAGGTCGCCGGGCTGCGCGTGCACCAGGCCTTTCTCGGCTCCTGCACCAACGCGCGGCTGGAGGACTTCGCGGTGGCCGCGGCGATTCTGCGCGGGCGCAAGGTGCATCCGGACACGCGCCTGCTGGTGACGCCGGCGTCGCAGCGAGTGTATCTGGAGGCGACGCGGGCCGGGTACACCGAGACCCTGCTCGCGGCCGGCGCGGCCATCACCGCCTCCGGCTGCGGCGCGTGCCCGGGCGGCCACAACGGCGTGGTTGCGGCCGACGAGGTGTGTCTGTCGACGACCAACCGCAACTTCCGCGGCCGCATGGGGAGTCAGGACGCCCAGGTGTACCTCGGCTCGCCGGCGACGGTGGCGGCGGCGGCGGTGGCCGGACGCATCGTCGATCCGCGCGAGTACTGGAGCGACACCAACCTCTCGTGAGGCCGGCGATGCAAACGACGATACGCGGCCGCGTGTGGAAGTTCGGCGACAACGTCGACACCGACGTGATGGCGCCGTGGAACACGCTGTCGCTGCCCTGGGAGGAGCGCCGCCCAACGGTGTTGCAGATCCGACCCGAGTTCGTCGAGCAGGTGCGTCCGGGCGACGTCATCGTCGCCGGGCGCAACTGGGGCTGCGGCTCGAGCCGCGAGCACGCGCCCGAGAACCTCAAGCTGCTCGGCCTCGGCGCCGTCGTCGCCGAGTCGTTCGGCCGCATCTACTTCCGCAACTGCGTCGCCATCGCCTTTCCCAACCTGGCGTGTCCGGGAATCCACGCCGCCTGCGCGGAGGGCGACGAGATCGAGTGCGACATCCGCCGCGGGCGCGTGCGCAACCTGACCCAGGGCGTCGAGCTGCAGGCTCAGCCCTACACCGACGACATGCTGGCGATCATCGAGCAGGGCGGGTTGCTCGAGGTGCTCAAGCAGCGGCTCGCGGCAGAGGACGGGCGGTGACGCGCAAGCGGGTGGTGGTGATCGAGGGCGAGGACGCGGCTCCCGAAGCCATCCGCCCGAGCGTCGAGCTGATCGATCGCCTCGGTGTCGACATCGAGTGGCTGCGGCCGCCCGTCGGCCAGCGCGGGCTCGACGAGTGCGGCTCGCTCTTCCCCGACGAAGCGCGCGCCGCCATCGATGCCTCCGACGCCACGCTGTTCGGCGCCACCAGCGGCAAGAGCGCGCCGGCCCTTTTCTACCTGCGCTGGGGCAAGCAGACCTACGCCAACGTGCGGCCGTCGCGTCATCTGCGCGGCTGCCGCAGCCCGCTGGCGCATCCCGAGGGGATCGACTTCGTCATCGTGCGCGAGAATCTCGAGGACCTCTACGTCGGCGTCGAGGGCGACGTGAAGGATCTCGCCCCTCTCGGCCTCAACAGCTTCACCGCCGGCCGTCCGGTGGCGGAGATGGCTCCCGGACGTTTCGCTCTCAAGGTGATCACGGAGGCCGGAACGGACCGGGTTGCCCGTTTCGCCTGCGAGCTCGCGCGCAAGCGCAAGGCGCAGGGGCGGCCGGGGCGCGTCACCTGCGGCACCAAGCACAACATGCTGCCGCAGAGCGACGGGCTGTTCCGCCAGCGCGTGGAGCGCATGGCGAGCGAGTACCCCGACATCGAGGTGCAGACGTTCATCGTCGACGACTTCGCGCGGCGGCTGGTGGCCGAGCCGCACGAGCTCGACGTGGTGGTGCTGCCCAATCTCTACGGCGACATCCTGTCGGATGCGGCCGCCGGTCTGGTCGGCGGGCTGGGCTTGGCGGCGAGCGGTTGCTACGGCGACGGTTACGCCTACTTCGAGTCGGCGCACGGCTCCGCCCCCGACATCGCCGGCCAGAACGCCATCAACCCCACCGCGACGCTGCTATCGGCGGCGATGATGCTCGACCACCTCGGGTTTTCGAAGGCCGCCCGCCGCCTGGAGGCAGCCATCGCCGAGGTCTACGCCGCCGGCCGATCGCTGACCCGCGACCAGGGCGGCACGGCGACGACGACCGAGTTCTGCGCCGCCGTCGGTCGGGAGGTTGTTGGTTGTTAGGTTGCCACGTTATTAGGCTATCTATTCCCATAACGACCTAGCAACTAACGACGAACAACCTGCCACGTTACAGCCGTTTCAGCATCCGGATCAGCGACGCCAGGCGGAGCTGCTGTCGGGGGCCGGAGCCGGCGAAGCTGGCGCCGGCGTTGGCGAGGATGAAGTGGCGGCAGCCGGCGTCGGCGAGTGGGGCGACCTCGTCGCGGATCTGCTGCGGGCTGCCGGCGTACATCAGCGTCAGCAGCAGCTCCGGGGTCATGGTGGCGGCGGCGCGGTCGATCTCCTCGTCGGTCACCCGCGACGGGACGACGTCGAGAAAGCCGCGGTGGCCGTCGCCGAGCGGGTGGGCGAGGCCGTGCTCGCGCCACACGTCGGCCGGAACGCCGAGGGCCATGCCGGCGCAGAAGCGGCTCTTCATCGCCCGTTCGAGCACCTGCTCGCGGCCGTCGCCGAGCGCGATCAGCATCGTCTGCGTCGCCGTGAAGCCGGCGAGGTCGCGGCCGGCCTCCTGCGCCGCCTGGCGAATGATCGCCAGGCGACCGCCGTACTCTTCCGCCGCCACCCTCTGCCCCGGCAGCCAGCCGTCGGCAAAGCGGCCGGTGAGGCGCAGCATGCGGGGGAAATGCGCGCCGATGAAGATACGCGGCGGCCTACCCTTGTAAAGGGGCAGGGCGAACACGGCGTCGCGCAGGCGCCAGAAGCGCCCCTCGTAGCTCACCGGGCGGCCGCCGCTGCCCCACAGCAGGCGGATGATGGTGAGCGCCTCCTCCAGGCGCGGCAGCAGCTTCTCGAAGGGCAGGCCGTAGGGCTCGGTGTTCTCGCGGATGCCGTTGCCGATGCCGAGGATGGCGCGACCCTTGGCGATGTGATCGAGGGTCACGAACGACTGCGCCAGCGACATCGGGTGGCGGCGGATCGCCTCGGTGACCGAGGTGCCGAGATCGATGCCGCGGACCCGCGTCGCGGTGAGCGCCAGCACCGGCACGGGATCGAAGAGCGCGTCGAGCGAGGGCACGACGCGCGCCGCCGGCGTCAGCTCCGGCCGCCACACCTGCGGCGGGGTGAGGCTCATGAAGTGATCGGGGAACCACACCGCCGAGGCCCCCATGAACTTCCACAGCCGCACGTTCATTCGCGTCACCCACAGCGGGTAGACGCAGGCGTCCTGGTAGCCGACCGTCACTCGTCCCATCGTATGTTCTCTCCGAA
>CAZYMF010000059.1:0-23940 GCA_964648215.1 uncultured Binatia bacterium (SeqCode) | reverse complement strand
GGGCGGTAGCACCGACGGGCGTCTGACGGCGGGGGTGCTGCAGGTCGGGGGCGACTTCAGCCAGCCTAACCTCTACAACGGCAGCTTCTCGAACCCGGCGGCGTTTGCGGCCTCCGGGACGCACACGGTGGTGCTCGACGGCAGCGGGGCGCAGGCGTTGAGCTTCAACGCCCCTGGCGGCGGCGGTAGCTCCCACTTCCAGAACGTGCAGCTCGCCAATGTGGCCGGTGTGAGCATGACCAGTAACGCCTACGTCAACGGGCAGCTGCAATCGCCTGAAGTCGCGACGCCGACCGTGGTCGGCGGCGGCCGGGCGTTGGTGGTTGCCGGGGTCGATATCGACAACCTCGTACTGGACAACGTGCTTCTGACGATCGGCGGCGGCACGATCAGCAAGTTCGACTATGTCACCTTCCAAAATTACGGGACGGCAGCCACGCAGCTGACCGTCTCCCACCCGGGTGCGGCGACGGCCTTCATCTTCAATAACGTCTCGTTCCGAACGACGCCGACCAGCGGGCTATACATGAGCGTCACGGATACCGCCTCGTCCGACGGCTACGCGCTGACGGTCGACATGGTGTGCGCGACACCGGCGGACGGCTCGCCGAACACCATCCAGAACGGCGGCGCGGCGGTGAACTGGCTGCCCTGCAGCAGCCCGACCCGCACACCGACCGCCAGCGCTACGCCGACCAACACCGAAACGCCGACGGTGACGATGACGCCCACGGTCACGCCGACCCCGTCGGTGACGGCGACGAGCACACCGTTGCCGACGATGACGCCGACAGCGGGCCTCGACGATACGCCCACGCGGACCGCAACGCCGACGCCGACGGCAACGCCAACCTCGGCCAGTTGCTACGCCAACGTGATCCTCGCCGACGCCCCGAAGGTCTACTACCGTCTCGGCGACGCCGGCGGCGTCGCCGTCGACGCCACCGGGCACGCGGACGGGGCCTACAGCGGAGCCGTCACCACCGGCGAGGCGGGGGCGATCCAGGGCGATCCGAACGCCGCCGTCGAGTCGACGGGTGGGCACATCGATCTCGGCGATAACGCGTTCACGGCGATCGCCGACAGCGACATGACCTGGGAGGCGTGGGTGAAGTACACCGGCAGTGCGACGGACTTCGGCTTGATCGCCAAGTGGGACGCGCTCGCGGCCCGGCGCTCGTACCTCATGCTCGGCTCCTACGACGCCCCCGGCAAGGTGCGCTGCTATGTCAATCTGGCCGGCGGGTATCAGTTCGTGCAGAGCGCCGGAGTCATCAACGACGGTGCCTGGCATCACGTCGTCTGTCGCTACGACGGCAGCGGTGCGGGCAGCGGCCTCCAGGTGTTCATCGACGGACAGCTCGACGGCACCAACGCCGGCGTCCTCGGAGCGATCGTGAACGCGCCGGCAACGGCACGGCTCTATTGTTACAGTCAGGACGATCCGGCGCGCTGCCCGTCGAGCGACACGCCGGTGTGGCTGGACGAGGTCGCGATCTACGACAGCGCCCTGACCGATCAGCAGATCGGTGCGCACTATCAGGCCGGCGCCGGCGGCTGCGCCGCCGCTACGCCCACGCCGACGCCGACACCAAGCCCGACGCCGTAGGGCCAAGCACTTGGCCGCCCGCCATTTTGCGGGCGGCGTGCCGCCGGTATACGCTGAGCGTCTGACGGTCCGCCGTGGAATCTGACGTCGATACTACGCCCGAGGTGGCCCCGCAGGAGCCGGTCGCCGAGACACCGGCACGGCCGAGCCCGGTCGAGGACAAGCTCGCCACGCTGCCGGCGCAGCCGGGCGTGTACCTGCTCAAGGACAAGCACGGCAAGGTCATCTACGTCGGCAAGGCCAAGAGCCTGCGCAGCCGCGTGCGCAGCTATTTTCGCGGCGGCGACGAGCGCGTCCAGGTGCGCTTCCTGGTGCAGAAGGTGGCCGACATCGAGACGCTGATCACCGTCAGCGACAAGGAAGCGCTGATCCTCGAGAACAACCTGATCAAGCAGTACAAGCCGCGCTACAACATCCGCCTGAAGGACGACAAGTCGTACGTCAGCGTCAAGGTCACCGTCCACCAGGAGTGGCCGCGCATCCTCGTCACCCGCAAGATCGTCAAGGACGGCAGCCGCTACTTCGGGCCGTTCTCCTCCGCCGCGGGGGTGCGGGAGACGCTCGATACCATCCGCAAGGTGATCCCGCTGCGGACCTGCAGCGACGGCGTCTTTCGCAACCGGTCACGGCCGTGCCTGGAGTACCAGATCAAGCGCTGCCTGGGGCCGTGCTGCCTGCCCGTGGACGCGGCGGTCTACCAGCGCCACCTGCGCGAGGCCATGCTGCTGCTCGAGGGGAAGAGCCCGCTGTTGGTGCGGCAGCTGCGCCAGGAGATGGCGGCGGCGGCCGCCGCGCTGCGCTTCGAGGAGGCGGCCCGCTTGCGCGACCAGATCCGCGCCATCGAGAAGACGCAGGAGCCGCAGCAGGTCTTGTCGCACCGCGGCGGCGACCACGACGTCTGGGGCATCTATCGCGAGGGCGGCTTCATCGAGGCGCAGGTGCTCTTCGTCCGCAACGGCAAGCTGACGGGCAACCAGGCCTACCAGCTGGACGACTTCGAGTTCGATGACGACGAGGTCTTCGCCGAGCTGCTCACCCAGTTCTACCAGGGCGATCGCTACGTGCCCGACGAGATACTCCTGCCGATCGAGCTCGAGGACGCCCCGGTCCGTGCCGAGTATCTCGGCGAGAAGCGCGGCCGCCGCGTCGAGGTGGCCCGGCCGCAGCGCGGCGACAAGGTGCGCCTGCTGGCGATGGCGGCCGGCAATGCGCAGCAGAGCTTTCGCGCCCGGCAGGACGCCGATCACCAGCAGGAGCGGATGATGGAGGAGCTGCGCACGCGGCTGCACCTGCGCAACGCCCCCAAGCGCATCGAGTGCTTCGACATCTCCAACATCCAGGGCACGCTGGCGGTCGGCTCGATGGTCACCTTCGACGAGGGCCAGGCCGACAAGAATCGCTACCGGCGGTTCCGCATTCGCACCGTCGAGGGGGCCGACGACTTCGGCATGATGTACGAGGTGCTGAAACGCCGCTTCGAGCGCGCCAAGGTGGAGGGCGGGTACCCCGATCTGCTCGTCGTCGACGGCGGCATCGGACAGCTGAACGTCGCCGTCAGCGTCCTGCAGGAGCTGGGAATCAACGAGGTCGACGCCGTCGGTCTGGCGAAGATGCGGGTCGAGCGCGACGCGCGGGCTGCCGAGGTGCAACGCAGCGAGGAGCGCGTCTTTCTCCCCGGGCGTAAGAACCCGGTGGTGCTGCGGCGCAACTCGAGCGCACTCTTCCTGCTGCAGCGGGTTCGTGACGAGGCCCACCGCTTCGCCATCACCTACCACCGCAGCCTGCGCGCGAAGGAGCGCCTGCGCTCGGTTCTGGACGATATCCCCGGCATCGGCGCCACGCGCCGCAGGCGGCTGCTGCGTCACTTCGGCAGCCTGCGCCGCGTGCGCGAGGCCAGCGCGGCGGAGCTGGCCGAGGTGTCGGGAATCTCGACCACGCTCGCGGAGCAGATCCGAGAGCACCTCGCCGAGGCGAGCGCGGCGGCAAAGGCGGCGGCGCGCGACAAGGAGTCGTGAACCGGCGGGCGTGAGCGAGGCGCGGCACCGTCATGCGGGCGAGCGCACACTGGGAGCCGGCGGCAGCGGCCGCGCCTGTGAATCATTCGCCCCGACCCGGGCCGGCGGCGAGTCGGCTGCCGCCCCTGATTCCGCTGACCGTGGCGCTGCTGGCCGGGCAGCTTCTCGGCGGCTGGCGCCTGGTTCTCCCGCCGGGCCTTCTCGGCGCTCTCGCCGTTGGCGGGCTCGTCGTGGCCGCCGTGCCGCGGGCGCGGCTGCCGGCGCTCGCGCTGGTCGTCTTCGCCTGGGGCAACTGGAGCGCCGCCCGCGTCGTCTTCCCGGTATTTCCCGAAAACCACGTCAGCCGCTGGTGCGGCAGGGCGACGCACGTGGTCGAGGCGCGCTTGTTGCGCGATCCCGACCGCGGCGCGACGCGGTCGCGCCTGGTGCTGGCGGCGGAGGAGGTGCGGGCCGCCGACGGTTGGCGCGCGACGCGCGGCCGCATCTTGGTCACCGTGCGCCATCTGCATCGCGATTGGTACGCCGGAGATCGGCTGCGCCTCCGCTTGCGGCTGCGGCGGCCGCGCAATTTCGGCAACCCGGGCGAGTTCGACTACGAGGCGTACCTGGCCCGGCGGGGTATCTACGTCACCGGGTTCGTGTTCGATGACGCGGCCATCGATCTCGTCGCACGGCCGCTGCGGTCGGACTGGCTGACGGTCTGGCGCCGGGGCGTGGGGCGGCTCATCGATGCCCACCTGGGCGGCGACGAGCGGGCGATTCTGCGCGCGTTGATCATCGGCGACTCGGCGGCGATCGATCCGGCGCTGCGGCGGCGCTTCGCCGCGGCCGGTGTCAGCCACGTCCTGTCGATCTCCGGCCTGCACATCGGCCTGGTGGCGGCGCTCGCCTATCTGCTGTGGCGCTGGCTGCTCGGCCGTAGCCGCCGGCTGCTGCTGCAAGCCAACGTCCCCAAGCTGGCGACCGCGCTCGCCGTCGTACCGGTGGTGCTGTACGCCGGCATTGCCGGCGGCGGGATTGCCACGCTGCGCGCCGTCATCATGGTACTGGTGTTCCTCGGTGCGGTCCTGGTGGACCGGCGGGGCCACCTGCTCGTCAGCCTCGCCGTCGCCGCGCTGGTCATCTCGGTCTTGTGGCCGGGCGCCGTGCTCGACATCTCGTTCCAGCTCTCCTTCGTCGCCGTGCTCTTCCTGGTGCTGGCGATGCAACGGTTCTGGCCGTGGTGGGCCGAGTGGGAGGAGCGCCATCTGGTACGCCTGCGCACCGGCCCGATCCGGCACGCGCGCATCGTTGCGGCCTACGCGGCGGTATCGGCGACTGCCTTCGTCGCCACCACGCCGCTGACGGCGTTTCACTTCAACCAGGTGTCGTGGGTGGCGCTGCTGGCCAACGCGGTGGTCGTGCCGCTGCTCGGGACGGTGACCGTCGCGCTCGGCCTCAGTGCCGCGCTGCTCTATCCGCTCTCCCGTGCTCTGGCGGGGCTGCTGGTGGACGCCGCCTGGCCCAGCCTGTGGCTCGGGGGCCATCTGGTGAGCGCATTTGCGGCTTTGCCGCACGCGGCGCTGCGTGTGGTGACGCCGTCGGTGCCCGAGCTGGGGATCGCCTATGCGCTGCTGCTCGCCGTGCTTTGCCTGGAGGGCAAGAAGCGGGCGCAGGTGATCGTCGCGCTGCTGCTCCTGGCCGGAGCGGACGCCGCCTGGTGGTATGGCGACCGTTTCGAGCGCTCCGCTCTTCGGGTCACGTTCCTGAGCGTGGGGCAGGGTGACAGCGCCATCGTCGAGTGTCCGGGAGCGGCGGTGATGGTGATCGACGGCGGCGGTCTGGGGGACGGCTCGTTCGACGTCGGCGAGCGGCTGATCGCGCCCTTTCTCTGGCGGCGGAAGATCGCGCGTGTCGATACGCTGGTGATGAGTCATCCCCAGTTCGATCACTACGGGGGGCTGATCTTCCTCGCCCGGCAGTTCGAGCCGCGAGAGTTCTGGTCGACCGGCGACGTCGCCCGCGGCAGCGTCCACTTCGCCGAGCTGCAGCAGGCGTTGCGCGACGCGGGCACGCGGCGCGTGGCCCTGTCCGCCGGGAGCGAGCGGCGCTGCGGCGATGCCGTGGTGCGGATCGTCGGGCCCCGGGACGGCTCGACGTCGGTGAACGACCGCTCGCTGGTGCTCGAGGTGGAGCGCGCCGGGGCCAGGGTGTTGTTCACCGGGGACATCGAGCGGGAGGGCGAGGCGGCGCTGCTGGCGGCGGCAGTGCCGCTGCGCAGCTCCATCCTCAAGGTTCCGCACCACGGCAGCAACACCTCGAGCACGCCCGCCTTCGTCGCGGCGGTGCGGCCACGCTGGGCCGTGGCGTCGCTCGGCTTCGAGAATCGCTTCGGTTTCCCGCGCGCGAGGACGCTGTCGACCTACGCCGCGGTCGGGGCACGGCTGCTGCGGACCGATCGCGACGGCGCGATCCGCGTGCGCATCGACGATCGGGGCCGCGCAACGGTGCGGGCGACGCGGCGGCGACCCGGCGGTGCTGAATCTCGCTTCGACGCACGTTGACAGCGTGGGGGGCGGGGTCTATGGTTTTCGTATGGCGGGACCGAGGCGTCCTGCTTTTTTTTCAGGGAGCGGGGGATGCCGTCGACCTTCAAGCAGATGATGAACGAGGTGGTGGCGTACGGGAGCTGCTGCGAGTGCGGGTCCTGCGTTCTGGTCTGCCCACACAACGTCATCGATTACGTCGACAGCAAGCCGAAACAGGTGGCCAAGGCCACGGCCGCGTTCGATTTCTGCGGCATCAGCGAGGGCATCGGCTGCGACGTGTGTGCCCAGGTCTGTCCCCGTCTCGGCAAGCGCGAGACGCATCTGACCGCCGACGTCTTCGCCGACGAGCTGTCGGGAAACCACACCTACCGCGGCGCCTTCGGCGTCTACCGCCGGATCGTCGCCGCGCGCTCGAAGGATCCGCGCGTGCTCGAACGCTGCGAGGACGGGGGCGTGGTCACCACGCTGCTGGCCTGGCTGCGTCGCAACGAGCGGATCGACGGTGCGGTCGTGTCCACCGTCGACAAGGACAAGCCCTGTCAGCCCTGTCCCAAGGTCGCCACGACGGAGGACGAGATCATCCGCAGCGCCGCCTCGTGGTACACCTACTGTCCCAACAACCTGGCGCTGGCCGACGCCGAGAAGCTGGGGCTGGAGAAGCTGGCCTTCGTCGGCGTGCCGTGCCAGATCACGCCGGTGCGCAAGATGCAGCAGGCGGACCCGTCGTATCTCGACAACGGGCGCAAGAAGGAGAAGCACATCGAGCGCCAGACGAAGTTTCTCAAAGGCTATGGGGCGCGAGTCGCGTTCAACATCGGTCTCCTGTGCAGCGAGGTGTTCACCTTCGACGGCTTGATGCTCGACACCATCGAGGGGCGGATGGGCATTCCCCTGAGCGAGATTCGCCAGTTCAACGTGAAGGGAAAGGTGCAGATCTACAAGCACGACGGCGAGCTGGTGGAGATGAACCTGCGCCGCGCCCAGGAGTACGCGCGACCGGAGTGCCATCACTGCGCCGATTTCTCGGCGGAGCTGGCCGACATCTCCTGCGGCGGGGTCGGCGCGAACAACTGGACGATCACGATCCTGCGCAGCAAGAAGGGCGAGGAGGTGTTCGACGCCCTGGTGCGCGAGGATCTGGTCGACGTCAAGCCGATCGAAGAGCTCGAAACGTCGATGAAGGTGCTGCTGCGGCTGACGCGCAAGCAGCGCGAGCGGGTCCCGACGCCGCCGGGACGGCATGACACCTTCGTCCGGCCGCCCGGGTTTCGCAACCCCCACTGATCACAGCGACGGCAGATTCCCATGTCGCGATCTACGACTTCAGCGTCGCTCGCGGGACTTCACCACTTCCCCCCCGAGTATTTCGAACGGTTGATCGAGTCTTCGCCGGACATCGTCGTCGCCGTCGATCGCTCGGGCGGGATCATGTTCTACAACGACGGGGCGGAGAAGAACCTCGGCTACACGGCCGCGGAGATCCTCGGCCAGAAAGTGCTGCGGCTCTACCCCTCGTACGAGGAAGCGCACCGCGTCATGGAAGCGATGCGCAGCGAGGAGTGGGGCGGACCGGGGAAGGTGAAGAACTTCGAGACCATCTTCGTCGACCGTTGGGGACAGCGTCTGCCGGTGGCCATCTCGGGCTCGATCCTGTGCAACGACGAGGGGATCGAGATCGGCTCGATCGGCTTCGGCAAGGATCTGCGCGAGATCCGGCGCCGCGACCGCCTGGCGACCCTGGGCGAGGTCACGGTTGCGCTCTGCCACGAGATCAACACGCCGCTCGAGATCATCCTCAACCAGACCCAGTTGCTCAGTCGCTTCGTGCAAGCCGCGGCCAGCGACGAGCAGGCGGTGCTGGAAGAAGAGCGCGTCGAAGCCATCCGGCGCGAGATCGACCAGATCCAGATCGTCATCAACCGCCTGGTCGACCTCGCCCACGGCGGCGAGTACGGCACCAAGGAGTATCTGTCGGGGCGGCAGATGACCGACCTCGGCGCCCGCCCGAAGCCGACGGGAGAGCAGGCACTGGCCGGGCTGCGCATTCTCGTGGTCGACGACGATCCCGGCGTGTGCCGCTCGTTGCGCGACCTGCTGGTGACCGAGGGTTGCCAGGTGCTCACCGCCGGCGGCGGGCTGGAGGCGCTGGAGCTTCTCGATCGCGCCACCGTGGATCTGATCCTGAGCGACGTGGTGATGCCCGACCTCGACGGCTACGACCTGTTCATGGAGATCAAGCGGCGGGGCCAGATTCCGGTGATCTTGATGACCGGGTACTATTACGATCGCGACCACGTCATCAAGCGCAGCCGTCTCGAAGGCCTCGAGAGCGTGATCTTCAAGAAGCCGGTCGACCCCGAGCGTCTCAAGGCGACGATTCTAGATCGCTGTCGTCCGCAGCGGGGGAAGGGGGCGAAGACGGTTCCGCCTCCGGCGCAGCAACGTCCGGCATCGTGATCGCCGGCGTCGGCGTCGACGCCGGCCGCACGCGCAGGACGAGCGGCCCGCTCGTCGTCTCCACCAGCGCTTCTTGCTCCTTGATGCGGGTGAGGCGACCGAGGCCGCTGATCTCGTCTCCGAGACGATAGAGCGCGGTCACGCCGTTGGGGTCCTCGAGGACGGCGTAGGAACCGCCGGTGCCGACGGCCACGCCGGCGAGGCGGAAGGCGGGCGGGGTCGGCGTGCCGGCCACGGGGGTGACGGCCGGCGCCGGCGCGGCCGCGGTGGGGGAGGGCGTCGTCGCAGCGGGTCGCGGCGCGGGCGCGTGTCGCCACCACAGCAGCAGAGCAGCCAAGAGTGCGAGCAGGAGGAGCAGGAGCAAGCCGAAGCGCGACATCTGCAAGTGGCTTCTTAATGGCTTTGCGCGGAGAAGTCGACTCGCAGCGCTGGCGCGGCGCGGCCGAAGCGGGTAGTAAGGCGTTTCGGGAGCAGATCCGAGTGAATGCCGAGTCCCCCAGCGCGGTTCCCGCCGCGGCGATGGCGAACGAGAATCCGCCGCCCACCTGGTTCGAGCTCGGGCGCTACTGGGGGACGGTGGCGCTGTGGATGCTGTTCATCTCGCTCCTGTCCACCGATCCGTTCTCGGCCAGCAACACCAATCGCTACATCGACCCGGTGCTACGCTTCCTGTTTCCGGGCATCACCGGCCCCGGCTTCACGATCGCTCACACGGTGGTGCGCAAGACGGCTCATTTCAGCGAGTTCTTCGTCCTCGGGGCGCTTCTGTTCTGGGCCTTGCGGCGCGGCCGCGAGCCCCGCTGGCGCTTGTCCTGGGCGCTGCAAGCGGCGGCATTCGCCGGCGGCTACGCGCTGCTCGACGAGTTCCACCAGCTCTTCGTGCCGAGCCGCACGTCGTCGGTCTTCGACAGCGGCATCGACCTCGGCGGCGCCGTCATCAGTCAGCTCGTGATCTATCTGCGCGGTCGGTGGGCTCGGCGCGCGAGCTGACGGAGCTCGGCGGAGAGGGGAGGGGCGGTGTGGGGCTGAGGGTTCGCAGGCAGGCGGCGCGGTTGGGCGTGCTGCTGCGACCCGAGCGCGAGCTCTGGGGCCGGGGTTTCGCGCGGGTGGCCGGGGTGGACGAGGTGGGGGTGGGGCCGCTGGCGGGTCCGGTGGTGGCTGCCGCCGTGATCTGTGGGCCGGATATGCGTATCCGCGGGGTGGACGATTCCAAGAAGCTGACCGCCGCCGCGCGCCGGGGTCTGGCCGAGGAGATCCGCGCCCAGGCGCTGGCGGTGAGCGTCGGCGTCGCCTCGGTCGAGGAGATCGACCGCCTGAACATCTATCGCGCCGCGCTGGAAGCGATGCGGCGCGCGGTGGTCGGGCTCGCCCCGGCCCCCGACCACCTGCTGGTGGACGCCCGCCAGGTACCCGGAGTCACGCTGCCGCAGCTGGCGCTGGTGAAGGGAGATGCCCGCAGCTTCTCGATCGCGGCGGCCTCGATCGTCGCCAAGGTGGCGCGCGACGCGATGATGGTGGAGCTGGACGCGCTCTACCCCGACTACGGCTTCGGCACGCACATGGGCTACGGAACCCGGGCCCATCTCGAGGCCCTGCGCCGTTGCGGGCCGTGCCCCGTCCATCGGCGGTCGTTCGCTCCCGTGCTCCAACCCACGCTGCCCGGGCTGTAGCCCAGCTTTCACCCGGACAGGTTGCGGGTGACCCAAAGGTCCGGTGGCACCGGGCTCTGTCCGGTGCTTTCCTCAAACCGGCTGTACCTACGCGGATGCAGAAGAAATGGGGAACCGGTTTGCCGTTCTCCGTTTCACCCGCCGCGCTGCCGAAAACACGCAGCCGTCTTTCGGTTGCCGGGCGCCTCTGCCTATAATCGCGGCGAAGGGAAGCCGCTCATGTCTACCGAGGTCACGATGCCCAAGCTGACGGATACGATGGAAGAAGGCACCATCGTTCGCTGGCTCAAGCACGTCGGTGATTCCGTCCAGCGCGGCGAAATTCTGGCCGAGGTGGAGACCGACAAGGCGGACATGGAGCTGGAGGCGGCGGCGGCGGGAGTGGTCGAGGAGATCCGGGTCGACGAAGGCGGCACGGCGGCCGTGGGGGCGATCATCGCCGTCATCGGGGCCGGAGATGGCCGCAAGGCCCGGCCGGCAGCGAAGGAGCAGGCGGCGGCGGAGTCCACTCCACGCGAAGCGCCGGCGAAGAGTGCTCCGAAACCGGCGGTGGCGCCGCAGCCGGCGCCGGCCGAGACCCGAGCGGCCCGAGCGGAGCCGCAGCCCACGAGGGTTCCCGGCGCGGCCGAAGCGCCGAAAGTACCGCGCGCCGGCGACGCGCCCGTTCACGGGCGCGTCGAGCTGTCGAAGATGCGGCTGACGATCGCCAAGCGGATGGCCGAGGCCAAACGCGAGGTGCCGCATTTCTATATCGGCAGCGAGATCGACATGGGCGAGGCGCTACGTCTGCGCGAGTCGCTGACGGCGACCGGAATGAGCCTCGGCGTCGCGATCAGCGTCACTCACATGATCATCAAGGCGGCGGCCATCGCCCTGCAACGCCAGCCGCGCGTCAATGCCGCCTGGGACGACGGCGCGGTCCTCTACTCCGAGACGATCAATATCGGCATCGCCACCGCCGTCGAAGACGGCTTGCTGGTGCCGGTGCTGCGCGAGTGCGAGCGCCTGTCGCTCGCCGACATCGCCAAGCGGGCCCGCGAGCTGAACGAAAAGGCCCAGGGGGGACGCTTCGGTGCCGAGGAGATGCTGGGGGCGACCTTCAGCATCTCCAACATGGGAATGCTCGACATCGACGAGTTCTCGGCGGTCATCAATCCGCCGCAGGCGGCGATCCTCGCCGTCGGCGCGATCAAGGAGAGGGCCGTCGCGCGCCAGGGCCGATTGGCGGTCGCCAAGACGATGCGGGTGACCCTGTCGTGCGATCATCGCGTGCTCAACGGCGTCGAGGGCGCTCGCTTTCTCGAGGAGCTCAAGCGTTTGCTCGAGAATCCGGTGGCCCTGGTGATGGGGTAGGGATGGCGCTGCAGGTGCGTGATCTCGGCCGGCTCGAGTACGGCCGGGCGTTGGCGCAGCAGGAGGAGTGTCTCGCCGCGCGCATCGCCGACCGCATCGACGACCAGCTTCTGCTCGTCGAGCACGAGCCCGTGTACACGCTCGGCCGCGGTGCCGACAGCGCCGATCTGCGCGGCGCCGACGTTCGCCTGGGAGTGCCGGTGTTTCGCGTCGGCCGCGGCGGCGGCGTGACCTTTCATGGCCCGGGACAGCTGGTGGCGTATCCGATCGTCAAGCTCGGACGCGGCGGACGGGACGTGCACCGGCACATGCGACGGCTCGAGGATTTGGTCATGGCCACCTGCGGCGACTTCGGCGTTGCGGCGCGCCGCCAGGCCGGCGAGACGGGCGTGTGGGTGGGCGATGCCAAGATCGCCTCCATCGGGGTCGGTGTCCGCCGTTGGGTGACGTTTCACGGCCTCGCCCTCAACGTGTCCACGGACCTTTCCTTCTTCCGCGCCATCGTGCCGTGCCGGATGCCGGCGCTGCGGCTCACCTCCCTGGCCGAGCTGCTGCCCGGGGCGCCCACGCTGGCAGAGGTGGCGGCGGTCCTGACCCGACACGCGCGCGAGCAATTCGAGGGGAAGATTGCAGCGGAGGTAGCGGCATGAGCGAGACTCCGGACAGTGAAGCGAGCCCGCCACGGCGGCATCCCGACTGGATCAGGGTGCGGGCGCCGAGCGGCGAGGCCTTTCACGACACCAAGCGCCTGGTGCGCGACCTGGACCTGCACACGGTCTGTGAGGAAGCGCACTGCCCGAACATCGGCGAATGCTGGGGGCATCGCACGGCCACCTTCATGCTGCTCGGGGACGTCTGCACGCGCAACTGCTCCTTCTGCGCCGTGGCGCACGGCCGGCCGGTGACGGTCGACCCACACGAGCCCTTGCGGGTCGCCGAGGGGGTGGCCCGCCTGGGGCTGCGCCACGTCGTCGTCACCTCCGTCGACCGCGACGATCTCGCCGACGGCGGCGCGCAGCACTTCGCGGCGACGGCGCGGGCGATCAAGCGGCTGGTTCCCGAATGCGCCGTCGAGGTACTGGTGCCGGACTTCCAGGGCTTGGAGTCCGCCGTCGATGCGGTGGTCGACTCGCCGATCGACATCTTCAACCACAACACCGAGACCGTGCCGCGGCTGTACAGACGGGCACGGGCGGGAGGGCGGTACGAGCGCACGCTGCGGGTTCTGCAGCGGGCGCGCGAGCGGCAGCCCGGTCTGCTCACCAAGACCGGTATGATGTTGGGGATCGGTGAGCGGCGCGACGAGCTGCTCGCCGCTTTTGCCGATCTGCGGGCGGTGGATTGCAACATTCTCACCCTCGGCCAGTACCTGCGCCCCAGCAAAATGCACTTGCATGTCGAGCGCTACCTGACGCCGGACGAGTTCGCGGAGCTGCGCCGCGAGGCGGAGCTCTTGGGGTTCCGCCATGTCGAGTCGGGGCCGCTCGTACGCAGCTCGTATCACGCCTGGCAACATGTTCTTTGAAGCAAGTTGGGTAGACACCGGCACGGTTTTCTGCAATTGTCCGCGGCTGGGTTGTAAGAGCTGAGCGTACGAGGGGGCGGTAAATGATCAAATTGTTTGACCACCCGGATTGCCCATTTTCACAGAAGGTCCGGGTGGTCCTTGCCGAGAAGGAGCTGGAGTTCGAGCGCGCGCACGTCGACCTGCGGGCCGGCGAGCAGCGGGCTCCCGAGTTCCTGAAGATGAACCCCTACGGCAAGGTGCCGGTCCTGGTGGACGACGACTTGGTTGTTTACGACTCGACGATCATCAACGAGTACCTGGAAGACGAGTACCCCCTGCCACACCTGATGCCGGAGGATTCCGCGGGTCGTGCCCGCGTGCGCCTGCTGGAAGACTATTGCGACAACTCCTTTCTGCCGGTGGTGGGTCTGGTGCTGGCCGAGCTGGCCAAGCCGGAGGCCGAGCGCGACAGCGATCGCTTGCAGCGCTACCAGGGCGAGATCGGGCGCGGCTTGGCCCGCCTGGAGTCCCTGTTCGAAGGCGGCGAGTTTCTCGTCGGCGACTTCTCCCTGGCCGACATCGCGTTCGTGCCGCGAGTGCTGATCCTGCCCCAGCTGGGCATCGCCCTCGATCCGCGCCTGCGTCAAGTTGCGGCCTGGATCGAGCGGCTGCGCGAGCGCCCCAGCGTCCAAACCCTCGGGATCTAGCGTTCTAGCCCTCCGGCGGTGGGCGTCGCCCGTCGCCCTGCTGTTGCGATCGGCGCTCGGCGTTTCCGGCGAATCATTCGGAGGCGCGCGGGCGGGGTTGACACACGCCTGGGCTTCCGCCATAGATTCATTTAATAGGAATTGTTCCTGATAAGGAGGTTGTGAATGGCCAAGAGTTTGAAGGGTACGAAGACGCACGAGAATCTGAAGGCCGCCTTCGCCGGCGAGTCGCAGGCGAACCGCCGCTACCTGTACTTCGCCCGCCGGGCGGACATCGAGGGCTACCCGGATGTGGGTGGTCTGTTCCGCGACACCTCGGAGGCGGAGACCGGCCACGCGTTCGGTCACCTGGACTTTCTGAAGGAGGTCGGGGACCCGTGCACGGGCGTCGCCATCGGCGACACCGAGAAGAACCTCAAGTCGGCGGTCGAAGGCGAGACGTACGAGTACACCGAGATGTACCCGGGCTTCGCCAAGGCGGCGCGCTCGGAGGGTTTCGACGAGATCGCCGAGTGGTTCGAGACGCTGGCGCGGGCGGAGAAGTCGCACGCCGGGCGTTTCCAGAAGGGCCTGGACGGTCTGTCGTTGTAAGGAGTGGAGCGGCGGGAGCAGCGCTCCCGCCGCTCGCATCATGCAAACCGTAAGCTTGGATGAGATCGTCGGCCTGGAGCGCTACGAGCGCGACCGCGACGAGTTTCGGCGCCGCATCATCGAGCTCAAGAAGCAGCGGCGTGTGAGCGTGGGCGAGGACGTCACCTTCGTTTTCGAGAATCACGCCACCGTTCTGTTTCAGGTCCAGGAGATGTTGCGGGCCGAGCACATCACCGACGTCGACAAGATCCGCGACGAGATCGACTGCTACAACGCGCTCGTCCCCAAGGCCGGTGAGCTGAGCAGCACGATGCTGATCGAGATCACGGAGCAGGATCAGATCCGCGAGCGGCTCCTGCGCTTGCAGGGGATCGAGAACGCGGTGCGTTTCGAGATCGGCGACAGCGCGGTTCCGGGAGAGTTCGAGGCCGGCCGCAGCAAGGAAGACAAGCTGAGCGCGGTGCAGTACGTGCGCTTCCACTTCGATGCGGCGGCGCGGGAGCGTTTCGTCCGTGGCGACGAGGCGGTCCGGCTGGTGATCGATCACCCGAACTACCGGGCGGCGACGGTGCTGGAAGAGCCCGTGCGGCGCTCGCTGGCGGCGGACCTGAGCGACATCGCCTAGGGACGATGGAGCTGCCGCTACCGACCGCGCTGGCCCTGGGTCGCCGCACACGGCAACTGGAAGCGGTCTACGCGGTCGTGCGGGAGGCGCGTGATCACCCGACCGCCGAGCAGGTGCACGCCCGCGTGCGGCGCACGCTGCCGCAGGTGAGCCTCGGCACCGTTTACCGCAACCTGCAGAAGCTGGCGACGGTCGGCAGGATCCGCGTGGTCGAGCTGGGGCCCGGCCGCACCCGCTTCGACGGCATGGTCGAAGCCCACGAGCACTTCGTGTGCGAGCGCTGCGGCGAGATCACCGATCTGGCCTCGGACGGGGAGCCGCGACCGCGGCCGCCCGCCCTCCACCGACACGGCTTCACCGTGACCCGTCACGCCCTCACGTTCTATGGCCTCTGTCCCGGCTGCCGCACGGCGGCGGGAGCGGACGCACCCCGCTGACCACCTTTCCGGAGTGTGGCGAACCTGGTAAGGATTTGGCTGGAATGCATCTGCAACGCCGGATTCCGCTCTTTCCCCTGCCCAACGCCGTTCTCTTCCCGGGAGTACCTTTGCCGCTGCACATCTTCGAGCCGCGCTATCGCGAGATGGTGCGCGAGGCGCAGGAGCAGGACGGGATCATCGGCATGACCCTGCTGCGCGGGGATTGGCGGAAGGACTACTACGGCACCCCGCCCATCTTCGCCACCGGGTGCGCTGGACGAATGGTCAGCGTCGAGGCGCTGCCCGACGGGCGCTTCAATATCCTGCTCCACGGCCTGCGCGAGTTCGCCGTCGTCCGCGAGTGTGAGGGTCGTTCCTACCGGCAGGCCGAGGTGGAGTGGCGACCCACCGGCGCCGCGACCGGCATCGCGGCCGAGCAGCGACGGCGGATCGTGATGCTACTGGAGCGGTTTCTGCGGGACGAGGAGACGACGCCGGCGAGCAGGTTGCTGCACGACCCGTCGCTGGCGGACGAGCTGCTGGTGAACTTCTTCTGCTACGCGCTCGACCTTGCGCCGCTGGAGAAGCAGGGATTGCTGGAGGCCGCGACGCTGGTCGAGCGCGCCGAGGGGCTGCGCGAGGTTCTCGAGTTCCGCCTGGACGAGCTCCGGCTCGCCGGCAAGAGCCCGGCGGGAAGCGACCGCTGGCACTGAGACGCGCCGCCACCTTGACATTGCGGGGATCAGCCCATAGGAGACCCCAACGGTCGACGATGCCACGATGAAACGACGCGAAGAATACACGCTCCTCGAACGCTGGTACCTCTCCGAGATCCTGCGCGGGCTGGTGGTCACCATGTACCGCTTCTGGCACAACCTCGGCCTGCACTTGCTGCACGGCGTGGGTGTGGCCAAGAACCGCTCGGCGGCCATCACCGTCCAATATCCCGAGCAGCACAAGCGTTACCCCGACAACTACCGCGGCAGCCACCGCCTCACGCTCAAGGCCGACGCCTCGGTGCGCTGCACCGCTTGTTTTCTGTGCGCCACCGCCTGCCCGGCGAACTGCATTTACATCGAGGCGGGGGAGCATCCCGATCCGAAGGTGGAGAAGTTTCCCCTGCGCTACGAGATCGACACGCTGCGCTGCATCTACTGCGGCATGTGCGTCGAGGCCTGCCCGTGCGACGCGATTCGCATGGACACCTACGTTCATCCGAAGATCTGGGGCTACAACCGCGTCGATTTCATCGAGACCAAGGAAACGCTGATCGGGCGCTCGCGGGTCCTCGGCGAGAGAGGTCGCGAGGCGCTGCTCGAAGATCTCCTGGCGGGCTATCGCCTGGCGGAGAAGACCCCGTAGCTCCGCCCGCTCCGGCGCTTGCTCGGCGCCGCTGTCGGCGGCGTCGGACCGGAACCCCGGGGTCGTTTCATTGCCGTCCGGGTGATGGACGCAGCGGCGGCCGGGCGCTATAGATTTCTCACACCGAGTCACGCGTGGGGGAGTCGCCATGTCGAAGTCGTTCAAGGACTTGATCCAGGATGCCCGGCAGCAGGTGCCGGAGTGGGACATTCACGAGGTGCGCAATCGCCTGTCGAACGGCGGCGGCTACACGCTGCTCGACGTCCGCGAGCGCGAGGAGTTTCGCGAAGGCCATCTGCACGGTGCGATCTCGCTGCCGCGCGGCTTTCTCGAGATTCGCGCCGAGGAGGCGCTGCCGGACAGGCAGACGCCGATCATCGCCTACTGTGCCGGCGGCACGCGGTCCCTGCTCGCCGCCAAACAGCTTCGCGACATGGGGTACGCCAACGTCACCTCCATGGCCGGCGGCTACTCGGCGTGGAAGGGGGCCGGGTATCCCTGGAAGCAGGACTTCCAGTTCAGCCCGGAGCAGCTCAAGCGCTACAGCCGCCACTTCATCCTCCCCGAGGTCGGTGAGACGGGGCAGGCGAAGCTGCTGGAAGCGAAGGTGCTGCTGATCGGCGCCGGCGGGCTGGGCTCGCCGGCGGCCTTCTACCTGGCCGCCGCCGGCGTGGGCACTCTCGGCCTCGTCGACGACGACGTCGTCGACATGAGCAACCTGCAGCGGCAGATTCTCCACACGAACGATCGGGTCGGCGTCCCCAAGGTCGAGTCGGCGCGGTTGACGCTGAACGCGCTGAACCCGGATGTCAACGTGATCGGCTACCAGGAACGGCTGAGCTCCGCGAACATCCTGGACATCATCAAGGACTACGACGTGATCGTCGACGGTTGCGACAACTTTCCCACCCGCTATCTGGTCAACGACGCCTGCGTGATGACCGGCAAGCCGAACGTCCACGGCAGCATCTTCCAGTTCGAAGGGCAGGCCTCGGTCTTCTATCCGCACCGCGGGCCCTGCTACCGCTGCTTGTTCCCCGAGCCGCCCCCGCCGGGGGCGGCTCCGAGCTGCCAGGAAGCGGGCGTGCTGGGGGTGCTCCCCGGGCTGGTCGGCACGGTGCAGGCGGTCGAAACCCTCAAGCTCCTGCTCGGGATCGGCAAGCCGCTCATCGGGCGGATGGTGTACTTCGACACCCTCAGCATGGAGCTGCGCATCCACAAGCTGCGCAAGGACAAGAACTGCCCCGTGTGCGGCGACCAACCGACGGTGACGAAGCTGATCGACTACGAGGAGTTCTGCGGTCTGCGCAGCGGGCACGCCCCGCAGCCGGCAGCCGCTGCGGGCGCGTGAGTCGCGCGGGCCAGTCCGACGGACTGGCCCGCCGCATCTTCGCATCATGGCGGACGACGGCCTACACGACGAGTGCGCCGTTTTCGGCGTCTTCGGCTTGCCCGCGGCCGCGCGGCTGACGTATCTGGGCCTGCACGCCCAGCAGCACCGCGGCCAGGAGTCGACGGGGATGGTCGTCGGCGACGGCCGTGCCTGGCAGCGACACGTGGGCATGGGCCTGGTCGACCAGGTCTACGACCAGGACACGGTGGCGGCGCTCGGCGGGGACGTCGCCATCGGGCACAATCGCTATTCCACCAGCGGCACGTCCACCCTCGATAACGCCCAGCCGACGCTTCACGGTGCCGGCGCGGAAACCGTCGCCGTCTGTCACAACGGCAACCTGCTCAACGCCCGCGCGTTGGCCCCGGCGGCGGCCCCGCACACCTCCGACACTCGCCTGCTGGCGCAGGCGCTCGACGCTCTGCCGCACGACGCGCGGTGGGCGTCGGCGGCGGCGGCCGTGCTTGCCCGCGTCGAAGGCGCGTTCTCGTTGCTGATGCTCCACGGTCGCGCGCTGTATGCGGCGCGGGACC
Organism: uncultured Binatia bacterium (SeqCode); assembly: GCA_964648215.1. Lineage (GTDB taxonomy): Bacteria > Desulfobacterota > Binatia > HRBIN30 > JACQVA1 > CAZYMF01. The sequence continues at coordinate 5,171 of CAZYMF010000059.1, read as the reverse complement.
CGCAGGGATTCCGCCCGTTGGTGCTGGGGCAGCGCGACGGGGGCTGGATCGTCGCCTCGGAGTCGTGCGCCTTCGATCTCGTCGGCGCGCGCGTCGTGCGCGAGATCGAGCCGGGGGAAATGGTGGAGATCGGGGATGCGGGGATTCGCAGCCATCGCCTCGGTCTGGCCGCGCCCAGCCCGTGCATCTTCGAGTGGATCTACCTGTCGCGCCCCGACAGCGTCGTCTTCGGCCGCAGCGTCGGCGAGGTGCGCCTGGCCCTGGGGGGCGAGCTGGCGCGCGAATGCCCGGCGGACGCCGACTGCGTGGTCGCCGTTCCCGACTCGGGTAACTTCGCCGCCCTCGGCTTTGCGGCGGCGGCGGGCTTGCCGCTCGTCCACGGCCTGATCCGCAACCACTACGTCGGCCGCACCTTCATCGAGCCGGAGCAGGAGCGGCGCGACTTCAGGGCACGGCTGAAGTACAACGTGTACGCGCCGCAGGTGCGCGGACGCCGCGTCGTTCTGGTCGACGACTCGCTGGTGCGGGGGACGACGACCCGGGCGCTGATGCGCATGCTGCGCGACGCCGGGGTGCGCGCGATTCATCTGCGCATCAGTTCGCCGCCGCTGCGCCACGCGTGCTACTTCGGCGTCGATATTCCCGATCAGAGCCGGCTCGTCGCCGTCGGACGCACGGAGGCGGAGATCGCCGCTCTCCTCGGCGTCGACTCCGTCGGTTACCTGTCGGTCGACGGCGTCGCGCGCGCGGCGCAGTCGGACGGACGCGTTTGCCACGGCTGCTTCACCGGCTCGTATCCCGTGGCCGTGCCGCCCTGACTTCCCTTGGAGTCGATTGCCGATTCTGGTAGGCCACTTTCAGGCGCGCAGCGCTGGCGACGGAGCGAACCGTCGGTCGAAGGCGGGGAAGGAGCACGGGGATGAAGCAGATCATCGTTCATCAAGAGAAGTGCACCGCGTGTCGGGAGTGTGAGGTGGCGTGCTCGTTCGCGCACGAAGGGGTCTTCGTGCCGGCCCTGTCGCGGATTCGCGTCAACGACTTCTACGAGGAGCAGTTCTATCTGCCGATGACCTGCGTGCACTGCGCCGACGCTCCCTGCGCCACCGTGTGCCCGACGGTGGCAATCGAGAAGGAGGCCGACGGGCAGATCCTGGTGCACGAGCAGCGTTGCATCGGGTGCAAGATGTGCCTGCTCGCGTGCCCGTTCGGCGTGATGGGCTTTCATCCCGAGGTCGGGGTGGCGCAGAACTGCGATCTCTGTCGCAACGTTGCGGAGGGGCCGCAGTGCGTGCAGTTCTGCGTCCCGCAGGCTCTCGAGTACGCCGAGGTGGAGACGGCCGCGGCGGCCAAGCAGAAGATCTACGCGGCCACGATTCAGCAGTCGCTGCTGTCGCAGCACTGAGCGCCCCGGCGGCCCCCGGCGATGCCAGCTCCCTACGTCCTGATCGGCAACAGCGCGGCCGCCCTGGCGGCGGTGGACGGGATCCGGAGGTTCGACCGCCGCGGGCGCATCGTCCTGCTCAATCGGGAGAAGGGCCCGGCCTACTCGCGGGTGGCGCTGCCGTATTTCGTCGCCGGCGAGAGGGGGCTCGAAGACCTGCTGATCCGACAAGGCCCGGACTATCAGCGGCTCGGGGTCGAATTGATGGACGAGGCCACGGTCACCGCCATCGACGCGGCGGCCAAGCAGCTCCGGCTCGCCGACGGGCGCCAGGTCGCCTTCGGGAAGCTGCTGGTGGCCACCGGGTCGAGCTGCGTGATCCCGCCGATTCGCGGCCTGGAGACTGTGCCGCACCACTATCTGTGGACGCTCGCCGATGCCCAGGGCATGAAGGCGGCCGCGGAGAAGGCCCGCAGCGCCGTCGTCATCGGCGGCGGGTTCATCGGCATGCTGGCGGCGGAGGCGTTGCGCAAGCTCGATGTTCGGCTGACCATCGTCGAGATGGCGCCGCAGCTCTTGCCGCAGCTTCTCGATGGCGAAGGGGGGCGTCTGTTCGCCCAGGCGGTTGCCGCCGCCGGCGTCACGTTGCGGCTGGGGTCGACGGTTGCGGCGGTGGCGCGCCAGGGAGAGCAGATCGAGGTCAGCCTGAAGGGCGGCGAGAGCATCGCTGCGGACATGATCGCGGTCGCGGCCGGCGTGCAGCCGAACCTGTCGTGCGTGGCGGGGGGAGCGTGCGCGACGGGTAAGGGAATCCTCGTGGACGAGCACCTGCAGACCGACAAAGCGGACATCTTCGCCGCCGGTGACGTGGCGGAGGCCGGAGACTTTCTCTCCGAAGCGCGCGCGATCCACGCGATCTGGCCGACGGCGGTGGAGCAGGGACGGGTGGCGGGCGCCAACATGGCGGGCAAGAGCATCGCCTACGGCGGTAGCCTGGGAATGAACGTGGTCGAGCTGTTCAACGTCACCCTGGCCGAGCTGGGTCGGTTCCGCGAAACGGCGGCTGACGACGTTCACCTGTTGGGGGGATCTGCCGGCGGCCTCTACCGCAAGGTGGTCGTCGACGGTGCGGGTTACCTGGTCGGCGCGATGTACGTCGGCGACGAGAACGGGGTGGCCGAGATGGGGGTGATCCACGGGATGATCAAGCGGCGCGCGCGCTGGCGCGAGCTCGCCGATTTCAAGCTGCCGCGCTTCACCTACGCCACGACGATCCACGGTCGCGGGCGGGCGGTGCCGGCGCGAGCGAGGTGAGAGAATGCAGGTCACGGTCCGGCTTCACGCCACGCTCAAGAAGTACATTCCTCGGGGCAACAGCGGAGATGCGGTGGTGTTGGAGGTGCCGGCGGGGAGCACCGTGGCCGAGGTCGTCGAGCGGCTGGGCATTCCACCCAAGCACGCGGGGATGCTGGTGTGCGGCGACGACTATCTCGAACGCTCGTCACCGGTGCGGGACGGGCAGGAGATCAACGTGTTTCCACCGCTGGCGGGCGGCGCCGCGGAATAGACACAGCGGCGACGGGTCAGTCTTTGCGGAACGCGGCGGCGTGCAGGGCGTCGCCGCGGGCCAGCGCCTTGCGCTCGAAGCGCGTGATCGCGGGACGGGTGGGGATCTCCGGGACGCGTTGCAGACGGGTGCCGAGAAGCCGTGTGATCAGGGTGAAGTAGTCGGCGACGTCGGTGATCACGTGGACGACGCCGCCCGGCTCCAAGGTCCGCTCCAGCGCGGCCACGAACGCCGGCGTGAAGAGCCGGCGCCGGTGGTGACGGCGCTTCCACCAGGGATCCGGGAAGGCGATGTGGTAGGCGCTGACCGAGTCGGCGGGAAGCACGCGGGCGACGACAAACGTCGCGTCGGCGTGCAGCACGCGCACGTTGCGCAGCCCGCGCCGCTCGATCTCGCCGGCGAGCCGGGTGGCGCGAGAGAACGAGTACTCGATGCCGAGAAAGCTGTGCTCGGGATGCGTGACGGCGGCGGCGATCAGGAACGCCCCCGTTCCCGAGCCAATCTCGACCTCGACCGGCGCCGACCGCCCGAAGAGATCGTGCCAGAGCTCGTCAGCGGTCACGGGCGAAGAGGAGGCGTCCACCGTCGACCGGTAGCACCGTGCCGGTGATGTAGTCGGCCTGGGCGAGGAAGAGAACGGCCGCCGCGACGTCGCCCGGCGTGCCCTCACGGCGGAGCAGAGTGCGTTCGATCTCCCGCCGGCGGGCGGCGGGATCGAAATCGTCCGGGAACAGAACGGGGCCGGGGGCGATACCGTTGACGCGCACCATGGGGGCGAGCTCGACCGCCAGCTCCTCGACGAGAGCGACGACACAGCTCTTCGCGGCGCAGTAGGCGCCGTACCCGGCCCAGGGGCGGAAGGCGGCCACGTCGGTGACGGCGACGATGGCCCCGCCGCGCTCGCGCATGTACAGCCCGGCGCGCTGGGCGCAGAAGAACGCGGTGTCGAGATTGCCGTGGATCATCGCGTTCCAGTCCTCGGCCGTCGCCTGCTCCAGGGGCGTGCGGCGGAACGCGCCGGCGTTGGCGACGAGGAGATCGAGGCGGCCGAAGGTCGCGACCACATGATCGATCAAGCCGTGGGCGGCGGTGGGGTCGCTCACGTCGGCGGCGTAGGCCTCGGCTCGAACCCCGAAGGCGCGGGCCTCGTCCACGGTCTGCTCCGCCGCGGCCGCCGCGGGCTGACGGTGGCTGACGACGACGTGGCAGCCGGCGCGGGCCAGGGCCAGGGCGGTCGCCCGACCCAAGCGACGGGCACCGCCGGTCACGACGGCCACGGAGTCGCGCAGCGTCATGCGTGGGACTCGCGTCGCCGGCGCACTGCGATTGATTCCGGTGGGGGCACGCGTTGCTCTTACCAGACCGCAGACAGGCGATCCAAGTTCCGGCGCCAGGGCCGGGCCGCCGTGCGCGGGCCGGGCGGGCTCCTCAGGTACGACAGACCCCGCCGCGATGGGCAGCGGCGGCGACGGCGGCGCCGACCTTGGTGCCGATGCCCTTGTCGAGCGGGTCGGGAAGGATGCGCTCGGGCGTCGGCTCGATCACGCACTGGGCCAGCGCCTGGGCCGCGGCAATCTTCATCTCGTCGCTGATGACGGTGGCGCAGGCATCGAGCGCGCCGCGAAAGACTCCGGGGAAAGCGAGAACGTTGTTGATCTGGTTGGGAAAGTCGCTGCGACCGGTGCCGATGATGACGGCGCCGCCTTCACGGGCGGCGTCGGGCATGATCTCGGGCGTCGGATTGGCCATGGCGAAGATGATCGGGTTCGGGCGCATCGTGCGCACCATCGCCGGGGTGACGACGTTGGCCTGGGACAGTCCGATGAAGACGTCGGCGCCCAGCAGCGCATCGGCCAGGTGCCCTCTGATCTTGCGCCGATTGGTCACTTCGGCGAGCTGGCGCTTGTGCGGATTGAGGTCGTGGCGGTCGGGATGCACGATCCCCTTGGAGTCGCAGAGGATGATGTCGCCGACCGGTGGGCAGATCCCGCTGGCGCCCGCGTGGTGAATCAAGCGGGCGCAGGCGATGGCGGCGGCGCCGCTGCCGCTGAACACCACGGTGCAGTCGCTCAGGCTCTGGTTGGTGATCTTGAGAGCGTTGAGCAGGGCGGCGAAGACCACGATGGCGGTGCCGTGCTGGTCGTCGTGGAAGACGGGAATGCCGAGATCCTGGAGCTGATCCTCGACGTCGAAGCAGCGCGGGGCGGAGATGTCCTCGAGGTT
>CAZYMF010000058.1:0-24246 GCA_964648215.1 uncultured Binatia bacterium (SeqCode) | reverse complement strand
CGAGGTTTGCGTCGCTGCGGGGGCGGTGGTAGCGTTTCGCGCGTGGTGATGGGCCCGGTGGGATACGAGGCCGAACGACTGCAGATGGTCACCGAGCAGCTGGCGGCCCGCGGCATCTCGGAGATGAGGGTGTTGGCGGCGATGGGCATCGTGCCGCGCCATCACTTCGTTCCCCCCGAGCAGGAACCCCACGCCTACGCGGATCATCCCCTGCCCATCGGTCATGGGCAAACGATCTCGCAGCCCTACATCGTGGCGCTCATGAGCGAGTCGTTGCAGGTGTTCCCCGGTGCCCGGGTGCTCGAGATCGGGACGGGATCGGGTTATCAGGCAGCGGTGTTGGCCCAGCTCGGCGCCGAGGTCTACACGGTGGAGCGCGTGCCGGAGCTGGCGGCCGAGGCCGAGCGACGGCTGTGCGACATCGGTTTCGGCGAGCGGGTGCATCTGCGCGTTGCCGACGGCACCGAGGGCTGGCCGGACGGCGCGCCGTTCGACCGCATCGTGGTGACGGCGGCGGCGCGGCAAATCCCGCGCGCGTTGCTGTCGCAGCTTCGTCCCGACGGCTGGTTGATTCTGCCCCTCGGTGGTCGGGATCTACAGGGGATGGCGCGGATCCGGCGCGGGGCAAGGGGATGGGAGGAGGAGTACCTCGGCGAGTGCCGTTTCGTGAAGCTGGTCGGGGTCGACGGCTGGGACGAAGCGTAGGTCACACACGAGCCGTGTCCCCGAAACGGCGGGGATGGCAGCGACGCGGATGACGTGCTGGGGTGGCTGACGGTAGAAGGCAGCGCGCGCGCCTAGCGCGCGGGGTAGTGGCGGTGATGGTGGCAGTGCTCGCCGGCGCCTGCGGCAGCCAAGTCTACCATCGCGTCCGCCCGGGGGAGACGTTGTACCGCATCGGCAAGGCGTACGGCGTCTCCGTCGAGCGTCTCGCTTCGGTGAACCATCTGAAAGATCCGTCGCGGATCGAGGTGGGACAGCGCTTGCTCATCCCCGGGGGACGGCGCCATGTGCCGGTGGCCCTGGTGACGCCCAAGGGCCGCCATCGCCACCACGATCTGCCGGAGGGCTTCCAGGCCAAGCCCGGCCGCAGCGACGATCCGCCGCCGGCCAACGCCCGCGGTCTGTTCACCTGGCCGGTAACCTCGGGCAGCGTGACGTCGGGCTTCGGTCCCCGCGGCCTCGGCTTCCACGACGGGATCGACATCGCCGGGGCGGAGGGCACTCCCGTGGTCGCCGCCGCCGCCGGCGAGGTGATCTACGCCGACTCGCTGCCCGGCTACGGCAACGTCGTCATCCTGCGCCACCGCGGCGGTTATGCCACCGTGTACGCCCACAATCGCAAGAACCTGGTTGGCGAGGGGGCGAAGGTGCGCCGGGGCCAGGAGATCGCGACGCTGGGGGACAGCGGACGCACCACCGGCGCCAATCTGCACTTCGAGGTGCGCCTCGACAACGTGGCGCGCAACCCTCTCTATTTCCTGCCTCCCATCGTCGTCACCGGGGCCGAGGCGCGTTGACCCGGGTGACGGGTCGCTGGCATTCAACGACGCGAACGGATTTGGTACAGGCACGTCGGCAGGAGAACGGAGGAGGCATGGAGATCCGGCAGTTCATTCGCGATATCCCGAACTTTCCCAAGCCGGGGATCGTGTTCAAGGACATCACGCCGCTGCTGGCCAACGGCGCCGCGTTTCACGAGCTCGTCGATCGCCTGGCCGAGCGCTACCGCGGGCGGGTCGACATGGTCCTCGGGATCGAGTCGCGCGGCTTCATCGTCGGCGCGCCGGTGGCCTACGCCCTCGGCTGCGGGTTGGCTCTGGCGCGCAAGCGCGGCAAGCTGCCGTCGGAGATCTTCTCCGCGGAGTACGCGTTGGAGTACGGCACCGACAGCCTGGAGATCCACCGCGACGCCTTCGGTCGTCCGTGCCGCGTGCTTCTGGTCGACGACCTGCTCGCCACCGGCGGCACCGCGGCGGCGACGATCCAGCTCATCGAGTTGCTCGGCGGCGAGGTGGTGGAGTGCGCGTTCGTCGTCGAGCTCGACTTCCTCAAGGGGCGCGAGCGGCTGCAACCGCATTCGGTCTTCTCCCTCGTGCGCTACGAGCGGGAGTGAGCCGGTACCGGCCGGCGCGAGGAGGTCGAGCGACGAGTGTTGGCTTTCCTCTACGTTCCGGCAGTGCTGGCGGCGCTGTGGCTGCTGTCGGAGATCCTGGTTCGTGTCTACCTGGGCTGGTCGCTGGCAACGGACTTCTACGGCTCGATCTCTCGCCACGAGGTGGGCGAACGGCAGCGCCGCTGCGGCGTGCAGGTGGTCGCTGGGATCGGCTGGGCGCACCTCGGCTGGGTGGCCGATCCCGAACGCGAGCGCTACCGCATCGAGCAGCGTCACGACGCCGACTGGAAAACGGTGGCGCGAGTGCGCTTCGGCTCGCGCCTGGTACGCGAAGCCGGCGACTATCGCGTCTGGGCCGAGCCGCGCGACGGCTCTGCGGCGCGGCTTCTGGGCGAGGCGAGGGCGGCGCCGCGGCTGGACGAGCCGGCTCCGATTTGCATGCCCCGCCGTGCCGGAGCGTGGCGCAAGCTCTTCCGGCCGAAATTGGCCGGCGACTACATCAATGACCACGCCGTCTACCGCGATGCCGAAGGACGCTGGCGACTGGTCGGGATTACCGGTCCGGGTGACGGCGACTACGCGCGGGAGAAGCGCTTCGCGGTCGGTGTCGCCGAGAAGTTCCCGCCGCCGCGCGAGATGACCGAAGCACCGCCGGTGGCCGACTTCGGCGAGCTGGCGTGGGCGCCGCACGTGATCGAGGAGGCGGGAACCTATTTCCTGTTCTGGTCGCCGCATCGGCTCCAGCGCCTGACGTCGAGCGATGGCAGGGAGTGGAGTGAGCGGCGGGTGGTGATGGCGACCCCGTTTCATCGCTTCTTTCGCGACGCGACGGTGATCAAGGTGGGGCCGGGGCAGTGGCTGCTCTACGCCACCGGGCGCGGGCGCTACTTCTCGCGCGTCGACGTCTATCAGTCGTTCGATCTGGAGGGGTGGCAGTACATCGGCGCTGCCTTGCGCGCCGGCTGGGGCAGCGAGCGCAACTCGATCGTTGCGTCGACCGAGTCACCCCAGGTCGTCGAGTACCGCGACCGCTACTACCTCTCGCTGACCTACAACAACGACTCGTTCGTGTGGGCGACGTTGCTGCTGCCGCTCAAGGTCTGGCGGCGGCGCGCGAGCTACAACGACACGCTGATCTTCCACGCCGACAACCCGTACGCGTTTGGCGAGTATCGCGGTCGTCGGCGCGCGCCGACTCTCGTGGCGCAGGTACAGGCGCACGCGGCCAAGCTGGTGCACGAGACGGAGGGAGATTGCTGGTACATCACCACCGCCGGCTGGCCGTGGGTGGCGACGCTGACGGCGGGCGAGGTGGCGGTGGCGCCGCTGGCGTGGGACGAGGTGAGTGGGGGCGGCGAAAAGGGGCGGCGATCGGACGGAGGCGTATCGACACGGGTGACGTGAGGGAGTAGAAGAGACTTGTTGGTGTAACGCAGATCGCGACGGGAACCGCCCGCGGGATCTCCAGTCGGCAGGAGGATGCATGCAGTGCGCGCCCGACATCGCCGCAGAGGGGGGCCTGCACTTTCATGTCCTGTCGTTCGAGGGACCCGACGACTACGCGCGCGCCGGCGGGCTTGCCAGCCGGATCTCCGGTCTGACGGATACGCTCGGCACCGCCGGATTCGATACGCACCTGTGGTTCGTCGGCGACCCCGATCTGCCTGGAATCGAGCACCGCGGCCATCTCACCTTGCATCGCTGGTGTCAGTGGATCAGCCACTTTCACCGCGGCGGTGTCTACGAGGGCGAGGAGGCGAAGCGCTCGGACTTCGCGACCTCGTTGCCGCGTCTTCTGGCGCAAAGCTGGGTGCTGCCGCGCGCGCGTACGGGCGGGCGCGCCGTCGTCCTCGCCGAGGAATGGCAGACCGTGGATGCGGTGCTGCATCTGGACTGGCTGCTGCGCCAGGCTGGCGTTCGCGACCGTGTCGCCATCTTGTGGAATGCCAATAACACCTTCGGTTTCGAGCGGATCGACTTCCCGCGCCTGGCGCGTGCCGCTACCATCACCACCGTCAGCCGCTACATGCGCTACCGGATGTGGGCTCTCGGCGTCGACCCGCTGGTGATACCCAACGGCTTGCCGGAAGAGGACTTTCGCCGACCCGACCGGGTGGCGGTGCGCGAGCTCCGACAGCAAACCCGGGATCGGGTCATGTTGGCAAAAGTGGCGCGCTGGGATCCGGACAAACGCTGGCTGCTCGCCGTCGGCACCGTCGGCGAGATGAAGCGCCAGGGCTGGGCCCCCCTACTGGTGGCGCGCGGCGGCGTGGAGGCGCACGGCGGCGAGGTGTTCGCCAAGGCGGCGAGCCACGGTCTGCGCGTGCGCGAGCGGACGATCGAGCGGCCGGGTCCCGAGGGCTTGCTGGCGTCCCTGCGCGACGTGGACGACGTCGACATCGTGAGCCTCCGCACCCCGCTGTCGCCCGAGAGCCGCAACATTCTGTTCGCCGGCGCCGCCGCCGTGCTGGCGAACAGCGGGCATGAGCCCTTCGGTCTGGTGGGGCTCGAGGCGATGGCGGCCACCGGCCTGGCGTGTACGGGCGCGACCGGAGAGGACTACGCGTGCGCCGGGTGGAACGCTCTCGTGTTGCAGACCGACGATCCGAGCGAGTTCGTCGATCTCTTCGACCGCCTTCGCCGGAACCCGATCGAAGCACGTGCCATGCGCCGCCGCGGGCGCCTGACGGCGGAACGCTACGCGTGGACCGAGATCCTGCGCCGCAATCTGCTCCCGCGCGTCACCTTGGCCCGCGAGGCGGCGACGCTGCCTCGCGCCTGCCCGCTGCCCGCAAACCGCTCGTTGCGGGCGACGCCCGCGCACGCGGCGTGAGCGGCTCGCTCGATTGACGCTGGTCGCGGCCACTTCTATGTTTTCCGGCGTGGCGGAGCGACTCTTCGAGGAGATCGATCATACGGCGGACCTGACCTTCGTGGTCCACGGTGCCGACCTCTCCGAGCTGTTCTCCCGTTGCGGGCGCGCTTTGTTCGCGCTGATGGTCGATGTCGGTGGGGTTTCGCCACACGAGCAGCGCACGATCCATGCCTGCGGAGACACGTTGACCGAGCTGATGCACGAGTGGCTGTCTCGGCTTCTCGAGTTGTTCTTCTGCGACGGCTTCGTTGCCCGTGAGATCACCGTGAGCAAGCTGGCGGCGACGGCGGTGGAGGCCGATCTGCGCGGCGAGGTGTTCGAGCGCGGGCGGCACGTCTACCTGCGCGAGATCAAGGCGGTGACGTACCACGCGCTCGACGTTTCCCGAGAGGGAGAGAGCTGGCGGGCGCGCGTGACCGTGGACGTTTGAGGCGCGATCCCCGGCCGGGACCAACGGTGATGGCAGACGCGATCAATCTTCAATCTCTGCGGAAGATCCACGACTATCTCTGGGAGATTCCGAAGCGGGGCGGGATGCGCGTGCCGGGTCGCGTCTATGCCAGCGCCGCGCTGCTGCGCGACATCGCGCGCGACCAGAGCCTGCAGCAGGTCGCCAACGTCGCCCACCTGCCGGGGATCGTCGGCTACGCGCTGGCCATGCCCGACATTCACCTCGGCTACGGCTTTCCGATCGGCGGCGTCGCCGCAGTCGATGCCGAGGAGGGTGTCATCTCACCAGGCGGCGTGGGCTACGACATCAATTGCGGCGTGCGCCTGGTCCGCACCCGGCTGCAGTTCCGCGACCTCGAAGGCAAGATCGAGCGTCTCGCAGACCGGCTCTTCAGTACCATCCCGTGCGGCGTGGGTGCCTCGGGTGCCATTCCGACGCTCAGCATCCACGAAGAGAAGCGGCTGGCCGAGCGCGGCGCGCGCTGGGCGGTGGAGAACGGCTTCGGGCGCACCGGGGACCTCGAGCACACCGAGGAGGGCGGCTGCCTTGCCGGCGCGGACGCCGACGCGCTCAGCGAGACCGCGCTCAAGCGGGGGCAGAAGCAGGTGGGCACGCTGGGCTCGGGCAACCACTTTCTCGAGCTCGGTCGCGTCGACGCCGTGTTTCTGCCCGACGTGGCCTCGGCTCTGGGGATCGAGATGGATCAGGTCGTCGGCATCATCCACTCCGGCTCTCGCGGCCTGGGTTACCAGACCTGCGACGATCACCTGCGGGTGATGGGTCGCGCCATGGAAAAGTACCAGATTCGTCTGCCCGACCGGCAGCTCGCGTGCGCGCCGGTCCGCTCCCCCGAGGGACAGCGCTACCTGACGGCCATGGCGTGCGCCGCCAACTATGCCTGGGTCAATCGCCAGGTGATGATGGCGTTGCTCGAGCGCGCCTTCCTCGAGTGCCTGCAGATCGGCCCGAACGATCTCGGTCTCGGCCTGGTCTACGACGTGTGCCACAACGTGGCGAAGTTCGAGACGCACGAGGTGGACGGCGTGCGGCGCAAGCTGTGTGTGCACCGCAAGGGGGCGACGCGAGCCTTCGGGCCCGGCCATCCGGCGATTCCGCCGTCGCTGCGCGCGATCGGCCAGCCGGTGCTGATCCCCGGCGACATGGGGCGGTACTCGTTCTTGCTGGTCGGTGCCGCCGGTGCGATGCGCGAGACGTTTGGAAGTACCTGCCACGGAGCCGGGCGCGTGATGAGTCGGACGCAGTCGAAAAAGGAGAGCCGCGGCCGCAACCTGGAGGGCGAGCTGGCCGAGCGCGGCGTCACCGTACGCTACGAGGGGCGCGGCACGCTGGCCGAAGAGATGCCCCACGCGTACAAGGACGTCGCCGACGTGGTCGAGGTGATGGAGCACGCCCACGTCAGCCGGCGCGTCGCCCGCTTCCGCCCCTTCGCCGTGATCAAGGGCTAGGGGGGGCGGCGGCCCCAGCGAGATGGGGGCTTCGCCCCACGCTCCCGTTGGTCGCTCCCCTCGGGGACTTGTTGAAAGTCGACTGAAATCGAGCAAGGTCCAGACTTCAAGAAACCTCGAGGTGCGGCTGCTGGTTCCGAGTTCCCGGTTCCCGGCTCTCCATTTTTCCGACCCCGTCTAGCCTCGCCCCCCTGCGTTTGCTAGTCGCACTCCGAGAGACTTGCTTGGGAGGATCATCATGGCCGAAGAGTTTCGTGTCGAGAAGGACAGCATGGGCGAGATGCAGGTGCCGGCGGCGGCGTACTACGCCGCGCAGACCGCGCGCGCGGTGGAGAACTTTCCGATCTCGGGCCTGCGCTTCTCGCGCCGCTTCATCCGCGCCCTGGGTCTGGTGAAGACGGCGGCGGCGCGGGCCAACAAGCATCTGCGGCTGCTCGACGAGCGCCGCGCCGGGGCGATCGAGCAGGCGGCGCTCGAGGTCGCCGAAGGCAAGTTCGACGGCGAGTTCGTCGTCGACATCTTTCAAACCGGCTCGGGCACCTCGACCAACATGAACGCCAACGAGGTGATCGCCAGCCGCGCCATCGAGATCCTCGGCGGCAAGCGCGGCGACAAGTCGCTCATTCATCCCAACGATCACGTCAACATGGGCCAGAGCACCAACGACGTGTTTCCCACGGCCATCCACGTCGCCGCGATGGAAGCCGTCGAGCAGCACCTGCTGCCGGGGTTGCGCACCCTGGCCGAGGCCTTCCAGCAAAAGGCGGACGAGTTCCAGGACGTGGTCAAGGCCGGGCGCACGCACCTGCAGGACGCGGTGCCGGTGACGCTGGGCCAGGAGTTCTCCGGCTACGCCAGCGTGGTCCGTCACGGGGTGGTTCGCGTCGAAAACACGCGGGCCCACCTCTCCGAGCTGCCGATCGGCGGCACCGCGCTGGGCACGGGGCTCAATGCCCATCCCGACTTCGCCGCCCGGGTGGTGACCGAGCTGCGCGGCCTGACCGGCCACCTGTTCAAGCGTGCCGACAACCCCTTCGAGGCGATGCAGAACAAGGATGCCTGCGTCGAGCTCTCCGGCGCCCTCAAGACCATCGCCGTCGGGCTCCTCAAGATCGCCAACGACCTGCGCCTGCTGACCTCGGGCCCGCGCACCGGTTTCAACGAGATCGAGCTGCCGGCCACCCAACCCGGCTCCAGCATCATGCCGGGCAAGGTGAACCCGGTGATCGCCGAAGCCGTCAACATGGTGGCCGCGCACATCATCGGTAACGACGCGGCGGTCACCGTGGCCGGGTTGAACGGCAATCTCGACCTCAACGTCATGATGCCGGTAATCGTCCACAACCTGCTGGAAAGCCTCGAAATTCTTGGATCGGCCGCGAGCGTCTTCGCAACCAAGTGCGTGCGCGGGATCTTGGCCAACGCGCCGCAGTGCCAGACCTATGGCGAGCACACGGCCTCGCTGGTGACGGCGGTGGCACCGGTGATCGGCTACGACGCGGCGGCCAAGGTGTTCAAGAAGGCGCTGGCCGAGAACAAGTCGCTGCGCCAGGTGATTCTCGAGGACAAGCTGATCGAGCCCGGGCGGCTCGATCAGATCTTGAACCTCAAGAAGCTGACCGAGGGCGGGCGCGCCTGAAGGGGACGAGGCGCCCGGCGTAGCGCGACTCAGGAAGCCGGCGCGCCGATGGCGTAGACGTGGCCGTCGGCTGAGCCCACGTACACGGTCCCGTCGGTACCGATGGCGGGTGACGAGCGGCCGATGCTGCCCACCTCGCCGTCGGCGGGAAAGGTCCAGCTCAGCGTGAAGGAGTCGCCTTCGTCGACGACGCGATACACGTGACCGTCGTCGGCGCCGAAGACAACCGTCGTCTGGTCGCCGTCGGCTGCTACGGCGGGGGAGGACTCGATCGAGGCACCGCTCGCCAGACTGAACGTCGCCCGCATCGTGCTGTCGGCCGTGTTGATCGCGTACAGGTTCCCGTCGGTCGTCGCGACGTAGAGCGTCCCGGTGGCGGCATCGAGAGCCGGCGAGGCGATGATGCTGGCATTGTTCGGCGCGCGGAAGACCCACTTCTGCCCGCTCGAGCGGTCGACCACGATCGGCTGGCCGTAGACGTCGACCGCGAAGACCCGCCCGGCCGTATCGGCCACGTAGATCGCCGTCACGGTCGCCGGATCGGTGGAGCTGTCGACGTCCACGACGGGCGAAGCGACGATCGGCGCCGACGCCGAAAACGCCCACTTCACCAGGCCGCTGCAGCGGTCGATGGCGCGCAGATAGGGCGTGCTGACGGAGCGGCTGGCGAAGAAGACGAGGCCGTGCGGAGCGTTGATGTCCCCCACGGTACAGTCGGCGATCCTCCCGTTCGACAGGGCTCCGTCCGGCCCGATCGCCGGAGAGGCCTCGAACGGCTCGCCGGTGAAAGTCCAGCGGGGGATGTTGTTGGTGCACACCGCGGGCAGAAATCCGCTGCTGCTGGTGCTGACGGATCCGATCATGACCGTCCCGTCGCTGGCAATCGCCGGTGAGCTCGCCCCCAATCCGCCGATACCGACGCTGCGGTTGATGCCGCCGTCGGGGTAGAGAACGAAGAGCGTACTGTTGTTGGCTCCGAAGAAGATGTTGCCCTCGCTGTCGACGGCGGGAGTGTCGGTGATGGCGCTGAGGCCGAAGCTGCCGTAGGAGAAGACCAGCTCGCCCGTAGCGGCGTCGAGCTCGTAGAGGTTGCCGTCGTTGGAGCCGATGGCCAGGCGCGTGTTGACGCCATCGATGGCGGTCAGGACGGGAGAGGAGGCGAAGGCTCCCTTCGCCGTCCCGTCGTCGGCGGGAAACTGCCAGCGCAATGCGCCCGTGTTGGCGCTCAAATCGATGAGATCGGTGGCGGCCCGACCGTTGTTGACGTCGCCAGTGTTGGCGTTGTCGTGCCTGAACTTTGGCCATACCGAGTCGGCGAGCGGCAAGCCGCCGGTCGTGTCGCAGGTGGTCGAGCCGCTACTGGTGCAGCCGGCGACGAGCGCCGCCAACAGCAGGGCGCATGTCGCGACGATGAGACGCCTCATGTTCCCGGCCCCCCGACGGAGTAGAGGTGGCCGTCATCCGAGCCGACGATGATCACCCCGTTGGTGTCGATGGCCGGTGAGGATCGGATGGGCGTCCCGGGAGTTCCCTCCTCCCGCTCCGGCACGTGGAAGACTTGGCGGGTGCATTCGGTGGCGGAGGCCGGCGTCGGCGTCGGGTCCGTTGACGGCAGCGACGACCGCAGTTGGCGAACGTTCACGTCGCCGTTGTCGTCGGCGAAGATGATGCAGCCGTCGGCGGACAGAATCGGTGAAGAGACCGACGGCGCACCGCCTTCGGGCTGCTCGATGCCGGGAGCGATCTCCCCGTTGCTGTCGTCGTCGAGCGGGTACAGCGTCCCGTCGCGCGCCAGCGCGATCACCAGGGGCCGGAGCTGCAGCGATGGGGTGGGGGACGGCGTCGGCGTGGCGCTTCCCGGGGTGATCGGTGGCGAGGGCCCGGGCGTCGGTGACGGCGCGGGAAGGCTGCTGAAGGCGATGGCGACGGAGGCGACCACCGGCTCGCCGTTGGGAACCACGAAGGTCCAGCGCGGGTTGCCCAGGCTGTCCTTGGCGACCACCGTCCCGTCCTCGGTGCCGACGTAGATGTTGGTGCCGCGCGCCGGCGAGGAGGCGAACGTAGTGGAGACTTCCCCGATCGCAAGCGGGAACGGTGACAGCAGCGCGCCGCTCAAGGACAGCGCGTAGAGCTTGCCGTCTCCGGCCACGAAGTAGATCGGCCCACCCAGATCGACCGCCGGCGAGGCGGTGATCGGCGGCAGGGGCGGCTGGCCGGGCGGCGGATACTGCCACTTGAGGGTTCCGTCTCCGTTGAGAGCGTAGAAGATGCCCCCGTCGGTGCCGAAGTACACGCCGGTTACGAGGCCTTCGACGCTGTCGAGGAGGAACGTCGGCGAGGAGACGATGGCGGGCAACGCCGGCTGCGGCGAGGTGTCGTTGGCGTCCGGCGGCGGCGGAAACGTCCACTGGCAGACGGCGGTGTTGCCCTTGTCCTGGACGGCGAAGAGCCGGCCATTGGTGTCGCCGAAGTAGATGACCTTGTCGTAGAGCACGCTCCCCGCGTACTGCGGCGCCACCGCGGTGACGGCGGGCGAGGAGAGGATCGGTCCGAACGGCACCGGCTGCTTGTCCTTGTCGGGGAGATCGCACTCCGTTAGCGGCCCCCATTTCTTGGTGAGGTCCTGGTTGAGCGCGTAGAGCTCGCCCCCTTCCGTCGCGAAGTAGATGGTGTGGTCCAGGCCGATGGCAGGCGAGGCGGAGATCGGAGCCAGAGGGGGGGCTCCTTCGGCCGGAAACTGGCGTCGCACCGAGCCGTCGTTGTCGGCGACCGGGCCGGCACCCACCCCGGTGTTGCCGAGATCGTGTCGGAACTTGCCCCACGGCTCGGTCGGAGTGCTGACAATGCTGCCGCTGCTGCCGCCGGAGCAGGCGGCGAACACGACGCTCAACAGCGCCGCCGCCAGGTTTCGATACCTCATCGCAGCGTAGTTGTCAGAGACCGGACGAAAACTCAATCCCGCCGCCTCGGGTTCGCGTTCAGAGCGAACGGGGCGGGCGGCGGGCGACGAGCCGGCCGAGAAACGCGTCGCCGCTTTCGGTCGCGAAGCGGCCCTCCTCCGAGCACAGGATCTCGAAGCCGGCGAAGTGCGCCGCCAGCTCGCCGTGCTGGAGCAGGTGGTCCGGGCTGGTGGGGTGGCCGATGAAGCGCTGGTCGATCAGGAAGGTCTCGAAGATCACCAGGCCTCCCGGCAGCAATGCCTCTTTGATCGGCTCGAACAGCGGGCGCTGGAGATAGCGGATATTGACCACCGCGGCGTAGCGGCGACGCGGCAGCGGGAAGCTGTCGAGGTCGGCCTGGATCAGCTGCACGCGGAGCCCCTCGCGTCGCGCCGCGGCGGCGATGCGTCGCAGGCCGCCGAAGGCGATATCGACGGCAGCGACGGAAAAACCGTGGCGCGCGAGGTAGAGGGCGTTGCGACCATCCCCCGCGGCGATGTCGAGCACGGGGCCCGGGGGAATCGCGTGGCGGTAGCGCTGCAGTAGCTGCGAGGGGGGATCGAGCGCGCGACGTCCGCGACGCCGATAGCGTTGTTCCCAGCGATCACGATCCGCGCGCATGGGTCGGGCTCCCGCTCAGCGCAGCACCGCGCGGGCGAGGACGAGTACGTCCACGTGCCGCGCTCCGGCCCGCAGCAGTGTGCGGCTGCACTCGCTGGCCGTTGCCCCGGTGGTGTAGACGTCGTCGAGCAGCAGGATACGACGGCGGCGGACGCGGGCGGGCGTGGCGACGGCAAAGGCACCGGCGACGTTGCGGCGCCGGGTGGCGTCGTCGAGCTCGACCTGTGGTTGGGTGGGACGCGTGCGTTCGAGCGCAAAGGGGTCGAGCGCCAGCCCGTGGGTTCGGGCCAGGGCACGGCCGAGCAACTGGGCCTGATTGAAGCCGCGCCAGCGCAGGCGCCGGAGGTGGAGGGGGACCGGCACGAGCAGATCGTAGTCGGCGGGCGTCAACGGGCAGTGCGCCAGAAGGAGGCGCGCGAGCACCGGTGCCAGACTGACGTCGGGCAGGTACTTGTAGCGTTGCAGCACCTGCTTCAGCGGGCTGCGCCCGACCTCGGCGGCGACGTAGGTGGCGCAGGCACGGGCCCTCCCGAAGCTCGGGCGGCGCTCCAGACAGCGGTGGCAGAGATGGTCGGGGCCGGCGCCCGCGAATGGGTCGCCGCAGATCGAGCACAGGGGCGAGGACGGCGGGTGAATCTGCCGCGAGCACGCGGGGCAGAAGCCCAGCGGGTCGTCGGTGGACGCGGCGCAACCCGGACAACGGGGTGGATAGAGCAGATCCAGGGCGGAGGTCCACCGGGCCACGGGCGCATGCTATGCAGGCATGCCGCAACGCGCAACTTCCTCCCCCCGGTCGCCCGCGCTACACTGTCTGCCATGCGTTGCCGGCTGTGCGGTTTCCGTGCCGGGTGGTTTCGCCGGCGCTGTGCCACGTGCACACAGCTGCAGCAAGTGGTGGCGGCCAACCGCGGTGCTGGTCTGAGCCTCATCCTCGACCTTCTGCTGGCGACGGGCGCGCCGCGGGCGCACATCGAAGCGTTCCTGGCGGCCGACCCGGAGGGCGCGGGGAGCATCCGTGACCAGATCGTCGCCGACATGAGCAACGAGCTGCTGCAAGCTTTCGGCCAACCGAGCCGGCAGAGCGCGGCCGAAGTGAAGCGGATTCGCGAGCGGGGTGCGTGGTCGCGCTATGGTGGGCGCCCCCCGGACGGACGGTGACTTTGCGCTGGAAGCGGCGCCCCGTATTGACTATGAGAGGGGTGGAGTCGAGGAACTGGGGATGAAGCGTTTCGTGATCGGTTTCATGATCGGGATCGGCCTGATGTACTGGTACCTGGACAATGCCGACCGTCTCTTCCGCGATGCCGACCAGTGGATGTCGAAGTCGGCCTCGCGGTACCGCGACGACAAGGTACATCAGGCGGCCGATCGGGTTCTGGGGAACAACAGGCACTGACGCCCGGCGCCCGGCGGCAGCGGGCCGCCGGCGGGGGCGCCACCGCTTGAAGGTGCGCGTGCGCCTCGCTACGCTGCTGAATTTCGAGATCGACGACTCCTGCGCCGCCCGCGTTTCGGCGTGGCGCCGAAGGCACGTAACGTCGCGCAACGGAAAGGGACTATGGATCTTCCGGTGATTCAACGGCTGAAGAAGGAGCTCTCCGAGCTTACCAACGAGCTCAACACCAAGATTCCGAAGATGCTGGCCGAGGCGGCGGCCCACGGAGATCTGAGCGAGAACGCGGAGTACGACGCCGCCAAGGGCCGCCAGGATTTCGTTCGGGCGCGCATTGCCCAGCTCAACAAGCGCATCAGCGAGCTATCGCTCTACAATATCAACGCCATCCCCCCCGGGGTGGTGGCCTACGGCAGCCGGGTGACGGTCGAGGATGTTGAGGGTGAATCGCTTCAGTTCGAGATCGTGTTCCCCGAGGAGGTCGACGCCGCGGCGGGGCAGATTTCGCTCAGCTCTCCGTTCGGCAAGGCATTGCTCAACCGGACCGAGGGGGACGAGATCGAGGTCCAGACGCCGCGGGGCAAAAAGACGTATCAGATCGTTGCGCTGCAGACCCTTCACGAGCGCGGCGGCTCGCAATGATCGAGGACAACGCCGTCGCGTAGGTAGCCGGCGGCATCCTCGGGGGCCATCGGATTGAAGTAGACCCCGGTGGCCCATTCCATCCCCAGGGCGGCGCCCAGGTGCGGGATCAGCTCCCAGTGCCAGTGGAATGCCGCCGCCCCGCTGGCATCGAGCGGGCCGCTGTGCAGCGCCAGGCTGAAGTACGGGTCCTGCAGCGTCCCCTTCAGCTTGACCATGGTGTCGCGGAAGATCGCGGCCAGAGCCGGCACCTGGTGTTCGCTCAGGCTGCCGAAGTTGCCGCTGTGCTGGCGGGGCAGGATCCAGGTCTCGAACGGGAAGCTTGAAGCGTAGGGCGCGAAGGCGACGAAGTCGAGATTGGCGGAGATGAGGCGGCTGCCCGCCTCCACCTCCGCCGCCAGGCAGTCGCAGAAGACGCAGCGTTCCTTCAGACGATAGAAGGCGTTCGCCCCCGTGATCTCGTCCTCGAGGCGCCGCGGCACGAAGGGCGTGGCGACGATGTGCGAGTGATCGTGCGGGTAGCGGCTCCACGGAGCGCCGTAGTTCTTGATCACCGCGATCTGGCGAAAGCGGGGGTCGCGTCGCAGGTCGTTGTAGCGGGCGAGATAGCTCTGCAGCAGGCGGGTCATCTGCGGCAGATCGAAGTCGGCCCAGCGGGTGTCGTGCCCCGGGGTGTCGACGACCAGCTCGTGAGCGCCGGTGGCGCTCATGTGATCGAAAGGGCCGACGGCACGCCGTTCAATCCGGCCTTCGATCTGCAGCAGGGGACGCCGGTCGGGGGTGATGCGCACCAACCAACCGCTGGGGTTCGCCGCCGTGCGTTCGCCGCGCACGACATAGAGCTCGTTGGGATTCATCTCCTCGTTGCCGGGACAGAAAGGGCAGGGGGAGTCCTCCAGCAGGGGTGGACGGGGGCCGGGGCGCTGGAGGACGTCGGCCCGGCGTTCGGGGGCGATGATCACCCAGCGGCGGAGCAGCGGGTCACGGCGGAGTTCCGACATGGGTCTTCGGAGGCTTTTTCGGCGTTTGCGGGCGTCACTATAAGCGTCGCAACCGAGCCTGGCAATTGGGGAAACGAGATCCGCTCGGAGAGCCGTGCGGCGGTGTCGCCGCGGGGGGCGGCTCTCCGTAAATGTGCTGACGGAAGGCGTACTTGCGGCCTCAACCGGTCTGTGCTACGAACGCCATCGACATTGAGGCCGCTAAAAGAAAGTGGGCCGGCGCGCCCACTTTTTTATTTTCTATGATGGACAACTCTGTGGCTGAGCGTGTTTGGGCGCTGGCCGAACCTTTGGCGCAACAGGAGGGACTCGAAATCGTCGACACAGAATTCCGCCGCGAAGGTCGCGGCCGGGTACTGCGCATCTATATCGACCGACAGGGCGGGACAAGCCCGGAGGGGCACACCGCCGGCGTGACACTGGACGAGCTGGGCCGATTCAGCCGCGAGCTGGGAGATCTCTTGGACGTAAACAATGCCGTTCCGGGAAGTTATACGCTGGAGGCGTCGTCGCCCGGGATCGACCGGCGACTGCGCGTGCCCGCCCATTTCGCGCGCTACGTGGGCAAGCGGGTCCGCGTGCGCACGGCCGAGCCGATCGACGGCCGGCGCGTCTTTGCCGGCGTGCTCGCCGAAGTGAGCGAGGACGGGGTTCTGCTCAGCGCGCTCCCCGGGGAGCAATTTGTGCGGTTCGTTGACATTGCCCAAGCGAACTACGAGCACGATTTTGGGCGCCAGAAGAAGTAGACGACGTCCAAGGAGGGCACGATGCAAGCGGAACTCAGCCGAGTCATCGATCAGGTCAGCAAGGAAAAGAGCATCGACAAGTCGATCGTCATCAATGCGGTCGAGAACGCCATGCTGTCGGCGGCGAAGAAGGTACTCGACCCCGAGATGCGAATCGAGGCGAAGTACAACCCGGACCTGGGCGAGGTGGAGCTGTTCAAGATCCTCACGGTGGCGGAGACCGTGACCAACGCGGAGACGGAGATCGCCGTCGACGAGGCGCGCGCGAAGCTCGATCCCGAGGCCAACGTCGGCGACGAGCTACTGGAGAAGCTCGACCAGCGCTACGGCCGCATCGCCGCCCAGGCGGCCAAGCAGAACTTGATTCAGAGGCTGCGCGATGCCGAGCGCGACATCATCTACAACGAGTTCAAGGACCGCAAGGGCGAGCTCACGCACGCCGGCATCGTGCAGCGCTTCGAGAAGAAGAACATCATCGTCAATCTCGGCCGCACCGACGCCATTCTGCCGGAAAAGGAGCAGATCCCGCGCGAGCGCTACCGGCAGGGCGACCGTATCCGGGCCTACATCCTGGACGTGGAGATGAGCAGCAAGGGGCCGCAGATCGTCCTGTCACGAACGCATCCCGGCTTTCTGACCAAGCTGTTCGAGCAGGAGGTGCCCGAGATCTACGAGGGCATCGTCGAGGTCAAGGGCGCCGCCCGCGAGCCGGGTGGACGAGCCAAGATCGCCGTGGTGTCGAACGATTCCGACGTCGATCCCGTGGGTGCCTGCGTCGGCATGAAGGGGACCCGGGTGCAATCCGTCGTTCAGGAGCTGCGTGGCGAGAAGATCGACATCGTTCACTGGACGCCGGATCCGGCGGAGTTCGTCTGCCGCGCGCTGGCGCCGGCAAAGGTCTCCAAGATCGTGATGGACGAGGACGAGCACGCGATGGAGGTGATCGTCGCCGACGATCAGCTCTCCCTCGCCATCGGCAAGAAGGGGCAGAACGTCCGCCTCGCTTCCCGGATCAGCGGCTGGAAGCTCGACGTGCGCAGCGAAGCCGAAGCCGAGGAAGAGGCGCGCCGCGCTCGCGCCGCCCTCAATAGTATTCCGAACATCGGCGACGTGACCTCCGAGCTGCTCTACCAGTACGGATTCAAGTCCGCCGAAGAGGTGGCGGCCAGCGACGAGCAGACGCTGGCTGAGATCGACGGCATCGGTCCCGAGAAGGCGGCCAGTGTCTTGAAGGTCGTCCGTGTCTACGCCGAGGAGCTCAAGCGCCAGGAGGCGGAGGCGGCGGCAGCAGCCGAGGCGGAGGCGGCAGCAGCAGCCGAGGCAGAGGCGGCGGCGGCAGCGGCCGCGGCGGAGGCGGGCGCCGCCGAAGAGGCCACCCCAGCCACGACGCCGACGGAGGGTGAGCCGCAGTGAGCCGGGGTTTGCCTCTGCGCACCTGTATCGGTTGCGGCGCCCGCGCGCCGCAGTCGCAACTGGTGCGCATCGTCGTGGATGCGAACGGCGCTCTGGCGCCGGATCCCGCCCGCCGGGCGTCGGGCCGCGGCGGTTACCTGCACCATGATCCGGGATGCTGGAACAGCTTCGCGAGGCGCAAGGGACCCGTCCGTTCGCTTCGTCGCAGTGCGAGCCGCGTCGAGCGCCAGGCCCTGGCTGCTCGCCTGCACGCCGATTCGGCGCTATAGAGGAAAGATCATGGCGGGGAAGCGTATCAGCACGTTAGCCAAGGAATGGTCCATCGAGGGCCGCAAGTTCGACGCCAAGGACCTGCTGGCGCAGCTCGAGAAGATGGGCATCCATGGCAAACGCGCGCAAAGTTCTCTCACCGACGACGAGGTCGCACGCTTGCACGCGGCCTGCGAGTTGGGCGACAAGCCCGTGGTAACCGTGGGCGAGGAGCGCACGGTTACCAGCGAAGAGGGGCAGACCAGCGTCGAGCGACGGGTGAGCACGCGAGTGATCCGCCGGCGCGCGGCCGCCACGCCACCGGCGGATGAATCGGGAGCCGCAGAGCCGTTGGAGCCGCTGATCTCGCACGGCGGCGTGATGGAGACGTTCAGCCTTCCCGAGCCGTTACCGGAACCGGAGTTCCCCGTGCACGTCGAGCCCACGTCCCCGCCGCCCCCAGCCGCTTCCCCTGTGGTCGCGCCGCCAGCCGCCGCGACGGCCGGTGAAGCCGCCGTACCCGTCGAGGAGCCGCCGAGCACCCCGCCGCCGCCGGCGCGGACACCGGTTGCTCCGCCGCCGGTAGGACCGAAGCCCACCGCCGCGCCCGAGATGGCCGGCGTGCGCGGACCGCGCGTGCTCGGCAAGATCGACCTGCGCAAGGCCGAACCACCCAAGCCGGCGGCCCGCGCCGAGCGCGACCGACCCGGTGCCGCCGCCCCGGCTGCCTTTCCGCCGACGGAGGAGGCCCGGGCCGAGGCGGGCAGGGGAGGCGGGCGCAAGAAGAAGCGGCGCGTCATCCAGAAGCCCGAGACCAGCGAGCCGGCGGGTCGGGACTACCGCTTCGGCAAGCTGCCGCGCAAGCGCAAGGCGCTGCCGGGCAAAGAGCAGAAGAAGACCGAGATCACCACGCCCAAGGCGAGCAAGCGCATCGTGCGCATTTCGGAGATCATCACCGTCGGCGAGCTGGCCAAGGCCATGGGGGTCAAGGCGGGCGAGGTCATCAAGAAGCTGATGGATGCCGGAATGATGGCGACCATCAACCAAGTGCTCGACGCCGACACGGCCACGCTGATTGCCTCGGAGTTCGAGTACAACATCGAGAACGTGGCCTTCAACGTGGAGTCGGCCCTCGAGGAGGATCGCGAGGCGGGAATCGAAGATGTCCCCCGCGAGCCGCGCCCCTGCGTCGTCACCATCATGGGCCACGTCGACCACGGCAAGACCTCGCTGCTCGATCGTGTCCGCGAGACCAACGTGACGGCGTCGGAAGCGGGCGGCATTACCCAGCACATCGGCGCCTACAGCGTCGAGGTCCACGACAAGAAGGTCACGTTCCTCGATACCCCGGGGCACGAGGCGTTCACGCAGATGCGCGCCCGCGGCGCCAAGGTCACCGACATCGTCATTCTGGTCGTGGCCGCCGACGATGGAGTGATGCCGCAGACCGTGGAAGCTCTCAACCACGCCCGCGCCGCCAACGTGCCCATCCTCGTGGCGATCAACAAGATCGACAAGCCGGAGGCCGACCTCGAGCGCATGAAGCGCGATCTGGCCAACCACGGGCTGGTGCCCGAGGACTGGGGCGGTGACACGATCTGCGTGCCGGTATCCGCCAAGACCGGGGAAGGCATCCCGCAGTTGCTGGAAATGTTGCTGCTCCAGGCCGACCTGCTCGAGCTCAAGGCGGCCGAGAATGCACGTGCCCGCGGCACCATCGTCGAGGCCAAGCTCGACCGCGGCCGCGGTCCGGTGGCCACCGTGCTGGTACAGGAAGGGACACTCAAGGTCGGCGATCCCTTCGTCTGCGGCGGCGAGTACGGTCGCCTGCGGGCGATGATCGACGACAAGGGTCGCAAGCTGCAGAGCGCCGGCCCCTCCACCCCGGTCGAGATTCTCGGCCTGACCGGCGTGCCGGAGGCCGGCAACGCGTTCGTCGTGGTCCAGGACGAGGCCACCGCCCGCCAGGTGGCCGAGCATCGGCGGCAGAAGCAGCGGGAAGCCGACCTGGTGAAGACCAGCAAGGTGTCGCTCGAGGACCTCTACGAGCAGATCCAGCAGGGCGAGGTGAAGGAGCTCCGCGTCATCATCAAGGCCGACGTCCAGGGCTCGGTCGAAGCGCTGTCGGAGGCTTTGTCGCGCTTGTCGAGCGAGGAGGTGCGTCTCAACGTGCTGCATGCGTCGGTGGGGGGGATCACGGAGAGCGACGTGCTGCTCGCCTCGGCCTCCAACGCAGTGGTGATCGGCTTCAACGTGCGGCCAGAGACGAAAGCGGCGGATCTCGCGGAGCGCGAAGGCGTCGATCTGCGTTTGTACACGGTCATCTACAACGCGGTGAACGACGTGCGCGACGCGATGGAAGGCCTGCTCGAGCCGACGTTCCGGGAGAAGACCGTCGGCCGCGCCGAGGTCCGCGAGGTCTTCAACATCCCGAGCGCCGGCACCGTGGCGGGTTGCCACGTCTCCGAGGGGAAATTCACCCGCTCGTTGTCGGTGCGCCTGGTGCGCGACCACGTCGTCGTCTACACCGGCAAGCTCGTTTCGCTGCGGCGCTTCAAGGAGGACGTGCGCGAGGTGCAGTCGGGCTACGAGTGCGGCATGGGGTTGGAGAACTATCAGGACATCAAGGTCGGCGACGTCATCGAGGCTTTCGAGACCGAGACCGTGACGCGGCGCTTGACGCCGACGGCGGGCAAGGCGGCGGCGGTCGAGCGGCGGATTTGAGCCCGGCCCGCGCGGTCTTTGGGCGCGGGCGGAGCCAGAGGTCAGCGTGGTCGTCGGCGTTCTCAAGCTCACGCTCTTCCTGCCGGAGAACCACTCCCTCAAGGGCAAGCGCGGCGTGATCAAGAAGATCAA
Source organism: uncultured Binatia bacterium (SeqCode) (assembly GCA_964648215.1). GTDB lineage: Bacteria > Desulfobacterota > Binatia > HRBIN30 > JACQVA1 > CAZYMF01. The sequence continues at coordinate 3,839 of CAZYMF010000058.1, read as the reverse complement.
GGCTCGGGTTGCCAACGAGTTCAACGTCTCGGTGGCCGAATGCGACGGCCACGATCTTTGGCAACGCGCCGTGCTCGGGGTCTGTCAGGTGGGCGTCGACGCCGCCTACGTCGACGGCGCCCTGCGGCAGGTGATCCGCTTCATCGAGGGGATGCACGTCGCCGAGGTCGGCGCCGACGACATCCAGCTCTTGCACTGCTGAGGCGGTGCGATTCTCGCCACGGCGGGTCGGCGACGCTACACTGCTCCCATGACCGGACACCGTACGGAACGAGTGGCTGATGCCCTGCGCGCGGCGATCGCCGATCTGCTGGCGCGCGAGATCAAGGATCCGCGCATCGGCATGGTGACCCTGACCGGGGTGGACATGAGCCCGGACCTCAAGCACGCGCGGGTGTTCTTCAGCTGCCTCGGCGACGATGCGGCGCACCAGCGGGCGCTCGCCGGCCTGCGCAGCGCCAGCGGTTACATCAAGGCGCATGCGGCGCGCCAGCTGAAGCTGCGCTACACGCCCGAGATCACCTTCGTCTTCGATCCCTCCCTGGAGCGCGCCGACCGCCTGGCGAGCCTGCTGCGCGACGGCCCGGCGCGCCGGGACGCGGACGACGACACTTGATGCACGGTATCCTGATCGTCGACAAGCCGGAAGGCCTCACCTCGGCCGACGTCGTTCGTGCCGCGAAACGCGGCCTGCGCCTCAAGGTGGGGCATTTGGGCACGCTCGATCCCTTTGCCACCGGGGTGTTGCCCCTCTGCCTCGGCGAAGGCACCAAGATCGCCCAGTTCCTCAGCATTGCGGACAAGGTGTACGTCGGCCGCATCCGGTTGGGGGCCGCAACCGATACCGGGGATCGGACCGGCCGGGTCGTGCGCGACGGTCCGGTGCCGACGGTCGCCGCCGCGGCACTGGCGGCGTTGGCGCAACGCCTGCTCGGCGAGCAGATGCAGACGCCGCCGATGTACTCGGCCATCAAGCGCAACGGGGTGCCTCTCTACAAGCTCGCCCGGGCCGGCCGGGAGGTCGAGCGGACACCGCGCCCGATCACGATCCATCGTCTCGATCTGCGGGTCGCGGCAGCGGGCGCGATCGACTTCGAGCTGCACTGCTCCAAGGGAACCTACGTCCGGGTCCTGGCGCAGGATGTGGCCAGCGCCCTGGGCTCGATCGGCCATTTGGAGTCTCTGCGGCGCACCGCCTTCGGTGAGTTCAGCCTCGCCGACGCCGTGACGATGGCCGATCTCGAGAACGGGCGGGTGGAGCGGGTCATCGGCCTGCGCGCCGCCCTCGCTCACCTGCGGGAGATCACGATCGACGCCCAGGGGGTACGGTGGGCCGGTCAGGGTCGCGAGACCGTCTTGCGCGATCTACCCCGCGGAGCCCCTGGCGAAACCGCCAAGTTGATCGGTCCGGAGGGAGGCCTCGTCGCCGTGGTCGCGGCGACGGAGCAGGGTGGTTGGCGCTTCGAGCGCGTGCTCGCGGAACCGCCGCGCTAGCGGCGAGCAGACGGAGCCGAGCGACTTTACAAGGACTTGCCCCTATGTTAAGCGTCTCGGCGAACCAAAGGATGGAGGAAAGATGGGGATAGCTCTGGAGCGAAAGAAGGAGCTGCTGAACGGGTTTAGGCTCCACGACACGGATACGGGCTCTCCCGAGGTGCAAATCGCGCTGCTCAGCGAGCGGATCAACTACCTGACCGAACACTTCAAGGTCCACACGAAGGATCACCACTCGCGACGCGGGCTGCTCAAGCTCGTGGGGCAGCGTCGCCGGCTGTTGGACTACCTGAAGCGCGGCGAGTACGAACGCTACAAGAGCATCATCGATCGGCTGGGAATTCGGAAGTAGCTTCCGGACCTCTCCCGGCCCATCTCCCACTGACGTCTTCCCTCCCAAGCTAGGGCCACCGCGGCCCGGGAGGTAGTATTATGTTCCGCAAAGTTGAGACCGAATGGGCGGGGCGCCCGATCTCGATCGAGGTCGGGCGGCTCGCCAAGCAAGCCGACGGCGCCGCGCTGGTGCAGTACGGCGAAACCTGCGTGCTGGCCACCGCGGTCGCCGCCCGCACGCCGCGCGAGGGCGTGGATTTCTTTCCGCTCACCTGTGACTACCAGGAAAAGACCTTCGCCGCCGGTAAGATTCCCGGCGGGTTCTTCAAGCGCGAAGGACGCCCGGCGGAGCGTGAGATCCTGAGCTCGCGCCTGATCGACCGACCCATCCGGCCGTTGTTCGCGGAGGGCTTCGTGTGCGAGACGCAAATCATTGCGACCGTGCTCTCCGCCGACCGCGAAAACGACGCCGACGTCATTGCGCTGATCGCTGCCTCCGCCGCCCTCCACGTGTCGGACATCCCGTTCCTCGGCCCGATCGCGGCCGTGCGCGTGGGCCGCATCGACGGCAAGCTGGTGCTCAACCCGTTTCAGAGTCAGTACGACGTCACCGACGTTTCGCTGGTCGTTGCGGGCACGGCCGACAGCCTCGTGATGGTCGAAGGCGGCGCTCGCATCGTCCCCGAAGACGTGATGCTCGAAGCGCTCTACTTCGGCCACGAGGGCATGCAGGCCGTCATCAAGATGCAGGAGGAGCTGCGGGCCGCCGTCGGCAAGCCGAAGCGTTCGGTCGAGGTTCCGGCACCGCAGCCGAAGCTGCAAGAGCGGGTCGAGGCCGTCGCCGGGCCGCTGATGAGCCAGGCGCTCGCACACACCGCCAAGCAGGAGCGGGTGAAGGCGGTCAAGGACGCCGAGCAGCGAACCATCGCGGCCCTCGCGGCCGAGTTCCCCGAGCAGACGAGGGACATCAAGGACGCTCTCGAGGAGATCGAGGGCCGGATCATGCGCGGCGCCATCGCGCGCGACGGCAAGCGCATCGACGGCCGCGGTTTGAAGGACATCCGGCCCGTCACCTGCGAGGTCGGCGTGTTGCCGCGCACCCACGGCTCGGCTGTCTTCACCCGGGGTGAGACACAGGCGCTGGTGGTGGCCACGCTCGGTACCAGTGCCGACGAGCAAAAGATCGACGCGCTGATCGGCGAGCACTACAAGAAATTCATGCTTCACTACAACTTCCCGCCGTACAGCGTAGGCGAGGCCCGATTTCTACGTGGGCCGAGCCGCCGCGACATCGGCCACGGCGCCCTTGCCGAGCGGTCCGTGCAACCGGTGCTCCCCAAGGAGGAGGATTTTCCGTACACGCTGCGCGTCGTCTCCGAAGTTCTGGAGTCCAACGGCTCGTCGTCGATGGCAACCGTCTGCGGCAGCTCGCTGGCGCTCATGGATGCCGGCGTTCCCACCAAGGGGGCGGTGGCCGGGATCGCCATGGGGTTGATCAAGGAAGGGGAGAAGATCTGCATCCTCTCCGACATTCTCGGCGACGAGGATCATCTGGGCGACATGGACTTCAAGGTCGCCGGTACCGAAGAGGGTGTCACCGGCCTGCAGATGGACATCAAGGTGCGCGGCGTGACCCGCGAGATCATGCGCGAGGCGCTGTATCAGGCGCGCGAAGGTCGCCTGCACATCCTCGGCATCATGAAGAGCACCTTGTCGCAAGGGCGCAAGGACCTTTCGCAGCACGCTCCGCGTATCGTCACCATCAAGATACGCCCCGACAAGATCCGCGACGTCATCGGCCCCGGCGGCAAGGTGATCCGGGCGATCGTCGAGGAGAGCGGCGCCAAGATCGACATCGAGGACGATGGCACCGTGTTCATCGCCTCCAGCGACGGAGCCGCGTTGCAGAAGGCCATCGATCGAATCGAAGCCCTGACCGCGGAAGCTCAGATCGGCAAGATCTACAAGGGCAAGGTCCGAAAGATCGTCGACTTCGGCGCCTTCGTCGAGAT
>CAZYMF010000057.1:0-24252 GCA_964648215.1 uncultured Binatia bacterium (SeqCode) | reverse complement strand
CCGAGCCGATCGACTCGCAGACCCTGGAGCAGAAGCTCGACCTGCTGCGCCGCTATGCCGACGAGGTGATCGCCAAGGCGTAGGGAGAGCGAGCCCGTGCCGATGATGGAGCCGCCGCCCGGGTACGGGAAGACGCGGACTCCTCGCCGTGAACCTCGCGACGTGGCGCGCCCGCCTGTTCCTGCCCGCCGCCGTGGCGGCGACCGGAGGGACGTGCCGGCGGCGGCGGTGACGCCGGCACCGGGGCTCATGCTCGCCTGGGGCGATTGGTTCGGCCGGGCAGCATTCGGGGTCACCGTGCTGTTGCTCCTCCTCCCTTTTCCGGGCACCGATCTTCGCGCGAACGTCATAAGAAACGCAGACTGATCCATCAGTTTCATTGCTGACTGCCACCGCCCAGCGACGGAAGTCGAGCCACGATTCCCAACCTTTGTAACGCCGCCGCGCGGCTTTTTTCATGGATGGGAACGGCGGCGGCGCGGGATCGCGTCTACTCAAACTCTCGTCCCATGGCTGAGCCGGCAGGCTACTTGCTGACTGCCGCGGGATAATGAGGGCGCCGTCCACCGGCGGAAGTTCACGATCCATGTACGAAATGACGACACCAGCAGCAGGCGGGGCGGTGCCCGGTCTTCCCTCCCCGATCGGTCAATCGTTCGAGGTACCCCTTCGCGTCTGGACGACCTTTGCTTTCGCGTTGCCTCTGCTTGGCGACTTCGGCGACAAGTGAGATCCGTACAAGTGAGACCCGCATATGAGTGACCCGCGATCAGACCAACCGAAGCAACCCGGCCCAGGAGGTGACTCCGGAAGGCCGGACGAGGAATTCTCCATCGCGCGCTCCAACGCACTGATTCCGCTCCTGGTATTGTTCGGCGTGACGGTGCTCGGGATCTTCTTCGTCATCGTCCGCGCCAAGCCCATCGTCGGCCCCGTCGGGGCGCCGGCGAACAAGGCCTTCAGCCCCGCCGACTTTCCCGCAGTTTTCGGCAAGGACGAAGCCCTGACCGGCATCAAGACAGCGGCCCGGCAAGGGTCGACCGACAGCGCGTCGCCCGATCTGCTCTACCCCGTGGCGCCGGCTCCGTTCACCGAAGGCATCTTCCCCTGCTCGACCTGTCACGCGTCGATTCCGCCCAACCCCGAGCGCCGGCCGCTCGAAGGCATGCACAGCGATATCGTCTTCCATCACGACGAGGAGCACCGCTGGTGTCTTGATTGCCACGACGAGAAGAACCGCGACGTGCTCCGGCTGGCCAGCGGCGCGCCGGTGCCGTTCTCCGAGTCGTATCGCCTGTGCGGCCAGTGCCACGGCACCATATACCGCGACTGGCGCGAGGGCATCCACGGCAAGAGGACCGGGTACTGGAACGGGCCGAAGCGCTACCTGCTCTGCGTCAACTGTCACAACCCGCACAGTCCGCACTTCGCCCCCCTCAAACCCCTGCCGCCGCCGGTGCGGCCGCAGTACCTGAGACCGGAGGATGCGAAGGCAGGGGGCACGCAGGCCGTGGCCATGGAGCGAAAGGAGAACGGCGATGCCGCACACACCCACTGACGAGAACACCCGGGGGTGTGTCGGCGAGGAGCAAGCCACCGATCCGGGATCACTCAGCCGCCGCGACTTTCTCACGGCGGTTGGTCTGGCCGCGGCCGGCGTCCTCGCCGGCTGCAGCCCCGAGGCGCGCGAGCACTTCTTCCGCAAGCACTTCCTCGAGCTCTCGCACGACGAGGTCGAGCAGCGCATCGCGCGCCTGACCGCGGAGTACGAAAAGCAGTACGGCAAGAAGGTGAGCATCTCGGCGCAGCCGGCGCTGCCCGGGGTGGTCTTCGGCTACGCCCTCGACCTCTCGCGGTGCATCGGCTGCCGGCGCTGCGTGTACGCCTGCGTCAAGGAGAACAATCAGTCGCGCGACCCGCAGATCCAGTGGATCCGCGTCCTCGAGATGGAGAAGGACAAGGGCATCGACTTCGAGGAAGCCAACCCCTACTACAACCACGACGAGGTGCCCGACCCCGACCACTTTTATCTCCCCGTCGCCTGCCAACAGTGCCGCCATCCGCAGTGCACGAAGGTGTGCCCGGTGGGAGCGACCTGGCAGGAGCCCGACGGCATCGTCGTGATCGACTACGACTGGTGCATCGGCTGCCGCTGCTGCATGGCCGCCTGCCCTTACGGCGCGCGCCACTTCAACTGGGGACAGCCGGAGCTGCCGTCGGCGGAGCTCAACCCGAACATGCACGTCCTCGGCAACCGGCCGCGGCCGCGCGGCGTGGTCGAGAAATGCACCTTCTGCGTCCAGCGCACGCGCGCCGGCCGCTACCCGGCCTGCGTCGAGATCTGTCCGGTCGGCGCCCGCAAGTTCGGCAATCTGCTCGATCCGCAGAGCGAGATCTCACGCATTCTCAAGGAGAAGCGCGTCTTCGTGCTCAAGGCCGAGCTCAAGACCGAACCCAAGTTCTACTACTTCTACGGACTGTGAGTGAGGAGCCATGGGCCCAATCAAGTTCATCACCACGAGTGCTCACTTCGCCCTGCGCGGCGGCAAGGCGTACTGGCTGTGGATCGGCCTGCTCCTGGCCCTCATCGTCTGGGGCGGTCTCGCCTACGTCGAGCAGCTGCGCCACGGGCTGATCGTCACCAACATGCGCGACCAGGTGTCGTGGGCCTTCTACATCGGCAACTTCACCTTCCTGGTGGGCGTCGCCGCCGCGGCCGTCGTTCTCGTCATCCCCGCCTACATCTACCACTGGGGGCCGATCAAGGAGGTCGCCATCCTCGGCGAGATCCTGGCCATCAGCGCCATCGTCATGTGCCTGCTCTTCGTCACCGTCGACATGGGCCGGCCGGACCGCTTCTGGCACCTGATCCCCGGCATCGGGCGGATGAACTTTCCGCGCGCGATGCTCGCCTGGGACGTGCTCGTCCTCAACCTGTACCTGGTCCTCAACGTCTTCATCGTCACCCACATCCTCTACCGCGGCATGCAGGGCCGGCCGTACAACCAGAAGCTCGTCGTTCCCCTGATCATGTTCTCCATCCCGGCGGCGGTCGGCATTCACACCGTCACCGCCTTCATCTACGCCGGCCTTCCGGGCCGGCCCTACTGGAACGCCTCGATCCTCGCCCCGCGCTTTCTGGTCTCGGCCTTCTGCTCGGGCCCGGCGATCATGCTCATCCTGTTCCAGATCCTGCAGCGCACGACCAAGATTGCCATCAAGGACGAGGCGATCTGGAAGATCGCCGAGCTGATGGCGTACGCGATGTTCGTCAACCTGCTGTTGCTCGGCGCCGAGGTGTTCAAGGAGTACTACTCGGCCACGGAGCATCTTGTGCATCTGCAGTACCTGTTTGCCGGCATCGGCGGCCATCATGCGCTGGTGCCCTACGCGTGGACCTTCGTGGCCTGCGGCATCGGGGCGTTCCTCCTCTTCCTCTTCCCCGCCACGCGGCGCAACGTCTTCACCCTCAATCTCGGCTGCCTGCTCATCTACGCCAGCGTCTACATCGAGAAGGGGATGGGGCTGGTCATCCCGGCGTTCACGCCGGACACGCTCGGTGAGTTCTACGAGTATACGCCGACGCTCCACGAGCTGCGCATCGGCGCCGCCATCTTCTCGGTCGGGTTTCTGGTCTTCACCATCCTGTGCCGCATCGCCATCCCGATCCTCACCGGCGAGTTCAGCGCCACCGGCACGACCGAGCACGGCACGGAACCCGCCCCGCTGCCGATTCAGCCGAGCGGCCTGCACGCGTGAGCGGGAAGCCGCCGAGAAAGGTCCACGTCACAAGCTGCAAGCGACAAGACGTAGGCGTTGCGCAGCTCCCAGCTTGCGACTTGGACCTTGCAGCTCGAAGGCGCGCCCACACGACGGCGATGATCGGGGATACCTCGCTCGTCGCCGAAGCCTTACCGGCTTCTCCGGGGCCAGCGCGGCGCCGGCGACGATCAGGATCGTGAGCGCGAGCCGTCGGCGGCAGACACGTCCGCGCCCCGCCCGTCCTTCGCCCGCCGCCGCCGCGCCAGCAGCACGGCGAAAGCGGCGGCGCTGAAGAGAAAACCCACGACCGCGAAGAAGAAGAAATAGGGTCGCCAGGGATCGACCACGGAGATGCCCCGGCGCGCCCGCGCCACGGCGTTGGCCAGCTCCGTGGCGTCGAAGTTGACGCCGAAGACGAAGCCGGACAGCCGGCGTCCCGAGGCCAGAACGGCGACCAGGTTCGGGTGCTCGAACACGCCCGCGGAGAGCGTGATGGTGCGAAAGTCGAGGCCGCGCAGCGTTCGCTCGAGCGCCGCCTTGTCGCCGGCGCGCAGCGTGATCCACTGCTCGGGCAGATTCATTCTGGCGCGGAACGCCTTCAGCTTCTCCGCCGTCTCGTCGGGATCGAACGAGAAGCTGACGACGTGAACGCCGGACGTCGCCAGGCCGGCCTGCTCGATCGCGCGGCGCAACGACGAGGTCACCGCCGAGCAGGTGTTGGGGCAACTCGTGTACATCGGGCTGACGATCCACGGCTTCCCGTCGCCATCCGCCGCGGCGGTCGAGAAAGCGCGGCCGTTCTCGTCGACGAAACCGTCGAACGGGACCACCTTTCCCACCACGCTCGCCGGGTCGGGAGGCAGCAGGGTCTGCGCCCGCACCGTGGCCGCACTCAACGCCAGCAGGGCCAGCGCCGGCGCCACCAGTTGCCTACGGCGCCGCCACCGGGCTGGAGGGCACATAACCAGGGACACTCTGGGTTGGACCGGTCACGATCTCGTACAGGGGCGGCACGTAGGCAATCGCCAGCACCACGATCGCCGCGATCACCCAGGGCCGGAAGTTGAGGGCCAGGAAACCGTCCCCGTCGTGGTAGGCCTCGGAGGTCGGGAACACGAGCGCCGGCTCCCGCTCCTGGCGGCTGAACAGCGTGGTGAAGAACACGGCGAAGAAACACACCATCGCCACGAACATGATGACGCCGCCGACGGCCCCGATCTGCGACCAGATCTGCCAGCTCGGTTGATACAGAGGCGAGGCCGGATTGGCATACGTCGGCCCCAGATTGGAGCGCCGCGGCTCGCCCAGCAGGCCGGCGACGGAGAGAGCGATCGAGAAGACGAACACCCCCGCCGTCCACAGGTAGGGCACCCACAGGTTGAGCTTGGGAAAACGCAGCGACTTGCCCGTCAACTCCGTCAGCAGAAACACCGACATGCCGAGGAAGGCGAGGAAGACCGGGCCGCCGATGGTGGTGTGAAAGTGGGCGGGGATCCACGCCGTGTTGTGCACCACGCTGTTCATCACCGTCGACGAGTTGATGATACCGGTGATACCGCCGAAGACGAACAGGATCAGGCCGTTGAAGAAGTAGGCGAACAGGTAGCGATCGGCGTCGAAGTAGGGCAGCTTCGCCCACCAGGAGAAGAGACCGCGGCCGCCGCGGTCGCGCGCGGCCATCTCCAGGGACGCCGCCAGCGTGAACGCGGTCATGAAGCTGGGCAGAGCCACCAGATACGTGAGGCCGCCCTGCAGCCACTTGTAGCTGCCCGAGATCCCCGGGTCGGCAAACTGGTGGTGCAAGCCCACCGGCGCCGAGAGCACGATGAAGAGCATGAACGCCAGGCGAGCGGCATCGTCGGAGTACAGCTTGCCACCGGCGAGCTTCGGCAGCATGACGTAGTACATCACGTACGCCGGCAGCAGCCAGAAGTAGACCAGCGGATGGCCGAAGAACCAGAACAGCGTGCGCGCCAGAAGCACGTTGACCGTGCTCGTCCACCCGAGCGACCAGGGGATGAGCTGGACGATGACCTCCCACGCCAGCGGCAGCGTCGCCAGCAGCCAGACGGTGAAGGTGGTCAACATCCCGACCACGCCGAGCGGCGTCTTCTGGCCGGGATGCTCCCGGCGCCACTGCAGGTAGGCCTGGATCCACTGGAAGAACGGCAGCCAAGAGCCCACCACCAGCAGCGCCGCGCCGATGTAAAATAGCGGGCTCGCCTTGAGCGGCGGGTAGAAAGTGTAGAGTACCGAGGCCGTCCCCGTCAGCATCGCCCATGCCGCCATCAGCGTGCCGACAACCATGACGCCGAAGGCGAGCCAGGTGAGGTTCGCGTTGAGGCGGGCATGCAGGTAGTAGAGCACCACCACGTAGCCGAAGGCGACCTCGAAGAAGGTGGTGAACACCAGGGCGTTGATCACCCCGTGGAGGGTCAGGCCCTGATAGTAGCCGAGACCGAGGAACGAGTTCGACGAGATGTACCCGGCGCGGTACAAGACCTGCAGCAGGCCGTGGTAGATGCCGAGCACCAGCAGCACCGTGGCGATGATGATCAGAAGCAGCACGACGCGGCGGTGCGGCTCGTCCAGCGTGAAGGCTTTTTCCTGCGTTGCTTGCGACATCGAGCGCCTCGTTCCCTCCGCCGGTCAGGACAGTGACTTGATGTAGGCCACCAGATCCTCCACTTCCGTGTCGGTCAGCGGCACCTCGGGCATGATCGGCTGGTAGCCCTTGTCCAGCTTCGCGTTCGGGTGACGGATCGACTCTTCCAGGTAGGCGTCGTCGGCGACCACCTCCGATCCGTCGGCGAGATCGGTCTCGTGGCCGTAGACGCCCTTCAAACTCGGCCCCACCCGCGGCGAGCCGTCGGTGCTGTGACAGGCGACGCAGCCCTTGCTCTGAAACAGTTCTTCGCCGCTCTGCGCCGGGCCGCCCAGCGCCGCCGCGGCCGGCGGGGCCGCCACCGGGACGGCGCCCTTGGCGATGATGATCTTGCCCATCATGTTCTGGTGGCCGGTGCCGCAGTACTCGTGACAGATCATGTCGTACACGCCTTCGTGATCGAAGTGCACCCGGGTCGCGTTCACCGCGCCCGGAACGGCCATGAGGTTGACGTCGGTGTGCTCGATGTACAGCCCGTGGGTGACGTCGAGGGCGCTGAGGTAGAGGTCGACGTCGGCCCCGGGAGGCAGGCGTATCTCCGGCGGGTCGAACGCCCACATCTTGGCCACCAGGTGTACCTCGTAGTGATTGTTGCCCTTGTCGATGATCTTGCCCTGCTTGAACGGCGCCACGTCGGTGACGCAGGTCGGCAACGAGATCTTGAGCCCGGTGGCCGAGTAGACCAGCGCGCCGAAGAAGACCGCCATCAGCAGCACGGCGAGGAGCAGGGCCGTGTTCTCGTTTCGGTCCATGGCGGACACCCCGTCAGGCGCGACTGGCCATCAGCAGGTACATGCCGAGCCAGAACACCGCGTAGAACACGATCATGGCGACGAACGAAGCGATCGCACCGCGCGGGAAGAACGTTTCTTTCGAATCGGCCTGGGGCATCACCAAGCTCCTCGACAGCGCTCGCGGATATCAGCGAGCCGCGAAAAACGCGCCTCGACCTCCACGGCGCGGCTAGTCATGACCAAACCGGAGCCAGAATGCAACCCGGGTGCGGCGGCCGGTCGCCACGACTTGTCCGGACACAAATGGTCTACGCTGTGCCGTGGCCTTCGCCGGGGGCCTTTGTTAGCGTCGGGATCACGCAAGGAGGAGTCGATGCCACCGGTCCACTTTGGGGTCACCCTGCCGCAAATCAAGCGCCGCTGGGAGGAGACGCGCACGGCGGCGCTGGAGCTCGAGCGCCTCGGCTTCGACTCGCTGTGGCTGAACGATCATCTCTACGGCATTCCGGGACCACAGCTGCCGATTCTCGAGGCGTGGACGACGCTGTCGGCGGTCGGCGCCGTCACCCGGCGGGTCGAGCTCGGCACGCTGGTGTCGCCGGTGGGCTTTCGCAATCCCGCGCTGCTGGCGAAGATGGCCGCCACGCTCGACAACATCACCGAGGGCCGTGTGATCGTCGGCCTCGGCGGCGGCTGGTTTCAGATGGAGTTCGCCGCCTACGGCTTCGAGTTTCCCTCCCTGCGCACGCGGCTGCGCCAGCTCGACGAGGCGGCCGAGCTGATGAAGCAGATGTGGACCGAGCCGAGCCCCAGCTTCGACGGCGAGCACTTCAAGACCAGCTCGGTCTTCTGCGAGCCCAAGCCGGTGCGCCGGCCGCCGCTGCTCATCGGCGGCGGCGGCGAGAGGGTGCTGCTGCGGCTGGCGGCAAAGCACGCCGACATCTGGAACAACCTGGCGGTGCACCAGGGCGAGCTGGCGGCCAAGATCGCCAAGCTGCACGAGCATTGCCGCGCCGTCGCCCGCGATCCGGCGACGATCACCGTCTCGCAGCAGTGTCTGGTGGTGATCGGCGAGAACGAGGCCGACGCCGCGGCCAAGCTCGACAAGGCGCGGCAGATCTACGGCGGGCACCTCGGCGCCGGCGGCCCCGAGGGCATCGCCGGCACCGCCGCGCAGTGCATCGACGCAATCCGGCGCCACGTCGAGCTCGGCTGCACCATGTTCGTCATCGAGTTCTTCGGCCGCGACACGCGCGCGCCGGCACAGCTCTTCGCCGAGCAGGTGATGCCGGCGTTCCGAACGTAGCGGCGCACTTGCCGCGGCACGGTCCCGGCGAACACAGGCTGGCAGCCGGTGTTGCTACCCCGCGCGCAGCGCGAGCACCAGCAGCAGCTGGCCGACGTGGTAGGTGACGATGATGGCGAGACGCGCGCTCGACAGCTTCTGCACGAAGCGGTCCCAGGCGATGATCCCGTCGGAGACGAAGAACAGGACGGCGCCGGCGGCCGCTACCGCCGAGCCGGAGGCGAACGCCGACGCCACCATCAGGCTGATGGCGACGAGGTAGGCGAGCACCGCCGGTTTCAGGCCCGGATCCTCCATCGAGCGCACGATGCGGAACGACACCGGAGACGAGACGCCGACCACCACGGCCAGCCAGATGAGCCGCGCGGTCGGCGGGGCGTGGAAGGCGGCGATGTACGAGAGGTGGGCCAGCAGGAAGGCGCCGAGCCCGGCGGCGAACAGATTCGCCGGCAGCATCAGATACACGTCGCCGAGCAGGGACAGCGCCAGCGCCGCGATCAGCCAGCCTGAAGGATCGGCGCCGGTCGTCGCGTAGACCAAGAGCGCCACCAGCGCCGCCGGCTTGGCGGCGTACTCGAGCTCGCGCTGCTCGCGCGCTACCGCCACCCAGTCGACGACGGCCAGGATGACGAAGGCGAGAAAGGACAGTGTGGCCACGGCGGCGTCAGCGTCCGTACGAGCCGCCGATGTGGTCGTAGGGGTCGATGCCCTCGGCCAGCTCGCGCTTGTACTTGCTCTCGTCGATGTAGCGCTCGAGACCCTCGACCAGGAAGTGGAGAAAATCGCGCGTCGACAGGATGCCCACCGGCTTGCCGTTCTCCACCACCGGCAGGTGGCGGAACCTCCTCTCGCGAAACACCTGCAGCACCGACTTCAGCGGCGCGTCGACGTCGATGGTCACCACCTCGCGCGTGGCGACGTGGCCGACGCGGGTGCGCTGCGGGTCGCGGTCTTGCCCCACCACCGCCGTCATCAGATCGCGTTCGGTGAACAGACCCCGCAGGACGCCGTCCTCCATCAGGAGGATCGCTCCGACACGGTTGGTGCTCATGCGGCGACACACATCGGCGATCATCTCGTCGGGGTGTGCCGTCACCATGTCCCGCACCATCAACGCCTTGACGCTCGCCATTGGAACCTCCTCGCTGCGCTTTCACTCATACAGTGACAACCCCGCAGCTCGCAAGTTCGGGGCCAGCGGCGCGCGCTCCGGCGCCGGAGCGCGGAGCGCGACTTTTGCGCGATCCGTTCCCGTCTTTGACGCCGCCCCGCGGCCGGCTTCGCCTTTGCGGGGTGTTCGGCTATGGAGAGCGCGGACCCAGCCGGCAGATGGACCCGACGAACCCCTGCATGAGCCGACGGCGTGATATCCGGGCGTGGATTCTGCTCGGGTGCCTGGCCGTCTTCTTCGCCAACGCGCTGGCGATCGCCACCACCAATCTGGCCTTTCCGGTGATGGGGGCGGTCAGTGCGTTCGCCGTCGCCGTGCGGGCGCACGACGAGCCGCTCACGCCCTACTACAACGCCGTGGTCATCCCTCTGGCGACCTCCCTGATCCTGCTCTACGTCTGGCCCATCGTGGCCCACTTCCGCCGTGAAGCGGATGAGCCGCCCTCGCTCCTGGTGCAGACGCGCGTGGTCAGCGCGCCGCTGGTCATCGCCGGCCTGGGCTTCGCGCCGTGGCTGCTCGGCTGCCTGGTCTTCCCGGCCATCACGGTGCGGGACTTCGGACGCTGGTCGCCGGATCTCGCCTCGCAGCAGGTGCTCTCGCCCCTGATCAACGGCTTTCTCGCCGCCACCACGTCGTACCTGTTGCTCGACTGGCTGTTTCGCGTCCGCATCGTCCCCGCCGTGTTCCCGGCCGGCCGGGTGACGGCGAGCCCGCGCGCGGTCGCCCTCGGCGTCGGCGCGCGCCTGTTCGTCTTTCTGATCGCCGTCGCCTTCACGCCGCTGTTCACCATGCTCGGCCTGGTGCGGGCGACGGCGGTACGCGTGGCGGGGGGCGGCGCCCCCGCCACGGTGGTGGAAGAGCTCGCGCGCGCCAGCGACTACACCTTTCTCGTCTACGTGGCGCTCGGGGTCGGGCTCACCTTGCTGCTGGGGCGCACGCTCACGCGACCGCTCGCCGCCGTGGCGGCGGCGCTGCGCCGCGTTCAGGCCGGCGATCTCACCGCCCGGGTCGCCGTCGAGGCGAACGACGAGGTCGGCGTGCTCCAGAGCGGGGTCAACGAGATGGTCCTCGCCCTGCGCGAGAAGGAGCGTATCCTGCAGACCTTCGGCCGCGTCGTCGAGCCGTCGATCCGCGACCAGCTTCTGTCGGGCGACCTGCGTCTGGGCGGCGAGCTGCGCCAGGCCTCGATCCTGTTCTGCGATCTGCGCGGCTTCACCGCGCTGGCGGAGCACAAGCCGCCGGCCGAGGTCGTCGCCACGCTCAACGAGTTCTTCGGCGTCATGACCGGGTGGGTGCGCGAGTGCGACGGCTTCGTCGACAAGTTCATCGGCGATGCCATGCTGGTGGTGTTCGGCCTGTTCGCCGAGGCGCCGTCGGACGGGGGTGCGGCCGCGGCCGTGCGCTGCGCCCTGGGCATGCGCGAGCGGCTGGCGGAGCTGAACACGCGGCGCGACGCCGCCGGCCAGCCGCCGCTGGCCATCAGCGTCGCAGTCCACACCGGCGAGGTGCTGGCGGGGCGCATCGGCGCCGAGGACCGGCACGAGTACACGGTGATCGGCGACACGGTGAACGTGGCCGCCCGGCTGCAGCAGCTCTCCAAGGAGCACGGCAACGACGTGCTGATCTCGGAGGCAACCTACGAGCTCGCCGGCACACGCGGGGTGCGGCCCATCGTGGCCACCCGGGACTCGGTCAACCTGCGCGGCCGCAGCGAGCCGGTGCGCGTGTTCGGGCTGGAATGAATTGAGAGTCACAAGAGACAAGCTTCAACTTGCAAGTCAAACCCTCTGTCTGTTTCTTGAACCTTGAATCTGAGGCTTGCGGCTGGAAGCTTGGGTTTTCCACCCTTCGCTTTTCGGTATAGTCGTTTCAGCAGCCGCAGGAGGCGAGCTTTCTCATGGCAGAAACCCCTTCGACGATGATTCCCCTGGGCACCGCGGCACCCGACTTTCGCCTGCCCGACACCGACGGGAAGATGGTGGCGCGCGACGACTTCGGGGACGCCCCGGCGCTGCTGGTCCTGTTCCTCTGCAACCACTGCCCCTACGTGAAGCACATCCGTGGCGGTCTGGCGCGGTTCGCGCGCGACTACCAGTCGCGCGGCCTGGCGATCGTGGCGATCAACGCCAACGACGTCACCAGCTACCCCGACGACAGCCCGGCGAACATGGCGATCGAGAAGCGCGAGGCCGGGTACGTCTTCCCCTACCTGTACGACGAGACCCAGGAGATCGCCCGCGCCTACCACGCCGCGTGCACGCCCGACCTCTTCCTCTTCGATCGCCGGCGCCAGCTCGTCTACCGCGGCCAGTTCGACGACAGCCGTCCGGGCAACGACCGTCCGGTGACCGGGGCCGACCTTCGCGCCGCGGCCGACGCCGTTCTCGCCGGCAGGCCGCCGCTGGCCGAGCAGAAGGCGAGCGTCGGCTGCAACATCAAGTGGAAGGCCGGCGCGTCGCGCTCGGCCTGAGGTCCGCGCGCCGCGGGGGCAACCGGGATGGCAACCAAGCGCGTGGTGATCCTCGGCGCCGCCGGGCGCGACTTCCACAACTTCAACGTCGTCTACCGCGGCGACCCGTCGGTCACCGTCGTCGCCTTCACCGCGGCGCAGATCCCCGGGATCAGCGGCCGCCGCTATCCCGCCGCTCTCGCCGGCCCGGGCTATCCGGCGGGCATCCCGATCGTGGAGGAGGCGGCGCTCGAGAGCCTGTGCCGGCGCGAGCGGGTGACCCAGGTCGTGTTCGCCTACAGCGACGTTCCCCACGCCCACGTCATGCACCTGGCCTCGCGCGCCCTGGCCGCCGGCGCCGACTTTCTGCTGCTCGGGCCCGACAGGACGATGCTCGCGGCCGGGATCCCGGTAATCGCCATCTCGGCCGTGCGCACCGGCTGCGGCAAGTCGCAGACGGCGCGCTGGCTCGGGCGCCACCTGCGCCGGCGCGGTCGGCGCGTGGCCGTCCTGCGCCATCCGATGCCGTACGGCGATCTCGAGCGTGAACGGGTGCAACGGTTCGCCGCGCGCGCCGACCTCGACGCTGCGCGCTGCACCGCCGAGGAGCGCGAGGAGTACGAGCCGCATCTGGCCGCCGGCAACGTCGTCTTCGCCGGGGTGGACTACGGCGCCATTCTCGCCGCGGCCGAGAAGGAGGCCGACGTGCTGGTGTGGGACGGCGGCAACAACGACTTCCCCTTCATCCGCCCCGACCTGCACCTCGTCATCGTCGACGCCCTGCGCCCGGGACAGGCGACCGCCTACCATCCCGGCGAGACCGTGCTGCGCATGGCCGACGTCGTGGTGGTGAACAAGGTGGACGCCGCCGCCAGCGCCGACGTGCAGCACGTCACCGACGAGGTCCGCGAGGCGAATCCGCGCGCCACCGTGGTCCGCGCCGCCTCGCCGGTTCGTCTCGACGACCCGGCAGCCGTTCGCGGCCGCCGGGTCCTGGTGGTCGAAGACGGACCGACGATCACCCACGGCGGCATGCCCTACGGCGCCGGCTACGTCGCCGCCACCACCAACGGCGCCGCCGTCATCGTCGATCCGCGCAGCGCGGCGGCGCCGCCGATCGACGCGGTGTTCGCCCGCTACCCCCACATCGGCCGCGTGCTGCCGGCGGTCGGTTACGACGCGGCGCAGCTCGCCGGCCTGCGCGAGAGCATCAACCGCGCGGCGGCCGACGTGGTGGTGTCGGCCACGCCCATCGACCTGGCGGCGCTGATCGCCATCGACAAGCCGGTGATCCGAGCCCGCTACGAGTTCGCCGACGCCGGCGAGCCGACGCTGGCAAGCGTGGTCGACGCCTTCTTGAACCGGCTGCCGGCACCGGCCGGGAGCGCATGAGCGAGGGGAGGCGCCGTCGCGTCGTCGCACTCGGCGGCAGCGCCATCCGCCCGCCGCGCGGCGACCTCGAGATCGCGACGGAGTGCGCCGTGCTCGAACGGGCGGTCGCCGAGCTCGCGGAGCAGCTGCGCGACGGCAGTGGCCGCGCCCCGAGGCCAGGCCGGCACGACGATCAGGCCCCGAGGCCTCGGAACACTTCGCCTCGGCCCCGGGAGACACGCGGAAGAGAATGGAGAACCGAGAACCGGGAATTCGGAACGGAGAACCGGTCAAGAACGCGCCCTTCGCTCACCGGTTTCTCGTTTCCTGTTCTCGGTTCCTCATTCTCCATTTCGCTCAGGTGAAGCTCGAAGATCAACCTTCTACCCGCCGCACCGAACCTTCTTCAGCTCGGGCATCACCTTGGCGGCGAACAGCCGCATGCTGCGCTCGGCATCGTCGTAGGGCATGCCGGCATAGCTGAACACGCCGACGTAGCTGTCGCAGCCGACGCGCTCGCGGATGGCCATGACCTTGTCGACGCACTGGCGCGGCGTGCCCCACACTTGCAGGCTGAGGAAGAACTCGGTCACGCCCTTGCTGCCGTACTTGTTCACCATCTCCGACATCTTGCCGTAGTACTCGTAGCCGCGGGTGCGCGACAGGTGCTCGCCGGCGAGCTCGTAGTGGCGCAGCACGGTCTCCCAGTAGCCGCCGATGTAGCGCTCGGCCATCTCGCGGGCGCGGCCTTCGTCCTCGTCGACGAAGGTCCACCCGGCCGCGATCGTGGCCGGCGCCTCGGCGTGGTTGACCTCGCGGTAGGCCGCGCGGTAGCCCTCGAGCTCCGCCGCCACCACCTCCCACGGTTTCTGCGGAATGATGAGGATGCCGACGCCGAGCTCGGCCATGATCTGCACCGACTCGGGCGACACGGCGGCGGCGTAGGTGCGGCCGCGAAACGACTTGAACGGCTTGGGCCGGATGTCGCGCCGCGGCTGCTTGACGAAGCGGCCCTCGTACTCGCAGTAGCCCTGCTCCAGGCCGTTGAGCACCATCGCCGCGCTCTCGACGAAGCGCGCCCGCGACTCCTCCATGGGGACGCGGAAGCCTTCGAACTCGACGCGTCCGAGGCCGCGGCCGATACCGAAGAGGAAGCGCCCGTCGCTGATGTGATCGAGCATCGACACCTCTTCGGCCACCCGCATCGGATCGTGCCACGGCAGCACCACCACCATCGAGCCGAGCTGCAGGCTCTTGGTGCGGCCGGCCATATAGGAGAGAAACTGCAGCACGTCGGGGCACATGGTGTAGTCGGTGAAGTGATGCTCGACGCCCCACACCGACTCGAAGCCGAGCGGCTCGGCCAGCTCGGCCAGGCGCAGCTCGTTGCGGTACACCTCGTAGTCGGAGCGTTCGTTGAGTGGGTTCTGAAAGACCGCCGACATCCCGACGTGCATGGTGGTTCTCCCGTCGAAAACGAGTCCGTGTCCCCTGCCTCGACTGCGGCCGGCCCGAAGCAGGGGAACCGGGGTTTGCCGTTCAGCGCCGGCCGCGGCCCCCGTGCGAGGGCCGAGCCCAGGAGCTCTCGTTCTTTCTCTGCACCAGCTTGGTGCTGAAGATGTAGCCCGTCTCCTGCCACATGCGGTCGCGGGCGCGCTTGAGCGCCGTGCGTAGCTGGTCGCGCCGGATGAGGTTGGTTTGCGCCTCGACCAGATGGGTCTCGGAGAACTGGAGCGAGCCGACGCGCTTGTCGCGCGACAGGCGCACCGCCACGGCGGGGGGCTCGGCGTCCTTGGCGATCTCCACGGTCAGGGCCGTCTTCTTGTCGATGGCGCGCATCATGCCGCCCAGCATCTGCTGAATCTCCGTCATGTTCATGGATCGTCCTCCACACCCCGCGTCGCGCGTGAGATTTCGTCAGACGACGACGCCGAGAAGAAAATGACGTTGAAGAGAGACGTGCGCTCGGGTGGTCAATCAGCTTAGAGGCGCCCCCCCCACCGTGTCAACCACGGCTCTTGCACGGCTCTTGCGGTGCGGCGCCAAACCAGCTGCACTAGAGGGAACTCTCGCTTCTCGAAGTCGGTTAAGGAGAGGCAAGGAAGGTCGATGATGCAGGGAAATGCGTACCGTTTGCTTGTGGGGACGCTGCTCGCGGGTCTCCTGGCCATGGTCTCGCCCGCCGCCGGGGGGGGCACCCCCGAACCGACGGCGGTGGCCACCTTCGCCGGCGGCTGCTTCTGGTGCATGCAGCCGCCGTTCGACAAGCTCGCCGGCGTACTGTCCACCACCGTCGGCTACACCGGCGGCCACACCGAGAACCCCACCTACCAGGAGGTGTCGGCCGGCGGCACCGGGCACGCCGAGTCGATCGAGATCGCGTACGACCCCAAGAAGGTCAGCTACCGGGAGCTGCTCGACGTGTTCTGGCACAACGTCGATCCGCTCAACCCGAAGGGGCAGTTCTGCGACTTCGGCAACCAGTATCGCACGGCGATCTTCTATCACGACGAGACGCAGCGGCGGCTGGCCGAAGCCTCCAAGCGCGCGCTCGAGCAGTCCAAGCGCTTCGGCAAACCCATCGTCACCGAGATCGTGCCGGCCACCAAGTTCTACCCGGCCGAGGACTACCACCAGAAATACTACGAGAAGAACCCCGCTCGCTACGAGTACTACCGCTGGAGCTGCGGCCGCGACCATCGCCTGAAACAGCTCTGGGGCCGCCTGGCCGGCGGGGTGGAGGAGAAGAAATGATCGTTCGTGTCGCGCCGCCCCGCTCGCCCGCCGCCGTCGTGCTCCTGTCGTTGGGTGCAGCCCTGTTCCTGCTCGGCTCACCGCGGCCGACGCGGGCATGGGACGCGGCAAAGTTCCACAAGCCGACCGCGGCGGAGCTGCGCCGGCAGCTCACCCCGCTGCAGTTCAAGGTCACCCAGGAGGAGGGCACCGAACCCGCCTTTCACAACCAGTACTGGGACAACCACCGCGCCGGCATCTACGTCGACGTGGTCTCCGGCGAGCCCCTGTTCAGCTCGCTCGACAAGTTCGACTCCGGCACCGGATGGCCGAGCTTCACCAGGCCGCTGGCGCCGAACAACATTCACACCAAGAAGGACTACTCCCTCGTCTGGCCGCGAACCGAGGTCCGCTCCGCCCACGCCGACTCGCATCTGGGACACGTCTTCGACGACGGCCCGCCACCCACCGGCCTGCGCTACTGCATGAACTCGGCCGCCCTGCGCTTCATCCCGGTGGACGAGCTGGCGCAGCGTGGGTACGGGGAGTACCTCGAGCTCTTCCAGAAGGCCCCAAAATAGTGACAAGGTTCAAGGCCCAAGTCTCAAGTCCGGACTTGAAGCTTGCAACTTGTAACTTGAGACTTTCACTTTGAGCCTTGTACCTCTTCTTTTCGCTTCTGGCCCAGCGGCGTCAGCAACGACCCGCCGGGGCGGGTGACGTCGACCGTGGCGACGACGGAGAGGCCGACGCGCAGCGGGTAGTCGGCGGGGGGAGGTTCGTCGAGGCGAATCTTGACCGGCAGCCGTTGCACCACCTTGATCCAGTTGCCGGTGGCGTTCTCCGCCGGTAGCAGGGCGAAGGCGGCGCCGGTGCCGGCGGCGAGGCCGTCGACGACGCCGTGGTAGACGTGGTCGGGATAGAGGTCGGCGACGATCGTGGCCGGCTGCCCGATCTTCAAGTCCGTCAGCTGCGTCTCCTTGAAATTCGCCTCGATGTAGACGCGCTCGAGCGGCACGATGCGCATGACCGGCTGCCCCGGATCGACGCGCTGCCCGAGCTGCACCGCGCGTGTGGCCACCATGCCCGAGATCGGCGCGCGCAGCTCGGTGTAGGAGAGCAGCAGCCGGGCCTGATCCCGCTGGGCCGCCGCCTCTCGCACCGTCGGCGAGTCGGTGACCGGGGCGTCGGCGGGAATGCCCAACGCCGCGCGCGCCCGCGCGGCGTCCTCGCGCGCCGTCTCGACGCGCGAGCGGGCCACCCGCAACGCGGTTCGGCTGTGGTCGAGGTCCTCGACCGGCACGACCTTCTTCTTGAATAGCTCCTCGGTGCGCCCGTTGTCCTGCGTGGCGAGCTGCAGCTCGGCTTCGGTCAGTCGCATCTGGCTGTCGGCGACCCGCACCTGCACCTGGAGCTCGCGGACGTGACGCTCCGCATCGGCCAGCTTGGCCTCCGCTTCGCGCAGCCGGACCTCGTAGTCGGTGGGATCGAGGCGCAGCAGCACATCGCCCCGCTTGACCTCCCAGTTGTCGTCCACCGCGAGCGCGACGACGGTGCCGGCGATGCGCGGCGTGATCAGGGCGACGCTGGCGTGAACGTAGGCATCGTCGGTGCTGACCAGGCCCCGGTTCACCCACCACCAGTGAACACCGAAGGCAATGCCCGCCAGCACCACCAGGGCCACAAGACTCGGAAGCAGAAGTCGCCGGGAGGACGAGGCCATTCCCTATTCATTTCCGCAAGCGGGTCGCTTGCGCAAGCCGGCGGCGCAAGTTCGGCGGAGACGTTGGCAAGCAGAGAGAGATCCGATATTCGAGCCTGGTCCCCTCCCGACCATGCCCGCTCCCGACTCTCACGAATCCGACCGCGGCCACACTCCCCCCGGAGGCGGCGCCGGGACACCGCCCCTGGCGGCGGCGGCCAACCGCTGGATCGTCGCCATCTCCGTCGTCTTCGGCGCCCTGATGGCGGTGATGGACGTCAGCGTCGTCAACGTGGCGCTGCCGCACATGATGGGCAGCTTCGGGCGCACGTTGTCCGAGATCACCTGGGTGGCGACCAGCTACAGCATCGCCGAGATCATCATGGCGACGATGGCGGGCTGGTGGAGCACGCTCGTCGGCCGCAAGCGGCTCTACGTCACCTCCTTCATCGTCTTTACCATCGGCTCGGTGCTGTCGGGAACGGCGACCAGCTTCGAGCAGATTCTGCTCTACCGCACGCTGCAGGGCATCGGCGGCGGCGCCTTGATCCCGATCTCCCTGGCGGTGTTGCGGGAGACCTTCCCGCCCGAGGAGCAGGGGCAGGCCATGTCGGTCTACGGCATGGGCGTGGTGCTGGCGCCGGCGATCGGCCCCGTGCTCGGCGGCTGGCTGACCGACCGGTACGGCTGGCCGGCGATCTTCTACATCAACGTACCCTTCGCCCTCGTCGGCATCGCCATGGTGACCATCTTCCTCGAGGACCCGCACTACCTGCGGCGCGGCGTGCAGAAGGTCGACTGGCTCGGAATCACCTTGCTCACCGTCAGCCTCACGGCGATGCAGGTGGTGCTCGAGCGCGGCCAGGAAAAGGACTGGTTCGCTTCCGGGTTCATCGTCGTCACCAGCGTCGTCACGGTGCTGAGCCTGGTCGCGCTGGTGCTCTGGGAGCTGTGGGTGGACGAGCCGGTGATCAACATCCGTCTGCTCAAGAACGCGCCGCTGACGGCCGGATCCTCCATCGGTGCGCTCTTCGGCGTCGCCCTGTACGGCTCCACCTTCCTCCTCCCCGCCCTGCTGCAGACGCTGCTCGGCTACACCGCCTACGACGCCGGCATCACCCTGCTGCCGCGTGCGATCACGATCTTCTGCATGATGCCCGTCGTCGGCTGGCTGTACAACTACGTCGACACGCGTCTCATGATCGCCATCAGCGTCACCCTCCTGTGCTGGTCCTTCCATGATCTCGCCCATCTCTCCGCGGCCGTCGGGTTCTGGAACCTGACCCCGATCCTGATCATCATGGGCATGGGAATGCCGTTCATGTTCGTCACCCTGACCACGGTGTCGGTCAGCACCGTGCAGCGCGAGTACATCACCGACGCGTCGAGCATCTACACCCTGTCGCGCCGCATCGGCGGCAACATCGGCTACGCCTTGCTGGCGACGATCGTCGCGCGGCGCACGCAGTTTCACCGGGCGCAGCTGGTGCACAACCTGAGCGCCACCAACCCGATGTTCGTCGGCGCGCACGCGCGGCTCGCCACGCTGTTGGCGCTGCGCGGCATCCCGCCCACCTCGGCGGGGCGGCACGCCACGGGGGTGATGGGGGCCTTTCTCAATCAACAAGCGGGCATCATGGGCTACAACGACGCCGCCTGGTTCGTCGGCATCCTCTTGCTGGCAACCCTGCCGCTGTTGTTTCTCTTCCCCAGCCGGCCCGCGGCCGCGAGCGCCGTGGCCGCGGCACACGAGGGCATCGACTGACGGCGCCGACCTCCCCAGCGGTGGAAGAAGAGATTCACCACAGCGGCGCCGAGGACACAGAGGCAACCCCGGCTTCGATCTCGGGGCGCTTTCTCGGTGCTCTCTGTGCCTCTGTGTGGAAATCTTCCTCGGAGCCTCTACCTACCCCCTCGCGACGACTTTCCCTTGGCCCGATCGAGCAGAACGTAGCCGGGGAAGTCGGCCGCTCGCAGCGCCGGGCGGACGAGGGCGGGAAGATGCGGCGCGGCCGCCTTGAAGCCGACGATGCGCGGATTGCGCAGGGCGTGGCGGCGACCCATCTGCTCGATCTCGCAACCGTGCGCCTTGACGATGTTGCGCGCCCAGTCGACGTCACGGCCGTACGTCATCGGGATCACGAACCCGCCGGCACTCTGGAACGCGACCACGGGGCTGCGATAGCTCCGCCCGCTCTTGCGCCCGACGTGGTGCACCACCGCCAGCGGCGGCACCAGCCAGGCGAACGTGCCCATCAGGGGGTTGGTGAACACGCGGTTCACACGGCGCATGAAGCGGGGGAGGTGCATGGGCCGAGACTACTGCCGAAAGGGGAAAACTGCAATGCCGGCTACACCACCTGCACCTCGCGCTGCTCGAAGAGGTGATCGAGCCACAGCGAGGTCAGCTTCTCCGCCGCCGAGTTCTGCCGCAGGCGCTCGTGCAGGAAGTGGAAGTCGACCTTGTCGAGGGCCTGGTCCTGGTTGAAGCAGCTGAACACCAGCGACTCCTTGCCGGTCTCCGGGTCGACGTGGGGCTGCAGGCACTGCGCGCAGACCTCCTTCATCATGCACTGCATCGGCGAGTTGATCGAGCCGATGGCGACGTGGTCCTGCCGCAGCACGTCCTTGAGGATCGCGTGGCGCGCCTGGCCGACGGCGTTCATCATGATGTCGGAGCCGATGCAGATGATGCGATCGACCTCCTGCAGTCGGATCGGCGTGGCGCCGAGCTCGCCGCGCGCGTAGCGGTTCATCGCCTGGACGATGTTGCCGACCACGCTGCGGTCCTGCGCGCGGTGGGTCGGAATCGGCGCTCCTTCGTCGACGCTCCACACCACCAGATCGCAGGCCTCCTCGATGGCGCGGCGCTTGAACAGGTCGCCGCCGCGCTTGTAGCCGGCGAAGTAGACCACCCGGTTGTTGTTCGCCTTCATCGCCGCCGCGATCGAGAACAGCACCGCGTTGCCCAGCCCGCCGCCGGCGAGCAGCACCGTCTCGCCCTCGGGGATCTCGGTCGGCGTGCCGGTCGGCCCCATCAGCACGATCTCCTCGCCCGGCTCGAGCATGGCGCACAGCCGCGAGGAGCCGCCCATCTCGAGGACGATCAGCGAGATCAGGCCGCGCTCCGGATCGGTCCACGCGCCGGTCAACGCCACCGCCTCCATCGTCAGGCGGATGCCCTCGACCTGGTCGGCGATCGCCTCGTAGTTCTGCAGCCGGTAGAACTGGCCGGGGCGGAAGTTGCGCGCCGCCATCGGCGCCCGCGCGATCACCTCGACGATGCGGTCGGCGAGCCGAATGGCGTCGACCACCTCGGCGCGCAGCCCGTCCTCGAGCACCTCGGCGAAGCGCACCCAGGCGTTCTCGCGCTCGGCCTGCTCGTCGAGGTCCTGCGCCGCCACCTCGGCCTCGAACAGGCGGGCGACCTGGCGAAAGCCCAGCTTCGCCGAAGCCATCGCCTTGACGACGTTGCCGGCGAACACCGGATGGCCGTCGCCGTAGAAGGAGATGAAGCGGCCGTCCTGGCTGTACGAGGTCAGGAAGCCGACCTCGCCCGCGGGCACGGGCTCGAGCCGGCGCATCCCCTCGGGCCCCTCGACCAGCCGATGCATGGCGAAGCAACCTTGCTTCTCGTCGAGGACGAAGGTGCCGGGGCGCTCCTTCTCGTAGATGATGTTGGGGTTGGTGCCCGCCGCCACCATCACCGCGCGGGCCGGGAAGTCGACGCGCTCGCCGGTGTCCTTCCACGCGCCGTCCTCCAGCTTCATGCGGCTGCACTGTAGCGTCTCGACGTGGCCCGACTCGTCGAGCAGGCAGGCCACCGGCGTCATGCGCTCGGTGAAGCCGATGCCCTCCTCGAGCGACTTGATGACCTCCTCGTGGTTCAGGCGGTAGGCGGGCGAGTCGAGCAGGCGCTTGCGGTAGACGATGGTGACGCCGCCCCACGACTTCACCAGGCGGGCGAAGTCGGGCGGCCGGCCGGCTGCCTTCGCCGCCGAGCGCTCGGCGCGCACCATGCGGCCGTGGTGGAGCCAGGTCTGCACCGTCTTGGTCTCGTCCTTGTCGAGGCGGGCCCAGATCGCCTCTTCGCCGATGCGGCGCTTCAGGCGCTCGAAGCGCTCGAGCGCCTTCTCCACCTCGGTGACGTAGTAGGCTTGCAGCTCGGTGGCGGTGTCGATGGCGGTCAGGCCGCCGCCGATGACGACGGCGGGCATCTCCACTTGCAGGTTGGTCAGCGAGTTCTTGCGGTAGGCCCCCTGCCCTTGCAGCCCCATGAGAAAGTCCGAGGCCATGCGCACGCCGCGGGCAAGGTTGTTCTGCATGCGCACGATGGTCGGGCGCCCGGCGCCAGCGCAGACGGCGATGTGGTCGAAGCCGAGGCCCCAGGCGTCGTCGATGGTCAGCGTGCCGCCGAAGCGGACGCCGTTGAGCAGGCGGAACTTCTTGCGCCGCATCAGCATGACGTAGGTGATGTCGAGAAAGTTCTTGTCCCAGCGCACGGTGATGCCGTACTCGCAGACGCCGCCGAAACCGAGCGTCGGCCGCTCGGAGAGCGGGCCGACGATGTCGTCGATGTCGCGGATCGGCTGCGGCACGCGGCGCTTGGCGCCGCGCAGCTGCGGCGCCAGCGGCTCGACCTTCAGGCCCTCGATGCCGACCACGCCGAAACCCTCGTTGAGCAGGTGCTGCGCCAGCGTGTAGCCCGCCGGCCCCATGCCGACGACGAGCACGTTCTTGCCGTTGTAGCGCAGCGGATACGGCCGCCGGGAGTTGAGCGGGTTCCAGCGCGTCAGCAGCGAGACGATCTCGAAGCCGTAGGGCAGACGCAGCACGTCGGTGAGGATGCCGGTCTCGATCTGCGGGATATTGACCGGGTCCTGCTTCTGGAAGATGCACGACTTCATGCAGTCGTTGCAGATGCGGTGGCCGGTGCCGGTCACCATCGGGTTGTCGATCATGACCACGGCCAGCGCCCCGATCGCATAGCCGTCGCGGTAGAGCCGCACCATCTCGGAGATGCGCTCGTCGAGCGGGCAACCGTCGAGGGAAATGCCCAGCGGGTTGCGCTGCACCTTGCCGTCCTTGGCCTTCAGACCGGTGGAGCAGGAGTCCTTGCCGCGGTCGTGGCAGGTCACGCAGTAGTGTGATTCGCCGAGGTTCTCGCGCTGCGTGTAGCGCGTGTCGGTGAGGTTGAAGCCGTCGCGGTGGCGGCGGGTTTCGGACGGCCCGACGAAGTACTCGGGGAGATCGGGACGCGAGTGGACGCGGGGGACCAGCTCGTTGTGGTCGACCTTGTGCGGCACCTTGAAGCAGCTGAAACGGTGGCGGCGGTGGGTCAGCGCCGGATGGAACGCCAGGGCCCGAATCCAGGCCTCCACGGCGGCCAGGTGCGCCTGCGCCGCGGCGCGCGCGGCGGCGTCGGCGGCGTCGCCCTTGGCCTCGATGATCGCCAGCAACGCGGTGGTCACCTCGGCCAGCTCGCGCTCGGGATCGGCGGA
Source organism: uncultured Binatia bacterium (SeqCode) (assembly GCA_964648215.1). Classification (GTDB taxonomy): domain Bacteria; phylum Desulfobacterota; class Binatia; order HRBIN30; family JACQVA1; genus CAZYMF01. The sequence goes on along the minus strand of CAZYMF010000057.1, from coordinate 858 downwards.
GAGCGTCTCGTCGGGCAATACCGCGTCGACCGCGGCGCGGTAGGCCGACTCGATCTCCACCGGATCCATCGCGGCAATCACCTCGGCGGCCGGCGCCTGCTTGAGGACCCGGCGCTCGACGAAGTTGCGCTTCCAGTCGAACAAGCGCTGGTCGGCGCGGATGCGATCGCAGAGGTCGCCGTACTCCTTCTCGATGCGAAACAGCCGGGCGATGAACGCGCCCGCGTGGGGAGCAACACGGCTCAACAGCTCCGACTCCGCCAATCTCTCCCAACCTTCACCGCCGCTGGAACGATGCCGCTCGAGGTCGTCGGCCAGCGCCGGCTCGGAGTCGCGCAAGGTCTGCAGAAACACCCGATCCAGCGCCTCGATGCGGCGCACGCGATTCAGATCAGAATACTTGAATCCGGGCACCCCCAGCTGCAGGTTCCACGCCCGCGCCTCCTGACGGGGGCTCTCGGCCAAATGCTTCAACGCCATCTCGTCTCCTCAGAGTCAGACCAGCTAAATCGTCGCATAAGAAAATGATCGACTTGTTTCTCCGTCGCGCCCGCGGCGGCGCGAACCCGCACCCTACCATCGCGGATCGGCCCCCGCGATATCGGGCATAGCAACGTTGGGACCAGCAACGCGCCGCCCAACGAGAATGACGGCGACGCAGGGGCTTTCCCGGATGTGAGACGGGCTTTTCATTTTGTCCGGGCAACGGTAAACCCTGCGCCGCGGTCGGGTTGCGGCTTCCGGTAGTGGGGTAGTTTGAAGCCGTTCGGCAAGGTCGGCGGTTATACGGTTAGGCGGTTGGCGAGTTGGAGATTCGACCGCAGCCCGTTGATGTGTTCCACCCTAACCGCCAACCGC
>CAZYMF010000056.1:0-24374 GCA_964648215.1 uncultured Binatia bacterium (SeqCode) | reverse complement strand
GTCTGCCACCAGTTGTCGTGGATCGGCAGGCCGAAGGCCTCCTGGCCCCATACGACCGCCTCCGGGTTGAGCGGCTCGCCGACGCTGGCGATGAAACGTAGGCGCGGCAGCTCGTACCGGCGGGCGATCGCGCTGCCGACCTTCATCATCATGCGCACCGCCGTCGGCGCCGTGTACCAGATCGTGACCCGCTGATCCCGCAGCAGCCCGTACCAGCGCTCGGCGTCGAAGTCGCCCTCGTCGATGATGCTGGTGATCCCGTGCGCCAGCGGCGCCACGATGCCGTAGGAGGTGCCGGTGACCCAACCGGGATCGGCCGTGCACCAGAAGACGTCCTGCGGGTGGAAGTCGAGCGCGTACTTGCCGGTGGCGTAGTGCGCCACCACCGCTTCGTGCACGTGCACCGCCCCCTTCGGCGTGCCGGTGGTGCCGCTGGTGAAGTGCAGCAGGGCCATGTCCTCGGGAGCGGTGGCCGGAATCTCGAAGTCGTCGTTGGCGGTGGCCATCTGCTCCGCGAAGTCGACCGTGCGGGCGGCCGCGCCCGCGGCCCCCTCGGCACGGATGAGTAAGACGTGCTCGAGGCACGGGAGCAACGGACGCAGATCGGCCACCTTGCGCCGCTGGTAGAGCGAGTCCGTCGTCACCAGCACCTTGCCGTCGCCAATCGACAGCCGCTGCCGAATCGGCTCGGGGCCGAAGGCGGAGAACAGCGGGCAGAAAACGCTACCATTCTTGATCGTGCCGAGGGCGGCGACGTACAGCTCGGGAATGCGCCCGGCCAGGGCGAAGACGCGATCGCCCTTGCCCACGCCCAGGTTGCGCAGCACGTTGGCGAAGCGACTGGTCAGAGCACGCAGGTCGCCGTAGCTGAAGTCGCGCACCTCGCCTCGCTTGCCCAGCCAGCGCAGGGCGAGGTGATCGCGCAGCGGGCCGGCGGCGTGCCGGTCGACCGCCTCGTGCGCGATGTTCAGACCCCGTCCCCGCGGCAAGCCGCTGAGATCGGCGCGGGCGGCCGCCCAGGAAAACGACGCACGAGTCTGCTCGTAGTCGATCAGGTTGGGCGCGACCTTCCAGCTCGTCTCAGGCTTGGCAATGGCCTTCCAAGGCATGACTCAAGGTCGCTTTCCCAACAATCCCAATTGGCAACTTCTCTGCCAGGTTGCCAATCGAGCGCGGGCCAGGCTTTCGAAGCCATCGGTTCCCAGTCCTGGCAAGAAGAATCTTCCTCTCATCGTCAGGCTGCATCCTCGTGCGCGCCGACGGGGACAATGCCAACGTTCCCTCCTCGTTCGCCGACCCGTGGCGCTGCGGGAATTGCGAACCAAAGCGTGCGCGCCTCGCAAGACGGGAGACATTCGCTCCGCGACGAGGGTTTAAAGGAATGATGCGTGAAGGCACTGTTTGTGGCGTAGAATTCGCTGCTCCTTGCTTGTCAGCCCGCTCTCGGCGGGCGTGACAGGAGGTATCGTCCATGAAAATCACCGTTCGAATGGCTGTGATTGCGACGGCGGCGTTTGCTGCCAGCCTGACGTTGGCTGGCGAAACCGTCGCCCAGGGCGGCATGGGTCCAGGGAAGGGCGGGGGCATCTACGACCCGAAGACGGTCGAGACCGTCAGCGGCGAGATCGTGAACGTCGAGGCGATCCAACACGGCGGTCGCGCCGGGGGCGGGATCCACCTCACGGTGAAGACGGCGAAGGAGACCATCTCCGTCCACGTCGGACCGGCGTGGTACGTGGACAAGCAGGCGCTCAAGCTGGCGGCGAAGGACCAGATCGAGGTGCGCGGTTCGCGGGTGACCTATGACGGAAAGCCGGCGATCATCGCCGCCGCGATCAAGAAAGGCGATCAGACTCTCGAGCTCCGCGACGCCGGTGGACTGCCACTCTGGCGCGGGCAGGGCCGCCGCGCCCGGTGAATCGCGATCGTTGAACCGCTAAGCTAGTGGCGGTGCCGGGCCTGCGTGACTCGGTGCCATGGGTACAGCCGATGTACTGCCGCGTGCTCGCTTGTGACTTCGACGGTACCGGCGCAACCAACGGCGAGCTGTCTCCCGAGGTTGCCGCGGCGTTGGCCAAGGCGCCCTTCCAGGGCATTGCCACGCTGCTGGTGACGGGACGGGTGCTGACGTTACGCTACCTTGGAATCGCTTCTGCGCGCCGGGAGAAGTGCGTCGGCGGTCCCCCGTGGGCCCATACGCGCTTCGTCGGAAATCGCATCGATGTGTCCGCGCTCGTCGCGAACTCGGCCGTGGCCGTCGATGTGTCCGCGATAGACTCCGTGCTCGTCGAAGAAGGCGCCGTCGCTGCTCACGGAGCCGCGGTATCGGCCATTGCTTTCAAAACAGTGCCCTACTGAATCGATGTGGCCACTGTACGCGGCGTGGGTGAAGCGTCGGTGCGCTTGCATCACGCTCCTCGCCACGAGGCCGGGCCGTCTGGCGTGACTCCGGGAGCAGTGCCCCAACGGAAGTAGCCACGATAGGCCCCGGCCTCGTCCCAGTAGCGCCCGAGCACGTCGATGCGCCCGCGATACGTCCCGCCGTCGTCGCGGAGCACGCCCTGGGCGTCGACCCTGCCGCGGCGGTGGCCGTGCCGATCATGGTAGCGATCGGCATCATCTACATAGCCGAGGTATTCGCCATACTGGCCGAAGTGATAGCGCCAGGCTCGTGACGGAGGTGCCGACGAGGGCGGCTCCTGCCCCGCCTTTGCTTGGATTGCACCCCGTCTTGGTAGGTCGGCTCTCATCACTCAAGAATTTAACTGTCTCGTCAACCATGAAAAGACCGGATCATTGCGCGCGTAGTTCTACGCGGTTGCCGGCGCTTGCGTATCTTTTCTCGTGCCGCACCTGCATGCGCCCGACGGACATGTCGACCTCCTTCCCGGGGCCGACCCTTACAACCCGACTCCCGGGATCACGGCGGCGCAGCTCGGGCAACGGCCGTCGCGGATGTGGTTGGCGAGCAGATCGCAGCCGTAGCGAGAGATCAACAGGGACTGGCACGCATGGCAGTGGGTGTTCTCCCCGCCCTCGCCGGGAACGTTGCCCTCGTAGACGTAGCGGAGCCCGACCTCGTGGCCAATCTCCCGCGCCCGCCGCAGCTTGGCGACCGGAGTCGGCGGGCGGTCGAGCAGGCGGTAGGTGGGGTAGAATTGCGTTACGTGCCACGGGATGTTCGGGTCGACGCTGGCGATGAACTCGGCGATCTGCCGCAGCTCCCGCTCCGAGTCGTTGTGCCCCGGAATGATCAAGGTGGTCACCTCGATCCAGATCCCTCGCTTCTTGTAGGAGCGGATGGAGTCGAGCACCGGCTGTAGCCGGGCGCCGGTCATGCGCTTGTGGGCGGAGTCGTCGAAGCTCTTCAGGTCGATGTTGGCGGCGTCGAGATAGGGAGCGATGGTGGCGAGGGCTTCCTCGGTGATGTAGCCGTTGGTGACGAACACGTTGGCGAGATCCTCGGCCGCCGCCAGACGTGCGGTGTCGTAGGCCAGCTCGAAGAAGATCGTCGGCTCGGTGTAGGTGTAGGCGATGCTCCGGCAGTCGCTGCGCGTGGCCGCGGCGACGATCTCTTCCGGCGTCACCTCCTCGCCGGGAATGCGCTCGGCGGCCTCTCGCAACGAGAGACAGAGAACCTCGGGCTGGTCACCGCCGCTCTCCCGAATCGGCGTCTTGTCCTTGGCCTGCTGCGAGATGTCGAAGTTCTGGCAGTGGAGGCAGCGGAAGTTACAGCCGACGGTGGCGATCGAGTAGGAGCGGCTGCCGGGGTGAAAGTGAAACAGGGGTTTCTTTTCGATCGGATCGACGTGGCGGGCGATGACCCGGTCGTAAACGAGCGTGTAGAGGGTCTCGCCGACGTTCACCCGAACGCCGCAGGCGCCACGGTGCCCGTCGGCGATCTTGCAGTACAGGCCGCAGAGCGTACACAGCACGCGCCCCTGCGTGAGGGGCTCGTAGAACATCGCCTCTCTCATGTTTCCTCCGCGGCCAAGGCGCTTGGGATCACCGGATTCCTCGATAGCCCCACCGCTCGCACGTGGCCTGCCGGCGGCAAATCGCCGGAAAAATAAGGGCGTCCAGACTCGCGAGCTCGATGCGTTCTCGAATGTGGCAAGAGAGCACCGAGCCTTTCTCGCGTCCGTGCCCCCGCTCTGGAGCCGCGCCTGAGCCGCCGCGGCTCGGGGGTCGGGGAGGCCACAGCTTGACCCCACCAGGCGCGTGGTAGTCGGAGAATGCCGCCCTAGCCGCAGACCAACGTGCAACGCCCCGGCGCCTGGAGCGAAATCCACGTGGCGGCGTAGGCCAACGCCGCTTCGTCGCTGTCGAAGAACCGCTCCAGATACAAGGGGGACCCGCCAGCCGGCCTACTGTCCGGGGTTTTGCCGATCATGATCACCGACCATTGGCGCCGGCCGCCTTTCTGGATGGACTGGACCTTCACCTCGTACGATGCGTCGCGAACGCTCATGATCTCGTTGCCGTCGTCGCCGGCGGCCCTGCATCACTTCCTCGCCCTTGTAGCCCACGGTGGAGTGCCTCCGTCGCGAGCATGCGGTCGATTTTGTCGCGCCAGAAGAGCAGATGGCCGCGCAGGTACTCGGGGTCGACTCCAAGCACCGCACAGATGTTCTCACAGGAGAAGGGCCAGTCGGTGGCCTCGCTCATCAGCCAGCCCTCGGCCTCGCCGAAGAGGCGCCGGCTGCGCCGGTCTCGCCCGAAGCGGTACCTTTGGAAACAATGAATCGCTTCCACCAGGACGGCTGCAACGAGCTGTTGCTCGGGCGTGTGCCGGTTGCTCGAGGCGACGAGCAACCGGCCTGGACCGGCGGTAAAGGGCTTGAACCGCACGGGGAGCTCCGGCGGGTGGAGACGGAAGACGCGGGCGCGATCACTTTTCTCCATGGTCCCCCCTTGGGAGAGCCACCCTATCGATCGTTCTGGGTGTCTGAGAAGACCGGATTTCTACGCACGTAGTTCTACGCCTGCGCATTCTTTGTTTGACGATCAACCTCCCGAGTCCGCGGAATGGACAGTGCGGCTTGTCCGCGGAAACATGCGGCTCTACGGCGTAGCCTCACTCGTTCGCCGCCGCGTTTCGGCGGGCGAGCAGGACGGTACGGACCAGGTGCGGGGCCGAGGAAACGTTCAGCTTGCGCAGGATCAGCCGGCGGTGCCCCTCGATCGTACGCGCGCTGAGATTCAGGGCAACGGCGATCTCCTTGGAGGATTTGCCGTCGAGCAGGAGCTCCATCACCTCGTGCTCTCGCGGCGTGAGACGCCCGAGACGGCGGTTCGTGGCGATCTGCTCCGACGCGATCTGTCGCGCCCGGCGGTCCATCTGGATGGCCTCGCGGATGCGCTCGACGAGTTTGTCCGGGGCGAACGGCTTCTGAAAGAAGTCGATCGCCCCGCCCTTCATCGCCCGCACGGACGTCGCAACGTCGCCGTAGGCAGTCATCACGATGACCGGAAGGTGCGCCCGCCGGCGCAGCAGCTCGTCTTGCAAGTCCAGACCGCTGCGTCCTCCTCGCAGGCGAACGTCCAACAGCAGGCAACCGGGACGATTCTCGTCGTACGCGGCGAGAAACTCCTCGGTCGACGGGAAGGTTTCCGCCCGCAGGCCGATGGACTCGACCAGCCGCTGGAGCGATTTGCGCGCGCTGGTGTTGTCATCGACGACGAAGACAGTGGGTTCGGTTGTCATCTCCGTGCCCTCCGTCGCATGGGGTCACCGGCTCCCCCAACAGCTGTTCTGCTCGCACGTGGCTTGCCGCCGGCAAATCGATTGCAAAATGGAGCGCAACCCGGACTTGAGGGCTCGATCTGTTCCCGAATCTGGCAAGAACGGCGTCCCGTATTCCCATGGTATCTGGGCTGTCTACCTCAAAGGGGAAAAGGCAATGGCCGCCTGGCTGGCGTGACACTTGCTCTCGAAAGTCTGCGGTTGCCATGACCGAGGGCAAGCCCAAGAGTCGGCCGCGGTTTCTGCAGCCCATCACCCCACTGCAGCTCTCTAGCAACCGCGAGCGACAGCTGTCCGGAGAGCAGCGCCTGATGGTCGCCGTCTTGGAAGACGCGATCGAGTGCTTCCAAAAGTATCTCTTTGCCAGCAGTGCCCAGCAGCGGCGCTTGTTCCGCGAGGCCACGACTTGGCTGTGGGAAGGGCAGCCAGGTCAGCTCTTCTCGTTCGAGGATGTCTGCCACGGCCTCGATCTGAACCCCGACTACATTCGCCGCGGCCTGGAGCAGTGGCGCGAGCGGCAGATCGACGCTCTGCGCGCCGGCAAGGCGCCGCCGCAGGATCATTGCGACCGCAAGTCCAAGTGCTGACGTTCAGGGAGAGTATGGCCGCACCGCGCCCTCCATCTCGGCCGCTCGTGCCATGCGTTCTCCCTCGCCTACGTCGACGCTGGCGACCAGCGCTCCTCCCAACAGAAAGAAGGTCATGAGCCCCAGGATCGCTGTGCGACTCGATCCGAAGAGGGCCGTCAGAACGGCGAAGACCGCCGGGCCGGCGATGCCGGCGAATTTCTCGCAGACGGAGAAAAAGGCGAAGAACTCGGCGGATTGAAAGCGAGGAATCAGGCGGGCGAACAGCGAACGGCTGAGCGCCTGGCTGCCGCCTTGCACCGCGGCGATCAGAACGGCCAGCAGATAGAATTGCCACGATGTGGTCATGAAGTAGGCGACGAGCGTGACCGCGAGATAGACGCACAGCGCCAGGAAGATCGCGTTCTTGACGCCAATCCGCCGCGCCAGGCCGCCAAAGAGCACCGCGCACGGAACGCCCACGAACTGCACCAGCAGGATCGCGCCAATCATGGTTCCGGCCGGCAAGCCGATCTCGCTGCCGTAGATGGCGGCCATGCGAATGATGGTCCCGATGCCGTCGTTGTAGAGGAGAAAGCCGAGGAGGAAGACGAAGGCGTGCCGGTAGCGACGCAGCTCCCGCCACGTCCTGCTCAGCCGCCGCCAGGTTCCGTGGAGCGAGGCCCCGCGGCTGGCCGGCGGCTCGGAGACGTGACGAAACAGGGGCAGCGAGAACAGAACCCACCAGGCGGCCACGCTGGCGAACGACAGCCGCGCGGCCGCGGCAGCATCGGCGAGGCCGAAGAAGGACGGCCACTCGATCCAGGCGAGATTGAGGGCCAACAGCAGGCCGCCACCCAGGTAGCCGACCGCGTATCCCGTGGTGGAAAGGCGATCCATCTCCTCGCCGCTGGAGGCCACGTGCGGCAGCAGGGAGTCGTAGAAGATGAAGCTGCCCGAGACCCCGATGTTGCCGACCCCGAACAGAAGCAGGGCCAGCCCCCACTGTCCGGGCCGGGGTAGAATCAGGGCGAGCGTCGCCGCGGCACCGAGGCCGACGCACGCGGCGAGGAACCGCTTCTTGGCGGCGGCGCGATCGGCGAGCGCCCCCAGCAGCGGCGCCAAGACCGCGATCACGACGAGAGCGATCGTCGTCGCCAGCGCGAAGCGCTCGGTCGCCTCGGCGGCCGTCAAGCCGGCGGCGATGACCGTGCCGAAGTAGACGGGGAAGACGGCAGCGATCACCGTGGTGACGAAGGCGGAGTTGGCCCAGTCATAGAGCGCCCAGGCGCGCCGGTCGGGTCGGTCGAGCGCCAGGCGCCGCAGCAGCGAGGCGCCTTTCATGGCTCAACCGTCCGGCGTGCTGCGAGCGCGCCCGGGCGAGGCGAAGCTCACGGCCGGGCGGGCAGAAGCTCGCGCCATGGCTCGGCGGCTAGCGCACCAGTCGAACGGTGCTGGCCTGCGGGCCCTTGTCTCCCTGCTCTTCGACGAACTGGACCTGGGCGCCAACGCCCATCCTTGCGAAGTCTTCGTTCACGACGCTGTTCTTGTGAAAATAGACCTCGTGGCCATCCGTCGCCTCGAGGAAGCCGTAGCCCTCTTCGGGGAAAAGGCGCACCACCCGTGCCGCCGGGGCCGGCTCGTGCGTTTTCACGTCCCGCCGCTGGCGCCGGGCGTAATCGGCCAGGCGCCGCTGCGCCGCGTTGAAGGCGTCGCGGATGGCGACATAGACGTCTTCGTGAGCATGGCGTTTCGACGGTTCGCGGTTGACCACCAACTCGCCGCTGGGAACGGTCAGATCGACGGTGACGTGAAAGAGGTTGCCCTGACGACGGTGGTGGTGCGGCGCTTCGACCACCACGCGGCAGCTCATGATGCGGTCGTAATACTCGTCGAGCTTCCCCGCGCGCTCGCGGATCTTGGCCTCGACCGCTGGGGATGGCTCCATGTCTCGGAAGGTGATTTGCGGCGGCAGTTGCATTGGCAGCTCCTCCACTTCGTCCGGAAGCTCATTCGTCGTCGCCCCAGGTGCTATCGGCGGGATGCCGGGGTGCCCTTCCTCCTTGTCCTGGACCATATCCTCGGCGGTCGATGGCGGGAAGCCCGGCCGCCGGCCTTTCGGCGAACGCTTGCGACCGCCCGGCGGCCGCGTGATCTTCTCGACGTGGAGGCGATCGACCACCTCCTGCAAGCCGGCGACATCGGTGATCAGCTGCAACAGGACACCCCGGGTAGCTTCATTCGGCACCGAGCCGTCGAGGTACACCACGCCGGGGCGGCATGCGATGCGCAGGTCCCCCATGGGGACGCGCCCGTCGTCGCGTAGCTGTGCCTGCAAGGCGCCTTCGAGCTCGCCATTGGTCAACAGGCTCGTGTCCGCCGGCAGCGGCCCCTGGTGACTCACCTCCATGTCTCCCCCGGCCGAGGGCGTCGGCGCTTCGTGCGCGCGCGCGCAGTCGACGCAAAGCGGTGTTGCCGGAAGGGCGTGCAGACGGGCCAGGGGAAGGATACGCCCGCACGCGGTACACACGCCGTAGGTGCCGTCGGCGATCCGCTGCAGGGCGGTGTCGATGGCCTCGATGGCTTGCCGGCCGCGGTGATCGAGGCGGGCGGTCCATTCCTCCCGGGCGCGCTCTTCCAGCTCGCCTTCCCGGTCCTCTGCAATCAATTGCAGGTCGGCGTCGGTGTTGGCCACCGCGGCGAACAGAGCCCGTCTCTGGCGGCGAAGCTCCTGTGCCAACGATGCCACTTCCTCGGGCTTCATTGCGTGCCCTTCCTTTGGTCCGGAGGCATCCCAGCGCAAGTTTCCTGCCATGCCGGGAGAAGCCACTGCCCGGTCCGCCCGTGAACCAGTCCGGCAGGGCGTTTCGCGACTCTGCAACGCCGCCAGGCGCGGTTTCCGCCCTGCCGGAAGCGCCAGCTGCAGCAGCGGATCTTCGTTGAATTTTCGGCCCCCGTGTCCGTCAAAGCAGCAATGCTACAGACGGAGCTTTCTCACGAAAACGAGCCCATGGACTTCCTTGCCGACGAGGAGATGGGCGTGGAGATCAACGCCGCAACCGTGGAGGAGGAAACCGAGACGACGGCGACGGAGCTCGACGCCGAACGGCTTTTTGCCGCGAGCCTGGCCGCCAGCACCCTGTTGACGCGGGCCGAGGAGGAGACCCTGGCGCGCAAGATCGCCCGCGCCCGCAAGCGTATCCGAGCGCAGCTGCGGCGCGCCCGGCGCCTGACGCGCGCGGCGCTGGCCGACGCCGGACGCGGCGTGGTGCTGCCGGACGAGGACTTTCGCGAGCGCGAGACGGTGCTCGTTCTCGACCACGCGCGCGCCGCCCTGCACCAGCCTCGCCTGGCTCGCGCCAGCGGACTGGCGCGCCCGCGGCTGCGCCAGTTCGTCGTCGAGCTGTCGGCGGCGCTGGCGGACTATCGTGTGCTGCGCGACGAGATGGTGCGCGCCAACGTCCGGCTCGTCAGCACCCTTGCCCGCCGCTATCACCATCCGACCTTGAGCTTCCTGGACCTGTTTCAGGAGGGCTCGCTCGGTCTGATTCGCGCGGTCGAAAAGTACGAGCCGGAGCGCAACGTGAAGTTCAGCACCTACGCCGCCTGGTGGATCTGGCAGCAGCTCGGGCGTGCCGCCGATACGCAGGGGCAGATGATTCGCACGCCGGTGCACTGGAGCCAGTTCCGCCGCCGCCTCAACCGCGACGCGCAAGGGCTGGCGGGCGAGAACGAAGGGCCGGTTTCGCGCCATGATCTGGCCGCCGCCGAGGGGCTGGATCGCGCGCGCTTCGAGACGATGGCGCAGGCCTTCCACTTCGTGTCGACCGATGCCCCGGTGAGCGACGACGACGAGCGGCCGCTCGAATCGATCCTGCCGGCCGACGGGATGGAGCCGGAAGATCACGTCGTTCACGCGACGCTGCGCGAGCATCTCGAGCAGGCGCTCGCCCAGCTGCCGCCGCGCGAGGGCTCGATCCTGCGCCAGCGCTTCGGCTTCGAGGACGACGACGCGCGGACTCTCGACGAGATCGGCGTGCAGTTCGGCGTCAGTCGCGAGCGTGTTCGTCAGCTCGAAACCCGCGCTCTCAGGCAGCTGAAGGAAGTGTGCAGCTCGCGGGGGCTGCGGGACTACCTGCAGTGAGTAGGCAGCTGCGGAGAATGGAGAGCCGGGAACCGGGGATTCGGAATGGAAGACCGGTCGGTGTCGCGCCCTTCGTTCACCGGTTTCCCCATTCCCGGCTCTCGGTTCTCCACTCTCCGTTGGGCTTGATTCATCCCGTGTGCCGGCGCTCGGCCGCGGCGCGGTGAACCAGCTCGACGTGGAAGACCGTGCCGTGCGGCTCGATGCGCTGGAAACGGAGGTCGCCGCCGTGGGCGAGAACGATCTGCTTGGCGATGGCGAGGCCGAGGCCGGTACCCTGCGGCTTGGTGGTTTCGAAGAGACGGAAGACCTGCACGTGATCGGGGATGCCCGGCCCGTCGTCCTGCACCGAGATGCGCAGGCGATCGGGGGCGGGCGCGCTGGTGCTGATGTGGATGTGGCCCGGGCCGCGATCGATGGCCTCGATGGCGTTCTTGAGCAGGTTTTCCAACAGGCGGCGCATCTTCTCCTCGTCGACCTCGATGGCGGGGAGATCCTTGCTCGCGTCGAGCGTCAGGCTGATGCGCCGCGCCGCGGCGACCGGGCGCCACATCTCGGCCACCCCGCGCAGGAAGTCCGATAGGTCCAACCGCCGCAGGTCGAGCCGTTGCTCGCGCGAGAACTCCATGAACTCGCGCACCAGCGCGTCGAGGTGGGAGACCTCGGCCAGAATGCGTTCCGCCGGTCGCAGGGCGCCGCTGATCGGCCGCGCCTCGTCGCGCTTGGCCCGGTGCAGGATGAGCTGCGCCTGCATCGAGATGCCGGCCAGGGGGTTGCCGAGATCGTGGACGATCTGCGCCGTGATGGCGCCGATGTCGGCGAAGCGCTCGCGCTGCTGCGAGCGCTCGCGCAGCGCGCGCAGCTCGGCCTCGGCCGTCACGCGATCGGTGATGTCGATGGCCACCCCCGCCAGTGTCTTCGTCGCCCCGGTTCCGTCGCGCAGCGGAAACTTGGTCGCCAACCAGTGGTGCAACCCGTCGTCCTGCGGAATCAGCTCGATGGTCTGCAGTACCTCGCCGCTGCGCAGCACCCGTTGGTCGTTGGCGCGTAGCTGCTCCGCCGTCTCCGCCGGCCAGAGCTGATCGTCGGTCTTGCCGAGGTATTCGGCGCGGGGCAGGCCGAGCAGCTGCTCGAAACCGCCGTTGACGTAGAGGTAGCGGCCGGCGGCGTCCTTCAGAAACGCCACCCCCGGCAGGTGCTCCATGAACTCGGCGAAGCGCTGCTCGCTCTCGCGTCGCGACGCCTCGGCGCGCTGCCGGGCGATGAAGCCGCCGATCTGATTGCCCAGCGCCTCGAGCAGCTCGAGCAGCTCCGGACCGGGCTGCCGCGTGTCGCGGCTGAAGAAGCCCATCACCCCGACCACGACCCGGCCGGCGCGCACGGGGAAGGCGAAGGCCCCCTTGAGGCCGGCGCTCAACACGGCGGCGGTCCGCATCACGTAGCGGCTCGACGAAGCGTCGGTGACCGAAGCGGACTTGCCGCTCGCCCACACGCGCCCGGGCATGCCGCTGCCGCGTTGGAGGACGGTCGCCCGACTCACCGCAGCGAACTCGGCCGGGTCGATGTTCAGCCCGTGCCACATGCCGGCCCAGCGCAGGACGCGCGCACGGCGGTCGACCACCCAGAGCTCGCCCAGCTCCCAGCCGGTGGCCTCGCAGAGCGACTGCAGCACGTGAGGCACGGCGCTCTCCAGCGTGGTCGACTCGGCCAGCACGCGGGCCACCGCGTACTGCGTCGCCAGCCGCCGCTCCACACGCTTGCGCCCGGTGATGTCGTGCAGCGTGCCGGTGAAGATGCGCCGCGGCCCCAGCGCTACCTCGCTGACCGATAGATCGACGGGAAACACGGTGCCGTCCTTGCGCCGCGCCCACACCTCGCGGCCGATGCCGATGATCTTCCTCTCTCCCGTGCGCAGATAGTGGGCCACGTAGCCGCCGTGGGCGTCGCGATGCGGCGGCGGCATCAGGACGCGGACGTTCTGGCCGACGATCTCGGCCGCCCGATAGCCGAACAGGCGCTCGCCGGCCGGGTTGAACGACTCGATGGTGCCGTTCTCGTCCATGGTGACGATGCCGTCGACGGCGTTGTCGATGATCGCTCGCGTGCGCGCCTCGCTGTCGCGCAACGCCTGCTCGACGCGCCGCCGCTCGCGCCTCGCCTCCGCTTCGCGCAGCGCCCTCTCCGCCGAGACCGCCAGACGCGCCAGGTTTTTCTTCATCACGTAGTCGCAGGCGCCGGCGCGCATCATGGCCGCGGCCGTCTCCTCCCCGACCGTGCCCGACACGACGAGAAACGGCGTCTCGACCCCGTGCTCCTGGACCAGTTGCAGGGCCCGCGGCCCGCTCAGCCGCGGCAGGGTGTAGTCGGCCAGGACCAGGTCCCACGCGGGGCCGGCGAGGGCGGCGCGCAGACCGGCTTCGGTCTCGACGCGTTGCCAGCGGGTGTGGAAGCCCCCTTCGTCCAGCGCACGGACCATCAGCTCGGCGTCGTCGGCCGAATCGTCGATGATCAGGACCCGCAGCGGTGTGTCCATGTCGCTCTCGTGGTGACTAGGATCGCGGCAGGTCAATCTTGCGTCGCGTGGACTCGTTGGACATGGGCTAGGAAACGACGATGCTCTTGACGTTGGTGAACTCGCGGATGCCGAAGGCGGCAAGCTCGCGACCGTAGCCCGACTTCTTCACGCCGCCGAACGGGAGGCGCGGGTCCGACTTGACCAAGTCGTTGACGTAGACGACGCCGGTCTCCAGGCGCCGAGCGAGGCGCTCGGCGCGTTCGCCGTCGGCGCTCCACACGCTGGCGCCGAGGCCGAACCGCGAGGCGTTGGCCAGGCGCAGTGCCTCCTCTTCGTGGCGCGCGACGACGACGCCGGCCACCGGACCGAAGACCTCCTCGTCGAAGGCCGGCATCCCCGGGCGCACCGCGCCCAGCACCGTCGGCGGGTAGAAGTAGCCGCGCCCGGAGACCCGCTTGCCGCCGAGCAGCAGGCGTGCGCCGCGCCGCAGCGATTGGCGCACCTGGCGGTCGAGGTCCTCGAGGAGATCCGCGCGGGCCTGCGGACCGACCTGCGTCGCCTCGTCCATCGGGTCGCCCGTGCGCAAGGCGCCCATCTGCGCGACGAAGCGCCGGGTGAACTCCTTGGCGACGGCGCTGTCGACGATGAAGCGCTTGGCGGCGATGCAGCTCTGGCCCGAGTTGATGGTGCGCGCCTGCGCCGCCACCACGCTGCAGCGATCGAGATCGGCGTCGCGCAGCACCACGAAGGGATCCGAGCCGCCGAGCTCGAGCACGGTCTTCTTGAGGTGCTGGCCGGCGACGGCCGCCACACGGCTGCCGGCGTCCTCGCTGCCGGTGAGAGTGACCGCGACGATGCGATCGTCGGCGATCACCTTGGCCACGGCTCCGGACTCGATCAGCAGCGTGCGGAACGTCCCCGCGGGAAACCCGGCGCGCCGGAACACCTGCTCGATCGCCAGGGCGCACTGCGGCACGTTGGAGGCGTGCTTGAGCACGCCGACGTTGCCGGCCATCAGCGCCGGCGCGGCGAAGCGGAAGACCTGCCAGTAGGGGAAGTTCCACGGCATCACCGCCAGCACGGCGCCGAGCGGAGCGAACTCCACGACGCTGCGGCGGGCCTCGGTGGCGATCGGCTCGTCGGCCAGCAGCGCCGCCGCGTTGGCGGCGAAGTGCTCGCATGCCCAGGCGCACTTTTCGACCTCGGCCACCGCCTGCGTGATCGGCTTGCCCATCTCGAGCGTGATCAGCTCGGCATGCCGGCGCACCTCGCGGCGCAAGAGAGCGGCGGCCGCCGACAGCAGGCGGCTGCGCTCCGCCAGCGGCACGCGGCGCCAGCGCTCGAAAGCCCGTTGCGCCTGCGCCAGCGCCGCCTCGACGGCGGCGCGCGAGAATGGTTTGAAGCGTTTCACCCGCTCCCCGGTGGTCGGGTTGACGGTTTCGATCGGCATGAAATCTCCTTCGCGCTCACACGGCGCACTCGCGGCAGTCGCCGTGCGCCTCCTCGTGTACCAGAGAAAGCACCTGTCCGGTACGCGAGCCGTAACGGTAGACGGTGACCCCCTTGAGGCGCAGTTGCCGCGCCAGGGTGAACACCTGGCGCACGGCCTTCGGCGCGGCATCGGCGGGCAGATTCACCGTCTTCGAGACGGCGGCGTCGACGTGCGCCTGGAAGCTCGCCTGCATGCGGACGTGAAACTCCGGCGCGATCTCCAGGGCGATGGGAAAACGGCGCCGCAACCCCTCGGGCAACGCGGCGAGGTTGCGGATCGAGCCGCGCTCGCGCGCCGCGGCCAGCCCGTCTTCGCCCGCCGGGCCGAGCCCGCGCAGCGCTTCGGCGAGCGTCGAGTTCGTCTCCACCGTGCGGCCGTCGATCACGCGGCGCGAGACGGCGAGGGCGAAAAACGGCTCGATGCCGCCGGCCACGCCGGCGAGCAAGCTGAGCGTGCCCGTCGGGGCGACGCAGGTGACCGTGGCGTTGCGCATCGCCGCCGCGCCGCGCCCCGGCCACACGCTCTGCGCGAAGGCGGGGAACGATCCGCGCCGCTCGCCCAGCTCCGCCGAGGCCGCGCGGGCGGTGTCGGCGAGAAACTTCGCCAGACGCCCGCCCAGCGTCAGGGCCTCGGCCGAGTCGTACGCCACGCCGAGCCGGGCGAACAGGTCCGCCAGGCCCATCACCCCGACACCGATCTTGCGCGTGCGCCGCGTTGCCGCGGCGATCTCGGGGAACGGGAAGCAGCCGGCCTCGACCACGTTGTCGAGAAAGACGACGGCGTCGCGAATGGCAGAGGCCAGGCCGTCCCACTGCACGTCCGCGGCGCCGGCGAACCGGGCCAGGTTCACCGAGCCCAGCACGCACGACTCGTAGGGCAGCAGAGGCTGCTCGCCGCAGGGGTTCGTCGCCTCGATCGCCCCCAGCGCCGGCGTTGGGTTGTGGCGGTTGATCTCGTCGAGAAAGAGCAGGCCCGGATCGCCGCTCCCCCAGGCCGACTCGACGATGGCGTCGAATAGAGCCGCCGAATCGACCGACCGCACCACGGTCCCGGTGCGGGGGTTGCGCAGGGGGAAGCGCACTCCAGCCTCCAGGGCCTGATAGAACGCGTCGGTGACGCCGACGGAGAGGTTGAAGTTCTCCAACCGCCGGGGCGTGCGCTTGGCGGCGACGAACTCCTCGATGTCGGGGTGA
Organism: uncultured Binatia bacterium (SeqCode); assembly: GCA_964648215.1. Taxonomy (GTDB): domain Bacteria; phylum Desulfobacterota; class Binatia; order HRBIN30; family JACQVA1; genus CAZYMF01. The sequence goes on along the minus strand of CAZYMF010000056.1, from coordinate 8,718 downwards.
TCGACACGCAGCACCGCCATGTTCGCGCCGCGGCGGCGCCCGCCCCGCCGGATCACGGCCGTGGTGTGGTCGAAGAGCTCGATGAACGAGAGGGGGCCGGAGGTGATGCCTCCGGTCGAGCGGACACGGTCCTCGCACGGCCGCAGCGCGCTGAAGGAGAAGCCGGTGCCGCCGCCCGTCTGGTGGATGCGGGCCATGCGGCGAAGCGCGGCGAAGATGGCATCGAGATCGTCGGCGATCGGCAGGACGAAGCAGGCCGCCAGCTGGCCGTCGGGCAGCCCGGCGTTCATCAGCGTCGGCGAGTTGGGCAGGAACTCGAGCCGCTCGAGCCGCCCGAGAAAGCGATCCTCCCAGTACGCCGGGTCTTCGCCGAAGGAGCGTGCCGGCGCCGCCACCGCGCTCGCCACCCGTCGCAGCAACCCGGCGGGGTCTTCGACCGGCTGTCCGTCCTCGCCGCGACGCAAGTAACGCTGGCGCAGCACCGTCAGGGCGGCGTCGGAGAATGCGGGGGATCCGCGCATGGCGCCATTGTACAGCAAACGCGGGGCCGGTCCGCCCAGGGCAGGTTCGCGCCGCGGAAGGCCTCGATTGGCGGCTTTTCGCCTTTGCCGGAGCTGGGACAGCCGGCCTATCGCTACGCCAGGAGTGAGAATCGTCGGCTGGGCTGCCGCGGAGTCCTGCCCGCGCCGCCGCTGCCCGTCCATGGCAGGGAATTTGCGCAGCCTGACAAGACGGAAGGTCTCCATGCGGAGAAGAACAAGGAGAAAGGTATGAAAGCTACCAGAGGCCTTGGATTCACGCTGGCGTCCGTGGCGGTGTCGCTGCTGGCAACGCTGCTGTACGGACCGGTGACCGTCGGTGCGGCGGAGGCGGGGAATCCCGGCAAGGCGCTGTACCTGCAGTACTGCAGCTCCTGCCACGGATCCGGTGGTCAAGGCGACGGCGTCGTCGCGGGCTTCCTGACGCCGAAGCCGACGGATATCACCGAGCTGGCGAAGAAGAACGGGGGCAAGTTTCCGTTCGTCGAGACGATGCAGCAGATCGACGGCACGCAGACGGTGCGCGCGCACGGTGACCCGACGATGCCCGTCTGGGGCGAGTCGTTCCGGCAGGAGCTCGCCGCCACGCCCGACAGACAGGCGCGGGTGCGCGGCAAGCTCATGCTGATCACCGAGTACGTCCGCTCGATTCAGGCCAAATAGCGGCGGACGCGCATTCTCAGACGTGGCGCCGGCGCGCCAGCTCCTCCATCAGCCAGCTCGGTCTGGATCGGTTGGATCTCGAGCAGCCGCTGCCACTGGTAGCGTCAGCAGCTGGTCCATCTTCAGATTGAGCGAGCGGATATCGAGCTCGGCCTTCAAGTTGACGGGGTAGTCGTGCTCGGCGCGCCGCCGGTCCTTCGCCTCCTGGCGATTCTGGCTCATCATGATGATCGGCATGATCGGCGCCGGAGGCACCTTGTTCATGCGGATGTCATAACGCATTCTTGGGCCGCGCGTCGAAGGGGGACCCGGACAAGATGACGAAGGCAAGTGGGGTCACGCCGGTGCCGGAACGAAGGCGGGTGGTTCTCGTCGGTGCCGGGCATGCCCACCTGCACGTCGCTCTTCACGCCGAGTCGCTCCTGTCCTGCGGCATCGAGCCGGTGCTCGTCGACCCCGGCGACTTCTGGTACTCCGGCCTGGCCACGGGCGTCCTCGGCGGCATGTACGACGGCGACCTCGACCGCCTCGATCCGCAGGCACTCATCGAGCGCCACGGCGGCCGCTTCGTCCGCGATCGCGCCGTCGGGCTCGACCGCGACGCGTGTACGGTTCGCCTGGCCTCGGGCGCCGACCTCGCCTACGACCTGCTGTCGTTCAACGTCGGCAGCGAGATCGTTGTGGACGGTCTCGCGGCCGCGGACGAGCGCGTGTGGGCGGTGAAACCCGTCGCCAACCTGTGGCGGCTGCGCCAGGAGCTGGAGAGGCGGTTCGAGGAAGCGCCGGGCACCAGGCTGCGAATCGTCGTGATCGGCGGCGGCGCCACCGGCTGCGAGATCGCCGCCAACATCGAGGCGCTGGCGCGGCGTCACCGGCGCGCCGTGCGCGTCACTCTGGTCACCGGCGGCGACCGCCTGTTGCCGCTGCAACCGCGGGCGGCATCACGACGGCTGGCGGCGTTGCTGCGGCGGCGAGGCGTCGACTTGGCGCTGTCCCGCCGGGCGGAGCGCGTCGAGCGGGGCGTGGTGATCGCCGACGGACGCGTGTTCGAAGCCGATCTCGCCGTCGTCGCCACCGGGCTGCGCCCGCCGCGCTGGCTCGGCGCGCTCGGTCTGCCGCTGGATGAAGAAGGCGGCCTGCGCGTGGATGCGACGCTGCAGTCGATCGCCGATGAGCGCATCTTCGGCGCCGGCGACTGCATTCGCCTCGAGGGACGCCGCCTCCCCAAGCTCGGTGTGTACGGCGTGCGGCAGGCGCCGGTGCTGCTGCACAACCTTTGGGCGCTCCTGCAAGGCCGGCCGTTGCAGAGGTTTCGGCCGCAGCAGCGTTGCCTGATGATTCTCAATCTCGGCGACGGTCGCGGCCTGGCGCTGTGGGGACCGTTGCACTGGCAGGGGCGGCTCAGCCTCCGGCTCAAGGATGCCATCGACCGCCGCTTCCTGGCGAAGTACCGCGCGGCGGGAGCGTGAACGGTGCCGCTTGACGCGCTCCGCGCTGCTGTCAGAGTGGGGCCGATGTCGGCTCGCGCGAAACTCCTCCTGTCGTTCTTCCTGCTCGCCTTGGGGTTGCCGTGGGCCAGCCGTCCCGCCCTCGGCTTCGATCTCGACGACGTTGCGGCTCGGGCGGAGCAGCTCGCCCGCCAGCCCTATCAGGCGGACGAGGGGAAGGTGCCCGACTGGCTGCTGAAGATCACCTACGATCAGTGGCGCGACATCCGCTTCCGGCCCGACCACGCGCTGTGGCGCGAGCGCCACCTGCCCTTCCAGGTGCAGTTCTTTCACCCGGGCCTCTATTACGATCGCACCGTCGCCATCAACGTCGTCGAAGACGGCCGGGTGCGGCCGGTGGAGTTCTCGACCGCGCAGTTCGACTACGGCAAGAACGATTTCGCCGGCAAGATTCCTTCTCACCTCGGCTATGCCGGCTTTCGCGTGCACTACCCGCTGAACCGTCCCGACTACTACGACGAGCTCATCGTCTTCCTCGGAGCGAGCTACTTCCGCGCCCTCGGCAGGGGCGAGGTCTACGGGCTGTCGGCGCGCGGGCTGGCCATCGACACCGTCGCCTCGACGCCCGAGGAGTTTCCCCGCTTCAGGGAGTACTGGCTGGTGACGCCGGCCTCGGCGGCGCGCCAGCTCGAGATCTACGCCCTGCTCGACAGCCCCAGCGTCACCGGCGCCTACCGCTTCGTCGTCGTCCCCGGCGACGAAACGGCGGTCAACGTCGACTGCCGGCTGTCCTTTCGCCGCCAGGTCGAGAAGTTGGGCATCGCGCCGCTGACCAGCATGTTCTTCCACGGCGAGAACACGCTGCAGCCGCCGGTGGACTTCCGCCCCGAGGTGCACGATTCCGACGGGCTGCTGCTGCACTTCGACACCGGCGAGTGGCTGTGGCGGCCGCTGGAGAATCCGCGCACGCTGCAGGTGAACTCCTTCCAGATGCGACAGCCGAAGGGCTTCGGCCTGATCCAGCGCGACCGCAACTTCGACCACCACCAGGACCTGGAGACGCGCACCGATCTGCGCCCGAGCGTGTGGGCCAGCACCAGCGGCGACTGGGGCGCGGGCCACGTCGAGCTGGTCGAGATTCCCACCAACACCGACATCAACGACAACATCGTCTCCTACTGGACGCCGCAGCGGAAGCCCGAGCCCGGCGATTCGCTCTCGTTCTCGTACGTGATGTCCTGGTACGGCGAGGACCCGCGGCGGCCGCCGGCCGGACGGGTCGTGGCCACGCGCCGAGACCACGGCACGATGGAGAACGTGCACCGCTTCGTTCTCGATTTCGACGGCGGCCGGCTGCCGCAACTGTCCGCCGCGCAACCGCCGCGCGCCGTGGTCACGGTGGCAGGCGGGGAGAAGGCCGGCAAGATCGTCGACCAGCACGTGGTGAAGAACCCGGTGACCGGCGGCTGGCGCCTGACGTTTCAGGTGCGGCCGGAGACCTCCTCCCCGATCGAGCTGCGCGCCTTCCTCGAGCGTGACGACAAGGCGCTGACCGAGACCTGGTCCTACGCGATCCTGCCGTGACCCGGGCCGGCCCTCGGCACAGGCTTCCAGCCTGTGTCCCGGATCGCTTGTGGCAACGGCGGCATCGTGCTGAAGTCCGGCCGAGTCGGTACCGTCCCGTTCGACGAAAGGAGCTGGCCATGATCGACCTCTACACCGCGCCGACGCCCAACGGCTGGAAGGCCTCCATCACCCTCGAGGAGCTCGGTCTCCCGTACGAGGTACGCGTGGTCAACCTGATGGCCGGGGAGCAGAAGAATCCGGACTACCTCAAGCTCAACCCGAACGGCCGCATCCCGACGATCGTCGATCGCGACGAGGGCGACTTCGCCGTCTTCGAGTCGGGGGCGATCATGATCTACCTTGCCGAGAAGACGGGGCGCCTGCTGCCACAGGACCGCAAGGGGCGCTCGCGGGTGATCCAGTGGCTCATGTTCCAGATGGGCGGCATCGGCCCGATGATGGGCCAGGCCAACGTCTTCTTCCGCTACTTTCCCGAAAAGATTCAGCCGGCGATCGATCGCTACCACCACGAGTGCCGCCGCTTGTTCGAGGTGCTCGATACCCGTCTCGCCGACAACGAGTTCCTGGCCGGCGACTACTCGATCGCCGACATCGCCAACTGGTCGTGGGTGCGGACCTACAAGTGGTCGGGCGTGCCCGTCGACGGCCTCGACCACCTGCGGCGCTGGCTCGATCAGGTGCGCCAGCGCCCCGCCGTCCAGAAAGGGATCGAGGTGCCGTTCAAGCTCCCCAACCTGACCGAGGACGTCAACGAGAAGGACGCCGACGAGTTCGCCAAGGGCGCACGCACGATGCTGCAGCGCTGAGGGTGTCGCTCTCAGCCGTCGCCGAGGGGCCGATCGAGGGGCACCTCGCGCATGGTGGTGAGGGCGAAGACGGCGAGCTCCTCGTCGACGTTGAAGAAACGCGTCTCGACGAAACGGGTGCGGCCGCGCGCCTTGACCAGCCGGCTCTCGATGCGGAACTCGGGGCCGACGATCGGCTCGAAGTAGTCGACGCGCATGTTGGTCGTCGCCAGCCACGAGCGGAAGCCGGTCGCCTCGCGGCGCTCGCCGGCGCGCACCGTGAGCAGGGCGACGAGGTCGACGTAGGTGGGCGTGAAGCCGCCGAAGAGCTGGCCGCGCGGGTTCTTGACGCGGTCGGGCACGTGGGCCTGGAGGCGGAGCAGCCCGCGACTCTCTTCGAGGACGTGCCACTGGTAGGCCTCGAGGAAGTCGCCGGCCGGATGACCCCGGCCGATCAACCGGCCGGGCTCGCGTTTCATCCAGGCGCGGATGAACGGCGGCAGCGGCGGTGTCGTCGGATCCTCCATCGGGGACGATCCTTACGGAGGCGCACGTCGCGGGTCAATCACCCCCGGCCGCGGACCCGCCTTTACCCGTGTCGCGCGCGGCTGTACAAGGAGCAGAGACCGGCACGGGAGGTTCCGCGATGGCCAAGTACGCCTACGATCGGCTCACGTTTCTCGACAACTCCTTTCTCCTCATGGAGTCGCCCAACAGCCCGATGCACGTGGCCGGCACGGCGAACTTCGAGGCGGGCTCTCTCAAGAGACCCGACGGCGGCATCGACATCGACCTCATTCGCCAGTACGTCGAGGCGCGCCTGCACCTGATCCCGCGCTACCGCCAGCGGCTCGCCTACATCCCCGTCGAGGGCCAGCCGGTCTGGGTCGACGACGACCACTTCAACATTCACTACCACGTCCGTCACGCCGCCCTGCCCAAGCCGGGCGACGAGCGCCAGCTCAAGCGGTTGGCCGCGCGCATCATGTCGCAGCATCTCGATCGCTCCAAGCCGCTGTGGGAGATCTGGTTCGTCGAAGGGATGGAGGATCCCAACCGCTTCGCCATGATCAGCAAGATCCACCATTGCATGGTCGACGGCATGTCGAGCGTCGACCTGCTCAACGTCCTGCTCAAGCCCGAGCCGAGCGAGGCCTTCGAGCCGGCGCCGCGCTGGATCCCGCGTCCGACACCGAGCTCGGTCGAGCTGGCGACCGACGCCTTGCTGCGTTATGCGCAGCTGCCGGTCGAGATCGGGCGCAACATTCCCCGGCTGTTTCAAGACGTACGCGATCCGCGCTCCGACATCCGCGCCCGCCTGCGCGCCCTGCGCGACACCCTGGGCAGCAGCATCCGTACTCCCTCGACCACGCCGCTCAACCGCCGCATCGGCGGCCATCGCCGCTTCGACTGGCTGTCGATGGACCTCGGCGAGGTGAAGGCGGTCAAGAACCGCCTCGGCGGCACGGTCAACGACATCGTGCTGGCGACGGTGGCGGGTGCGGTCCGACGCTTTCTGCAGCGGCGCGGCGTTCGCGTCGAGGGGCTCGACTTCCGCGTCATGGCGCCGGTCAGTGTCCGCAGCCAGGACGAGCACGGCACGCTCGGCAACCGCGTCTCGGGCTGGATGGTGCCGATGCCGCTGGCCGAGAGCGACCCGCTGCGCCGGCTCGACGAGATCCGCGAGACCACCGCGCAGCTCAAGGAGTCGAAGCAGGCCCTCGGCGCCGAGGTGCTGACCCAGGTGGGCGAGTGGACCCCCTCGACGTTGCTCTCCCTCGGCGCGCGCATGGCGACGCGCGCCCTGCCGTTCAACCTGGTGGTGACCAACGTGCCCGGACCGCAGGTGCCGCTCTACCTGCTCGGCGCCAAGATGCTCGACAACTACGGGCTGGTGCCGCTGACCGACTACCTCTGCCTCGGCATCGTGCTGTTCAGCTACGCCGGCAAGCTCTGCTGGGGCTTCACCGCGGAGTGGGATCTGCTGCCCGATCTGCACGACCTTCTGATCGACGTCGAGAGGTCCTTTACCGAGCTGCGCCAGATTCCCGAACGCATCGAGAGGCGCGCGCCGGCAAAGCGCCCGGCGCGCAAGACCGCTCGCGTCCGCGAGCAGGCGTAAGGAACGGCCGAAAGCGAAAAGCTGAAAGCGAAAAGCGGAAAGCGGGACATCGTTCCCATTCCTTTCCGGCTTTGAACTTTCCGCCTTAAGCTTTGAGCTGCATTTCCCTGGTTGACGCCCCGCGGGTGATCTTGATAAACAAACGTTCGTTCAGAAAACGAGGTGGGCTCTGCGGGCCGGGTTGTGGTCGACGACCGTGACGCGGCGGTAGCGTGGAGCGCGTGGGGAGGGGACAGCGCAGGACGGAAACGGAGAACCACTCATGCGGCTCAGCGACGTCAATCTCACCGATCCCGACATCTTCCAGCGGGGCGTGCCCCACGAGATGTTCCAGGTGCTGCGCCGGGAGGCCCCGGTGTTCTGGCACGAGGAGCCGAACGGCCCCGGCTTCTGGGCGATCACCAAGTACAGCGACGTGCGGGAGGTCTCGAAGAACCCGGGTCTGTTCTCCTCCGAGCGGCAGGGCACCATGCTGCGCGATCCGCTGCCGCACGACCTGCCGTTCGTGCAGTCGATCATGCTCAACATGGACCCGCCCAAGCACCGCCGCTTCCGCGGCCTGGTCAACAAGGCCTTCCTGCCGCGCATGGTGAACAACCTCCACGGAAGAATCCGCGAGATGGTGAAGCAGATCATCAACGGCGTGATCGAGAAGGGCGAGTGCGACTTCGTCGAGGAGATGGCGGCGGCGCTGCCGATGCTGGTGATCTGCGAGATGATGGGCGTGCCGGAGGAAGACCGGCGCGCCGTCTACGAGATCGGCAACCGCATGGTCGGCTTCGACGACCCCGACCTTCAACCCGACGGCAAGCCGGCGCCGATGAACGACGCGGAGACCGCCGCCGCCGAGATGTTCATGTACGCCGGCAAGCTGCTGGAGAAGGCGCGCACCCATCCGGGAGACGACCTCGCCACCGCGCTGGTCAACGCCGAGCTCGACGGCCACAGGCTGAGCGAGTCCGACTTCAACTTCTTCTTCCTCCTGCTGTCCATCGCCGGCAACGAAACCACGCGCACGGTGACCACCAACGGCATGCAGGCGTTGCTCGAGAACCCCGATCAGCTGCGCGACCTGCGCCACGACCCGTCGTTGCTGCCGACGGCCATCGAGGAGATCCTGCGCTACGCGCCGGCCGTCCACGCCTTCCGCCGCACCGCCACCGCCGACACGGCGATGCGGGGGGAGAAGATCCGCGAGAACGACAAGGTGCTGATCTGGTACCCGTCGGCCAACCGGGACGAGGAGGTGTTCGAGAACCCGGAAACCTTCGACATCCGCCGCGATCCCAACGAGCACATCGCCTTCGGCATCGGCGAGCACTTCTGCCTCGGCGCCAACCTGGCGCGCCTGGAGCTCAACGAGATCTTCCGCGGCGTCATCACGCGCCTTCACGACGTCGAGCTGGCGGCGCCGCCGCGGCGGCTGCGCTCGACCTTCATCAACGGCGTCAAGGAAATGCGCGTCACTTTCCGGCCCGGCCCGGTCGAACCTTGAGGAAAAAAGAGGAGCATCCATGCGCACAGAACTCTGTGACAAGCTCGGCATCGAGTTTCCCATCTTCGCCTTCAGCCAT
>CAZYMF010000055.1:8130-24788 GCA_964648215.1 uncultured Binatia bacterium (SeqCode) | reverse complement strand
CGGCGTCGTGGTAGACGCGCCCTTCGGCATACGGCATCGGTTTCTCCTGTCCTCGATGATCTCGATTCTACCCCAGCAGCCCAAGACAACGAGGGAGACACTAGTCCTGGAGACGCGACGCGGGCAAGACACGGCAATCGCCGCCACCCTGATTGCGGAAGCCTCGCGTCCGTTGCTATAGCGGATGCGATGGCGACAATCTTCACGCGAATCATCAACGGCGAGCTGCCCGGCCGTTTCGTCTGGCGCGATGCCCGGTGTGTGGCCTTTCTGTCGATTCACCCGTTGCGGCCGGGACACACGCTGGTGGTTCCGCTCCAGGAGGTCGACCACTGGATCGATCTCGATGCCGACCTGACTGCGCATCTCATGACGGTGGCGCATGCCGTGGGCCGGGCGCTGCAGCACGGCTTTCAGCCGGCGCGGGTCGGTTTCATGATCGCCGGCCTCGAGGTGCCGCACGTCCACATCCACCTCGTCCCCATTCACACCGTCCACGATCTCGACTTCTCCAACCAGGATTTGAACGCCAAGCCCGAAGATCTCGAACGAGCCGCGCAGACGATCCGCGCCTCGTTGCGCGCCCTGGGCCATGCGCAGGTCAGTGAGTGAACGGCCCTCCCCGGGCCGGCGCCTGCGCAAACCGTCTCTCTCGCACCGCCGATGACGCCCGTGCACGCGACGATGCTGGTGGCGGGGGGGCTGGCCGCGGGCATCGTCAACACACTCGCCGGCGCCGGCTCGCTGCTCACCGTGCCGCTGCTGGTCCTGGTCGGCTTGCCGGGCAACTTCGCCAACGGCACCAACCGTGTCGGCGTCCTGATCCAGAACGCCGTGGCCGCCTGGCGCTTTCGTGCCGAAGGCGTGTCGGGATTCCGCGAGTCCCTGACGGTGCTGATCCCCATCGCCCTCGGCTCGCTCGCCGGCGCCTTCATCATTTCTCACGTGGCGGACAAGACCTTCGAGCGCGCCTTCGGCGTGGTCATGGTGCTGCTGCTGATCCCCATCCTGTGGCGGCCGTCGGTGCCGGCCGCCGGGCAGACCGGACCGCGCTGGTCGGCGCGGATTTCGTTCCTGGTCTTCCTCGGCATCGGGCTCTACGGCGGCGCCTTCCAGGCCGGGGTCGGCATCGCCCTGCTCTTCGCCCTCTCCTACGGCGGCTACGGTCTGGTGCACGCCAACAGCATCAAGGTCGTCATCAACGCGGTGCTGACGCTGACGGCGTTGCCGGTGTTCCTCCTCGAGGGTCAGGTGGTGTGGCTTCCGGCGCTGCTGCTCGGCGTCGGCTTTGCCGCCGGCGGGGCGCTCGGCGCCCGCTTCGCGGTGCGCGGCGGCGAGAGAGTCATCCGCCCGGTCCTGGCGCTGTCCGTGCTCGCCTTGGCGGGGCGGATGGTTGGACTGTACTGACCGTGTCACGACGGCGGCGCTGGTGGTCGATCCTGGGGACGGCGCTGTTGCTGGCGGTTGCCACGCCGGCCGCCGCCCTCGAACGGCTGGGGGCCGAGGAGACGATCGCCGACCTGCTGCCGGCCCGCTTCCCCAACGTTTCCGCCAGCGGCATGAAGGAGCGACGCTGGGCCCTGCTGCCCGAGTTCGGCTATGCTCCCGACACCAGCGTTCTGGCCGGCGCCAAGTTCGTCGACCGCGACCTGTTCGACTCCGGCACCACGATCGACCTCGAGGGGACCTACGCGCTCAACGGGCAGCAGTCGATCAACCTCTCCGTCGGCTCGCCGCACCTGCTGAACAACCGCCTGCTCCTGCTGCTGCGCGCCGGCTATGATTTCGACCCGCAACGGGAGTTCTTCGGTCTCGGCAACAGCGACGTCGACGGGCCCGTGTCGACGCACCTGTTCCAGAACCTCCAGGGCGAGCTGGCCGTGGGCTGGCGCCCGTTTCCGCGCCTGTCCCTCAATCTCGAGATCGGCATACGCCAAGTCGACATTCGCCACGGCGAACGCAAGGGCGACCTGCCCTTCACCCCGGTAGCCTTCCCCGATCTCCCGGGCGTCGACGGCGGCGTCGTCAATCCGATCGCCTTGTCCCTGGTCTGGAACACGCGCGACAACATCGTGCGGCCGACCCACGGCTGGCGGGTGCTGCTGAAAGCGCTGCACACCGACAAGGCATTGTTCAGCGACTTCGAGTTCAGCCGCTTCTTCTTCGACGCCGGCTACCTGCGCTCGTTCAACCACGCGCGCCAGATCGTCGGCCTGCGCGTGAACGGCGAGTACATCGAGGGCCCGACGCACGAGATACCGTTCTGGGAGCTGTGCGAGCTCGGCGGCCCCGACACGCTGCGCGGATTCTACCCCCACCGCTTCGTCGGCAAGGCGCGCGTGCTGCTGAACCTGGAGCTGCGCTCGCGCCTGGTCGAGTTCGACTTCCGCGACCTGTGGCACGTCCGCATCGACGGCGTCGTATTCGGCGACACCGGGCGCGTCTTCCTCGACAACAACGACATCAACGACGAGTTCCACCTCAACCAGGACATCGTCGGTCGCGTCTTCGCCGACTTCCGGTACAGCTACGGCCCCGGCCTGCGCATCGCCCTCTCCCACGCGCTGGTGGCGCGCATCGACGCCGGCTTCAGCAAGGAGGAGAAGGGGCTCGTCTACCTCTCCTTCGGCCAGACGTTCTGACGGCGCCGCTCAGGTGCGCCAGTCGAGGCGGCGCGGCAGATCCACGGTGAAGGTCGACCCGGCGCCGACCGTGCTCTGCACCGTCACCGTCCCTCCCATCAGCTCCGCGTAGCGCCGCACCAGGTACAGGCCCAGCCCGACCCCGGTGCGCGATGACGGTTTGGAGCCGTCGAGCTGATGAAACATCTCGAAGATGGACCGCAAGGCTTCCGGCGGAATGCCCGTGCCGGTGTCCGCCACCGAGACCTGCACGTGGTCGCGCTCGTCGTCGGCGCGAACGAGGACGCTGACCGTTCCGCGCGGGGTAAACTTGAGCGCATTGTCGACGAGATTGCGCAGGATCAGCTTCAGCTTGCCGGCGTCGGTGTAGAGCGAAAGACCGGCGCTGTTGCCCGGCCAGCGCAGCTCGACCCCCGAGCGCTCGGCCAGGGCGAACTCGTGGCGCAAGTCGCTCAGCACCGCATCGAGCTCGAACTCGCGGGCGTCGAGGCTGATGCGGTCCGCTTCCAGGCGGCTGGCATCGAGCGTCATGTTGATGAGATCGAGCAGGTCGCGACCGTTCAGCAGCATGCGCTCGAGCACCACGATCTGCTCCGTGGTCGTCGGCCCCATCGCACCTTCGCGCATGAGCTCGGCATAGCCAAGGATGGCGCCGAGCGGCGTGCGCAGCTCGTGCGACATCATGCCCAGGAACTCCGACTTGAGCTGGTTGGCGCGGCGCAAGGCTTCCACCAGCCGCGCGTTCTCCACCGCGATTGCCGCTTGCGCCGCGACGCCTTCGACCACGCGCCGTTCGCGCAACGGAAATGCGCCCTGTCGCTGACGATAGCCGACCGCCAGGACGCCGACGGCACGGCCCGCCCGCACCATCGGCGCCAGGAGGAGAGAGCTGATCTGCCAGCGGGTGTAGAGGGCCTTGCGCCGGCCCGTCGGCCGGATCACCTCCACCATTTCGCGATCGAGAAGGCGGGGAATCAGCTCCAGGCTGCCGACACCGAACTCGAGCGAACGCACCTCGTCCGCCATCTCCGGCGGCCACCCCTCCAGCGCCGCGACGCGGAAGGACTCCTTGGCCGGATCCCACAGCGCCACCGCCGTCCAGTCGCACTCGAGCGCCTCGCGGGCGCTGCGCGCGATCTGCGGCGGCACTTCGATCTCCTGCAGCGACTCGCGAATGGCACGCGTGACGTGCAGCTGCGCCGACGACACCCACCCCTCTTCCTCCTCGCGCTCGCGCGCCAGCGCCGACTGGACCGCCACCGCCGACTGCGCGCCGAAGATCATCGCCCGATCGCCGAGCGCGGAAGTGAAGCGCTGCGGATTGGCGTAGTCCGCGAACACCAGCAGCCCGCTGGCCCGCGGCCCGCGGCGCAGCGGCAGCACCATCGCCGACTGCAGCCCGGCCGCTCGTGCCGCCTCGTTCATGTAGCGCGAGTGGGGAAAGTCGTTGATCAGCACTACGCCGGGAGCGCGATCGGCTTCCTGCACCACCTCGGGGCCGAAGGGCAGGCGGGCGCCGGCGAACAGCTCGGCGCCGAAGCCGGCCGCGGCGCAACCGATGTACTCCTCTTCGCGGCGCAGCCAGAGATAGACGCCGTCGACCTCGAGAATGCGGCGGGCCTCGTCGCAGATGGTGCGACCGAGCTCGTCGATTCTCTGCGCCGTCAACAGCGCCTGCGCCACCTGCAACAGGGCGGCGCGGAACGCCGCCGCTTCCTTGCTGTCGGTGACGTCGCGGCCGATCGTCTGCAGTAGCCGCGGCCCGCCCTCTAGTGCCAGAACGTTGCTGCGCAGCTCGAGCACGCGCCGGCTGCCGTCGCGCAGCGTCACCTCACGCTCGTACACCTGCGGGATCGGCAACCCGGCCAGGGCACGCTCGGTGGTGACCATGGCCGCCTCGTACTCCGCCGGCGACAGCAGCTCACGCAGGGTCACGCCCCGTTCGAGGTCCTCGATGGTGTAGCCGCCGAACTCTCGCGCCACGCGGTTGGCGGCGACGACCACTCCGTCCCGGTCGTTGACGACGATGATGTCGTTGGCGTTCTCGAACAGAGCGTTGAAGCGCGGATCGGCCACCGCCAAGACATCGCCGCCCCGACCGCTCTCGCCGCCGGCCACCGGATCCTGGCCAAAACTCATTTGGCGAGTGTAATACGCGCCGGGCCGGACGGAAAGGGCGAAACGGCACAGCGACCCCGCCTCTTCTCGCGCCTGCGAAAGGCGGTCAACGAAGCCACCGCCGCGTCAATCGTGCGCGCGGGGCACGCCAATTGCCCCACCGGACGGCAACCGTGATAATGACTCGTATGGCATTGGTGTGGGGCGAGTTCCTGGTCTGCGTGATCGCGATCTGGCTGGCCGGGGTTCGCCTGTCGCGCTACGGCGACGTCATCGCCGAGAAGACCGGCCTGAGCCGCACCTGGATCGGCGTGATTCTTCTGGCCACCGTGACCTCGCTGCCCGAGCTGGTCACCGGCGTCAGCGCCGTCACCCTGGTGGGCGCCCCCGACATCGCTCTGGGTGACGCCCTGGGCAGCTGCGTCTTCAACCTGATGATCATCACCGTCCTCGACTTCGTGCAACGGGGCGAGTCGGTGTTCACCCGCGCCAGCCAGGGGCACATTCTCGCTGCCGGCTTCGGCGTCATACTGATCGGATTCGTCGGCTTCACCCTCCTGCTCGGCAGCCATGGCCCAGCGCCGGCCTGGGGCCACATCGGTCTCTCCAGCCTGTTGATCCTGCTGCTCTACGGCGTGGCGATGCGCAGCGTCTTTCGCTACGAGAAGCGCCAGCGCGCCGCCTACACCGAGGAGGCCGTCGAGCAATACCCGGATATCACCCTGCGACAAGCCGCGGTCGGCTACACGCTCGCGGCGCTCGTGGTGGTCGCCACCGGCACGCTGCTGCCCTTCGTCGGTGACCATATGGCCACGATCATGGGCTGGCAGAAGACCTTCGTCGGCACCATCTTCGTCGCCCTCGCCACCTCCGTGCCGGAGCTGGTGATCACCGTGGCCGCGCTGCGCATCGACGCCGTCGACATGGCCATCGGCAATCTCTTCGGCAGCAACCTGTTCGACGTTCTCATCGTCGCCGTCGACGACGTCTTCTATCTTCCCGGGCCGCTGCTGCAGCACGTCTCGCCGCTGCACGCCGTCTCCGCCCTGTCGGCCCTGATGATGACCGGCCTGACCATCGTCGGGCTGCTCTACCGCCCCCACACCCGGCTCTTCCAGGCCGTGGGCTGGACCAGCCTGCTGCTCTTCTCCCTCTACCTCCTCAACACCTACGCCCTCTATCTCTACGGGGGGTGAGCCGGTGAACGACACCGCGACCGCACCCCGCTGGCATACCATCGGCCCGGACGAGACCGTCGCTCGCCTCGATGTTCGCCCCGACACCGGGTTGGACACCGCCGAGGTCGAGCGCCGCCTGGCGCGCCACGGCCGCAACGAGATCCGCGAGCAGCGCCGGCGCCCCTCGTGGCGCATGCTGCTCGACCAGTTCAGCGATTTCATGATCCTGGTGCTCATCGCCGCCGCCGTCGTCTCCGGCTTCGTCGGCGAGGTGGAGGACAGCATCGCCATCGTCGTCATCGTCGCCCTCAACGGCGTGATCGGCTTCGTCCAGGAGTACCGCGCCGAGCGTGCCGTGGCCGCGCTGAAGCTGCTGGCGGCACCCAGCGCCACCGTGCGCCGGGGGGCAGAGCCGAAGACCATGACGGCCGCCGAGCTGGTGCCGGGAGATATCGTCCTGCTGGAAGCCGGCAACGTCGTCCCCGCCGATCTGCGCCTGCTCGAGACGGTGCAGCTCAAGGTCGACGAGGCGGCCCTCACCGGCGAGTCGGTGCCGACCGAGAAGCGCACCGCCGCCCTGAGCCGAGGCGACCTGGCCGTCGGCGACCGGGTGAACATGGCGTACAAAGGCACCGTGATCACCTACGGCCGCGGCAGCGGCGTCGTCGTGGCCACGGGGATGGAGACCGAGCTCGGCAACATCGCCGCCCTGCTCGGCAACGAGGCAGGGGGCAAGACGCCGTTGCAGAAGCGGCTGACGCGCTTCGGCCAACGGCTGGCGCTGGCCTGTATCGCCATCTGCGTGATCGTGTTCACCGTCGGCCTGTTGCGCGGCGAGGCGCTGGTGCTGATGTTCCTGACCGCGGTCAGTCTCGCCGTCGCCGCCATTCCGGAAGCCCTGCCGGCCGTGGTCACGATCTCCCTGGCGCTGGGGGCCCGGCGCATGGTGCGCAAGAACGCCCTCATCCGGCGCCTGCCCGCGGTCGAGACCCTGGGATCGGTGACCTACATCTGTTCGGACAAAACCGGCACGCTGACCGAGAACAAGATGCACGTCGAGCAGATCTATGCCGGAGCCGAACTCCCCGACGCGCCCGCGCCGGCGGCCGGCGGCGAGCCGCTCGATCTCCTCTATCGCGCTCTGGCCCTGAGCAACGACGCTACCCGCACCAGCAGCGGCGAGCTCATCGGCGACCCGACCGAGACCGCACTCTACCTCGCCGCCGCCGCGGCCGACTGGGACAAGGCAACGCTGCAGGCCGACGCGCCGCGGGTGGCCGAGATCCCCTTCGATTCCGAGCGCAAGCGCATGACCACGGTGCACCGCATGGCGGACGGTGTCGTCGCCTTCACCAAGGGAGCGCCCGAAGCGGTGCTGGCGCGCTGCCACCAGGCCCTCGGCCGGTCGGGATCCGTCCCGCTCCAAACCGACGCCGTGCTCGCCGAGGCCGAGCGCATGGCCGCTGCCGGCCTGCGCGTCCTGGCCTTCGCCTTCCGCCGCTGGCCGGAGCTTCCCCGAGCGATGACCGCGGAGCACGTCGAGAGCGGCCTCACCTTTCTCGGCCTCGTCGGGCTCCTCGATCCGCCGCGCCCGGAGGCGCGCGCGGCCGTCTCGCTGTGCCGTTCGGCCGGAATCACGCCGGTGATGATCACCGGCGACCACCCCGCCACCGCGCGCGCCGTCGCCACCCGCCTGGGGATCATCGCAGAGGGGGCGGCCGTCATGACCGGTCTGCAGCTGGCGGTGCTGTCGCCGGAGGAGCTCGGCGAGCGCGTTCGCCACATGCGCGTTTACGCCCGCGTGGCGCCGGAGCAGAAGATCAAGATCGTGCGCGCGCTGCAGGACAACGGCGAGTTCGTCGCCATGACCGGCGACGGGGTCAACGATGCGCCGGCACTCAAACGCGCCGACATCGGCGTGGCGATGGGCATCACCGGCACCGACGTGGCGCGCGAAGCGGCGCACATGATCCTGCTCGACGACAACTTTGCCACCATCGTCAGCGCCGTGGGCGAGGGGCGCCGCATTTTCGACAACGTGCGCAAGTTCATCCGCTACACGCTGACGTCGAACTCCGGGGAGATCTGGACGATCTTCCTGGCTCCCTTCCTCGGGTTGCCGATTCCGCTGCTGCCCATCCATATTCTTTGGATCAACCTGGTCACCGACGGCCTGCCGGGGTTGGCCCTGGCCGTCGAGCCGGCCGAGCACGGCATCATGGAGCGCCCGCCGCGACCCCCGCGGGAGAGCGTGTTCGCCCATGGCATGTGGCAGCACATCGTCGTCATCGGCCTGCTCATGGGCGGGGTCTCCCTCTTCACCCAGGCCTGGGCCTACTACACCGGGTCGGCCCACTGGCAGACGATGGTTTTCACCGTCCTGGCCCTGTCGCAGATGGGGCACGTGCTGGCCATCCGCTCGGAGCGTGATTCCCTGTTTCGCCAGGGCCTGTCTTCCAACCTGCCGCTGCTCGGCGCCGCCCTGCTCACCGTCGCGCTGCAGCTCGCCACGATCTACGCTCCGGGCGCCAATCAACTGTTCAAGACCGTGCCGCTATCTGCGGGCGAGTTGATCGCCTGTCTGGGCCTGTCCGCGGTCGTCTTCGTCGCCGTCGAGATCGAGAAGCTCCTGGTCCGACGCGGTTGGCTGTATCAGGCCGATAGTCTGCGGTGATGACCCCGAGGGGCTCATTCCCGCTGCGGAGCAAATCGTCCTCCGGCCTGTCGCAAAGCTGGGAAATCCGGGCGGCGCCGTTGCGCCGCCGCCGATGGAGGCAGCAGCCCCGCGTCCGTGGCAGGAATCTTGCGCTGCGACGAGGGCAGGAGGTGACTACCGTGTTGATCGATATCTGGATGACCCGGCGCGTCTACACGGTCAAGCCCCTGGACTCGATCGCACACGCGCGCGAGGTCATGGCTGAGCATCGCGTCAACCAGCTACCAGTCGTCGTCGACGGCAAGCTGCTCGGCATCATCACCGATCGGGATCTGCGCGACGCCTTTCCCTCGGTCTTCGAGAGCATGCGCGGCGACAACAAGGGCAAGCACGCCGACCCCAAGGACATCCCGGTGGAGTCGGTGATGACCTCGCAGGTCATGACGCTGACGCCCAAGAACACCGTGTTCGAGGGAGCCCGCCTGATGCGCCAGGAACGCGTCGGCGCAATCCCGATCGTCGAGGGCGAGCGACTGATCGGCGTGTTGACCCGAAGCGACGTTCTGGACGCGTTCATGGCGCTCGACGAGGCCGACACGGCCGCGCCCCAACCGCCCGCACCCAAGGCGAAGCGGAGCGGAAGGGAAAGGAGGGGTTCCGATGGCTAAGGTTCCCGTGCGCAAAGCCGCCAAGGTGTCGCGCCGGGCGACGCCCGCTCGGCCGGAGTCGCCACCGGGCGGCTGGGAACGTGAGTTCGACCGCCTGTTCGAAGACGTGTTTCGCCGGCGATGGCCCAGTCTCTGGCATCCCGAGCGCTGGCTTCCCCGGCGCATGCTCGACGTTCAGGTTCCGGCAGTCGACATCTACGAGGACAAGGACGAGGTGGTGGTGAAGGCCGAGCTGCCGGGGATGGTCAAGGACGAGGTCGAGGTCAACCTCAGCGGCTCCACCCTGACCATCAAGGGCGAGAAGAAGAAGCAGGAGGAGGTGAAGGACCACGACTACTACCGCTGCGAGCGTTCGTACGGCTCCTTCACCCGCAGCTTCGAGCTGCCCACGGAAGTCAAGGTCGACGCCGTCGCCGCCTCGTTCAAGGACGGGATCCTGGAGATCCGGCTGCCGAAGACCGAAGAGGGGAAGAAGAAGCAGGTCAAGGTCGAAGTGAAGTGATCTCGCGCAGCTGCTCCTTCGCCCCGGTCAGAATCGGCGCGCCGTCGCCGACTCCAGGCAGCGAGTCGAACACAAAATGTAAAGTATAAGCAAGGCGGCGCGGGCTCCACCCTCTCCTTTTCACCTTTCCGCAGCGCGCCGACCCGATCGGTTGCATCCGTCTACCCTCTTCGGTATCCACCGCCCGCAAGCGACAGAGAACGGAATGCGACGAGGAGCGTGGCCGGGAGTGGCGGTGTGGCTGGGGATGCTGGCCGTGGGTGCGGCGGCACAAGAGCCCAAGGTCGCACCGTCCGCCGAGCTCCCCGAAGTCGTGGTCACCGCCACCCGCACCCGCCAGAGCGTCGCGGACCTCACCTCCTCGGTCACCGTCATCCGTCGCCACGATATCGAGCAACGCGACCAGGCCAGCGTTTCGGAAGCGCTGCGCGGGACACCGGGCCTGGATCTCACCGAGTTCGGATCGGCAGGCCACAGCGCCTTCGCCTCGATCCGCGGCGCCGCGCCCGACCAGACGCTGGTGCTGCTCGACGGCGTCGAGGTCAACAGCACCACCGTCGGCCAGTTCGACTTCGCCAACCTCACCACCGACAACGTCGACCGCATCGAGATCCTGCGCGGCGGGGGCGGCGCGCTCTACGGCTCGAACGCGATCGGCGGCGTGATCAATGTCCTGTCCCGGCGCGGTGAGGGTCCCTTCCACCTCGACGTCGCCGGCGAAGCCGGCAGTGCCGCCACCCACCACGAGACCGTCAGTCTGAGCGGCGCTCACGGACCGCTGTCGCTGTCCGGCACGACCTCCTTCCTCGCCTCCGACGGTTTTCGCTCGCTCAACGACGACTACCGCAACTTCTCCACCGCCTGGCGCGCCGACGCCGACGTGCTGCCCAAGGGCACGCTGCGGGCCTTCCTGCGCTACTCCAACTCGCGCGCCGGGCTGGTCAACTTCAACGTCGCCGACGGCGTGCTCGATCCCTACGCCCGCAGCCGTGACGACTTCATCCTCGCCAAGGGAGAGTGGGAGCACGCTCTGCAGAACGGCCTCCACTATCGCGCCGCGGCCTCGTACGTCCGCGACAACCAGCGCTACCACGACGACGAGCTCGACGCCGAAGGCGAGGTCGAGCCGGTGGTCAGCGCGCACTTCCCGAGCGCGATCGCCGGCGCCGACGCCCAGGTCGACTACCTCTGGCGCGACCTGGCATTGACCACGGTCGGCCTCGACTTCAAGGAGAGCTCGGCGCGCGTGTTTCATCAGCAGACGGAAGAAGGCGCCGACGGCCAGGTGGACCAGGAGACCGAGCAGTTCAACGCCAACCGCTCCAACGTCGCGGTCTACGGCCAGGAGCAGATCAGCCTGCTCGACGACACGCTGCGCGGCGTCGGCGGGGTCCGCTACGACCACTACGACGGCTTCAGCAATCAAGTGACGGCGTCCGGCTCCGGGTCCTACCTGCTGCGGCCGACCCACACGCGCCTGCGCGTCGGCTACTCCGAGGGCTTTCGCGCCCCGACCTTCGACGAGCTGTTCCAGCCCGCGCTCGGAAATCCGAATCTGCAGGCGGAGACGAGCTGGGAGATCGACGCCGGGCTGACGCAGGAGCTCTGCGACGGCCGCCTGCGCTTCGAGCCGACGTACTTCTATCGCGAGGTGAAGAATCTCATCGAGGAGGTCGCCGACCAGCTTCCGGGGCCAGTCGCCGGGGTGCCGGAGGAAGAAGCGGCGCGCAACGTCAACGCGCGTTTCCAGGGCGTCGAGCTGAGCGCGCACCTGCAGCCGCTGAGCTGGCTGACGCTGTCGGGAAACTACACCTACCTCAACTTCGACAGCGCGCAGGGATCGCTGCTCAACCGGCCCCGCCACCGCGGTTCCTTCAGCGCCGCCACACAGCGCGACGGCGTCATTCGGTCCGGAGACCGCGCCACGGCGGTGGTCCAGGTCTACGCCGTCGGCGCCCGCTACAGCGCCGATCCGACGCAGGATTTCGAGCCCCGTCAGATCGGCGGCTACGGCCGCACCGACCTGGCGCTGTCCTATCGCCTCGACCCGGCGGTGGCGCCGCTCACCCTCACCGCCACCGTCCGCAACCTCTTCAACCGCGCCTACTCCGAGTCCATCGGCTTTCCCGCCCCCCCCGCGCGCTTCCTCATGGGGTTCCGCTACCGGCTGTAACCGCGCTGCCGGCGAACCCGATGTCCCTCACCGTCGGTTGCCTCCGGTCGCGTCCTGTGGTTTGAGCAGTCGCGTGTACCGTGCACTTCTGGTGGGGTTCGGCGGCCTGTTCGGTTCGATGGCGCGCTATTGGGTCGCGGGCGTCGTCCAGCGCCTGAACGGCACGACCTTTCCGGTGGGGACGCTCTCGGTCAACGTTCTCGGCAGCTTCCTGCTCGGCCTGCTCATGGCGCTCTCGCTCGAGCGCGGCCTGATCAACGCCAACACCCGGCTGCTGCTGGCCACCGGCTTCTGCGGCGGGTTCACCACCATGTCGACCTTCAGCTACGAAACCGTCGCCTTGCTGCGCGAGGGAGGCACCGCCGCCGGCAGTGGCAACGTCGCCGTCACCCTCGCCGCCTGCCTGGTCGCCGTGTGGCTCGGCGACCTGGCAGCGCGATTGCTGTAGAGGTGCTCGCATGAAGATCACCGGAGACGCCAAGCTGCTGCGCATCTTCGTCGGCGAGTCCGATCGCTATCAGGGACAGCCGCTCTACGAGGCCGTCGTGCACAAAGCGCACGAGCTCGGCCTGGCCGGTGCCACCGTGTGGCGCGGCATCGAGGGCTACGGCGCCCGCAGCCGCATCCACACCGCCAAGATCCTGCGCCTGTCCGAAGATCTGCCGATCCTGATCGAGATCGTCGACAGCGAGGAGAAGGTGCGCGCCGCCCTGCCCCATCTCGACGCCCTGATGGAAGCCTCCGGCGGCGGCGGCCTGATCACCCTCGAGAAGGCGGAGATCATCAAGTACACGCACGGGAAAGTCGGTGATCAAAGTCGATAGTTGATCGTCGAAGCGTCCAAAGTCGAACGGTCCAAGAGCGACGATCGATAGGGGAAGAGAGCAGACGAGCCATGGGCGTCCGTGCGGCTCCGGCGCTGGAGCCCGAGCTTTCCGAGACTCCGACGCGCGCACGCTACGGCGTGGTGGGCCTGACGCTGGCGCTGGTGGCGATCGCCTATCTCGATCGCATCTGCATCGCCACGGCGGCGCCGGCGATGAAGGCGGAGCTCGGCCTCAGCGACACCGAGATGGGCCTGGTCTTCAGCGCCTTCACCCTCGCCTACGCCATCTTCGAGGTGCCGAGCGGCTGGTTCGCCGATCGCTTCGGTCCCCGCCTCGCGCTCACTCGCATCGTCATCTGGTGGTCCCTGATGACCGCCGCCACCGGGCTGGCCACCGGCTTCCTTTCGCTCTTCGCCATCCGCCTGCTCTTCGGCATGGGCGAGGCCGGCGCCTTTCCGGCCACCGCGCGCGTGTACGCGAGCTGGCTGCCCGAGGCGCAGCGTGGCGGCGTGTTCGGCCTGCTGATCATGGCCGGCGCCCTCGGCGGCGCCGCCACCCAGCCGCTGGTGGTGGGGATGCTGGGCGTGATGGCGTGGCACCACGTCTTCGAGATCTTCGGTCTGGTGGGCCTCGTCTGGGCGGTGCTGTGGTGGGGCTGGTTCCGCGATCACCCGCATCAGCATCGCCAAGTCAACGAGGCGGAGCGCCGACTGATCGGCGCCCCGGGCGAGACGCCCGCCCACGCGCGCGTGCCGTGGGCGGCGCTGCTTCGCAGCCGCCCGCTGATCGCGCTCTGCTCGATGTACGGCGCGGCCATCTACGGCTGGTACTTTTACCTCACCTGGCTGCCGACCTATCTGCTGCGCGCGCGCGGCTTCGACCTGAAGGCGGTCGGCTGGCTGGCGGCGTTGCCGCTGCTGGCGATCGCCGCCGGGGTCTTCCTCGGCGGTTGGCTCAGCGACGTCTTCACCCATCGCTGGGGCAGCCGCGCCGGCCGGCGCACGCCGGGTGTGATCGGCTTGCCGCTGGCGGCGCTGGCCATCGTCGGCGCCATCCTCACGCCGACGCCGATGCACTCCGCGCTCCTGCTCGCCGCCGCCGCCGGGCTCGCCGCCCTCGGCGTCGCCCCGGCGTGGGCCGTCTGCCTCGAGATCGGCGGCGCCAACGCCGGCGTCGTCAGCGGCACGATGAACACGTTCGGAAATCTCGGCGGCGCCCTCAGCCCGGTGGTGGTCGGCGTCTGCCTGCAGCGTTGGAGCTCGTGGGACGCGCCGCTGTACAGCGTCGCCGTTCTCTACCTCGTCGCCGCGGCGAGCTGGCTGGCGATCGACCCGCTGCAGCGCATCGAGGCTGCGCCCGCCGGCGGCGACGCGAGCCGCTGAAGCGGCGCCATCCAATGATCCCCTCACGCGCCCTGGAGGGGCACGCTCCGTCGTGTCCGGTCCTTCGCCCACCGGCTCCGCTGGCAGCGCCGATATCCCTACAAGTGCCGCCACCTGCTGCGTGGCAATGCGCCTCTCGCAGCGAGATGTAGCAGGGCATGAGATCCTTGCCCCCCAATCGGGTTCGCGTCCTCATGGCGCGAGGACCATCAGGTCGCTGTGCTTGCGGACTGATATCCGATCTGTGCCGAAGGTCGCCTCCAGCTTTTGTTGGAGAGCCTGGCTGAGAGCGCGTGAGAACTTTGTTTCAGAGCCATTCCGAAGATCCCTGATGAGGTATTCGAGCTGCGTTCGGTCGTCGCGGATGTCTAGCCAGAGGGTGACGCCTTCCTTATCCGAAGCCCAGCCCGGCGACGCCTTGGTAGGAAAGTAGAAGGCGATCACCTCGCTGGGATCCCCGGGTGCACGGAATCCTATGAGTTGGGGGTTGAGTTCCATCTTGAAATCTGCGGCAACTGCGGCCGCCACCCCCTTACCCCTCTCGATGTCATCGTCGCTGAGGGTGGCCTGCGCCGCCGGTTCGGAAGCTGCCCCAACCGCGATCGGATGGACGAAAAAACGTGCCCCGTACGAATAGTAGCACCCGGCAAGCTGCAGCAGTAATCCGCAAAAGGCGAGCGCACCCGCCACACCTACTTGCTTCCGTGTGCACCCTATCCCTCCCGGGGTCGGACCTGCGCAAGTGCCTGCCACACCGAAATCCGTTCAATCCGTTCTATCCGTTGTACTCCCTGTTCTTCGACCGGCTCAGGCGCCTGCCGCGCTACTCCACAGCCAGCTCGACGGCATCGGCGCCGCCGACGCGCTCACCGCTGGCGAGCGACTTGATCCCCTCCCAGAAAACGACCAGCGCCAGAACGATCAGGACGGCGATCATCACGGCTATGAAATAGTCCGGGTTGCTCGCTCCCGTCTTCGCATCGACGCGCACCAGCGCCGCGTAGAGCTGATAGACGAACGCCCCGACGGTGGTGACCAGCATGAGGCACGCCGGCACCAGCGTGTACAGCACCGGCCGGCCGCGCCGCAGCAGCCAGCAGGAGGCGACCAGCAGGGCCAGCGCCGCGATCAGTTGGTTCGAGGTGCCGAACGCCGGCCACAGGCGCGCCCACTGCCCGGTGAGACCGAGCGCCGCG
Organism: uncultured Binatia bacterium (SeqCode); assembly: GCA_964648215.1. GTDB lineage: Bacteria > Desulfobacterota > Binatia > HRBIN30 > JACQVA1 > CAZYMF01. Next base: position 9,446 of record CAZYMF010000055.1, on the reverse strand, counting down.
CTGGCCGCCACGACGATGGTCGTGGCCACGTACATGTTGGCGCTGCCGAACAGCTCCTGCGTGAGGTAGCGGCCGATGCGGGTGGAGGTGTCCAGCGTGGTCAGGATGAACGCGTTCAGCGCCATGACGGCAAAGGCCTTGCCGTAGGTTCCCAGGATCGGCAGCGACAGGATGCCGTACCCCTGGCTGAAGGCGGCGATCGGCCCGCCGCTGCGCAGCGTCGCCGCCAGGTCGCTGTACTTCGTCGCCGCGCCGACGCAGATGATCACCAGCACCCCGACCAGCCCCTCGGTGAGCATGCCGCCGTAGCCGATGCGGCAAGCGTGCGCCTCGCTGTCGAGCTGCTTGCACGTGGTGCCCGACGAGACCAGGGAGTGGAAGCCGGAGATCGCGCCGCAGGCGATGGTGACGAAGAGCATGGGCCAGATCGGGCCGGCGCCGGCCCACTCGGGCGGATCGGCCGCATGGAAGGCCGCGCCCTGCATGGTCGGCGCGCTGATGAACACCGAGACCACGCCGATGCCGATCGCGGCGAAGAGAATGAAGCTGGCCAGGTAGTCGCGCGGCTGCAGCAGGATCTGCACCGGAGTGACCGAGGCGACGAAGCAGTAGGCGAGCAGGATCAGGATCCACAGTGACTGAGGCGACACGCCGAGCAGCGACGGCAGCCGTATCGGCACCTCCACGCCGCCGAACAGGGCGATCAACAACAGCGTCAGCCCGAGCAGGGTCACCGCCGTGTTGTTGACCCGAGTGCGATAGAGCAGATACCCCGTCAGCACCGCGGTCGGGATCAAACCGAACGACGGTACCACGGTGTCCGGCTCCTCGATGAAGGTGCGCGCGGCGAAGATCGCGAACACCGCGATCACCATGACCAGCGCCAGCCAGATGAACCAGGAGAACCACAACCGCGCCCGCGGCGAGATCTCCGGCCGCGCGATCTCCGTCACCGACACGCCGTCCGAGCGCACGCTGACCACCAGGCTGGTGAAGTCCGACACCGCCCCCATCAGCACGCAGCCGATCAGCACCCAGGCGAGCGACGGCGCCCATCCCCAATAGGCCACCGCCAGCGCCGGACCGACGATCGGACCGGCGCCGCAGATCGACGAGAAGTGATGCCCGAAGAGCACCAGCCAGTTCTTGGCGGGGACATAGTCCACCCCGTCGTAGAGGCGGTGCGCCGGCGTCTGTCGCGACGGGTCGAGCCCCATCACCAGCGACAGATAGCGCCCGTAAAAGCGATACCCGACACCAAAACACACCAGCGCCCCCAGCAGGACCCAGATCGCGTTCACACCCACCTCCGTTCG
>CAZYMF010000055.1:0-8030 GCA_964648215.1 uncultured Binatia bacterium (SeqCode) | reverse complement strand
TTCCACTTTACGCTCTATGTTTCCCCCATGTACCGGCGCGCCCCCTTCATCTGGACCGCCAAGCAGGAGATCGACCCGCTGGCGCTCTGGCGCATCCTCTTCGGCGGCGCGCAACGGCGCGACGACGGCACCAATCGCTGGTTCCTGTTTCGCCGCGTCTTCGAGCTGCCGCGCGCCGCCGACGCGGCCCGCTTCACCGTCACCGTCGACGGCCGCTATCAACTCTTCCTCAACGGCGCGCGCGTCGGTCGCGGTCCGGCGCGCTGCGACCCGCTGCATCAGCGGACCGACACCTACGAGGTCGCGTCCCACCTGCGGCCCGGCCGCAATGCCATCGCCCTGCTGGTTCGGGTCTACGGCGTCGACACGGCGTGGTACCAGACCGTGAAGGGCCACTGGCAGCCGGTCTTCGGCGACGGCGCCCTCTACTGCGACGGGCGAGTGCAGTGCGGTGGCGACGTCGTCGACGTGCTCTCGGACGAGCAGTGGTGCTGCCTCGAGTCGACCGCCTGGCAGCGCGATACGCCGCGAGCCAACTGGAGCCTGGGCTTCATCGAGAATCACGACGCGCGCGAGCTGCCGCCGGATTGGGCCGCGCCCGACTTCGACGACTCGAGCTGGGATCGCGCGCAGATTCTCACCGCCGGCGGCGGCCCGCCCGACTCGCTGCTCGGCGGCATGAAGACCGAGCCGTTTCCGACGCTGCTACCCCGCGAGATCCCCTTTCTGCGCGAATCACCGCTCGCGCCGCAGCGCATTCTCGGCTGGCACGCCGTGGTGCCCAATCCGGAGCTGCCCTTCGAGCGGCGCCTGTACGGGGAGAAGCTCGTCCACCTGCCCGCGGGGCTCGTCGACCAGCCGGCGGCTCTGCTTTCCGCCGGCGACGGCGTCACCGTGGTTCGCACCACGCCCGAGCACGACGTCTGTTGCCTGCTGGACTTCGGCCGCATCCACACCGGCCATCCGTTCATCGAGGTCGAAGCCCGCGGCGGCGAGGTGATCGAGATCGCGGTTGCCGAAGGAATTCCCGGCGAGTGGGACGCGCCACAGCCGGCGCCGCCACGGATCGATGCCGAGCGAGCGCACGGGCACCATCTGCTGCGCTACGTCGCTCGGCCGGGCCGGCAGCGCTTCGAGCGTTTCGAGTGGACGGCGGTGCGTTATCTGCAGCTCGTCGTCCGCCACGCGCCCGCCGGTCTGCGCATCCATCATCTGGGCTCGACCTTCACCCGCTACCCGGCCGAAGAGGGCGGCGCCTTCACCTGTTCCGATCCCATGCTCGATCGCCTCTGGGACATCGGCCGCTACACGCTGCAGCTCTGCATGCACGACGGCTGGGAGGACTGTCCCGGCCGCGAGCAGCGCCAGTGGCTGGGCGACGCCACCGTCGAGTTCCTCGTCGGCCAGGCCGGCTTCGGTCCGAGCGTGAACGCGCTCAATCGCCAGTTCCTGCTCCACGCCGCCGAGAGCCAGCGCCCCGACGGCCTGACGCAGATGTTCGCCCCCGGCGACCACCACACCGACGCCGTCCTGATTCCCGATTGGACCCTGCAGTGGATTCTCAACGCCGAGCAGCATTGGCTGTACAGCGGCGATCTCGACACGATCGAAGCCATCTTCCCCGCCATCCAGCGCGCCCTCGCGTGGTTCGAGCGGCAGGTCGGCCGCAACGATCTCGTCGCCGACCTGCCCTACTGGCATTTCATGGACTGGGCCGCGCTCGGCCGTCACGGTGAGGCCGCTGCGTTGAACGCGCAGTTCGTGGGCGCGTTACGCGCCGCCGCTCGCCTGGCGCAGGCGCTAGAGTCGCCGCGCTACGCCCGCCGCTACGCCGCACTGGCCGAGCGCATCGCCGCGGCCCTCAACGCGCGCCACTGGGATCCGAGCCGCGGCGTCTACGTCGACGTCGTCGACCCGGGCACGGGCGCCCAGGACCGCCGCGTCTCGCAGCACGCCAACGGCGCCGCGATTCTGTGGGGCGTGGCGCCGCGCGAGCGTTGGGCGTCGATGATCGACTGGATCACCGATCCGCAGCGCCTGGTGTTCACCGCGGCCCCGCCCATCGTCCCCTCCGGAGAGCCGTTCGATGGCGAGCGCCACTGCGTCCTCGCCAACACCTTCTACAGCCACTTCGTCTACCGCGCTCTTTGCCGCGCCGGCCGTTTCGATCTGGCGCTGGCGCTGATGCGCGACCGCTACGGGCGCATGCTGGCGCGCGGCGCGACGACGCTGTGGGAGAGCTTCGACCCGACGGCCAGCCTCTGCCACGGCTTCTCGGCCACGCCGGTCTATCAGCTCTCGACCGAGGTGCTCGGAGTTTACCCGCTCGAGCCCGGTTTCGCCCGTTTCCGCATCGCCCCGCAGCTCGTCGATCTCAGCCGCGCGCGCGGCGTCTTCCCCACGGTCCGCGGGGACATCGCGGTTGCCTGGCAGCGCGACGCGCACGGGCTGGAGATGGAGCTCACCGTTCCCGACGGCACGTCGGCGGAAGTCGAAGCACCGCAAGGATTTCGCCTACCCGGCCCGACCCACCTGCCGCCGGGAAACCATCGGCTCCGCCTGAAAACCGAAGACGCCCCGCGTGACGAGTGAGGATCCGCCTCACCCGACACCCGTCAGCCATCACCCGTCTTTCGTTTCCTCCGACCCCCTGCGCACCAACCGTACGGTCACCAGCGTCAGCACTCCCACCGCCAGCGCCAGGACGATCCACAGCACGGCCTGCTGCACGAGCTGCTTCGGCCGTTCGCCAGTCGCCAGGCGCGCGCGCAGATTGTAGGCCGGGTTCTTCTCGACGACCCCCGGGGCAACCGCCGAGCTGCTGACGGCGAGGACCACGTCGCGCACTGCGGCGAGCTCGTAGTGCGGTGCCTGCTCGTCGGCGTTGCCGAGCAGCAGGAAGTACTGCCCGGCGGGTGCGGCGACGAACAGGTCGGCGACGGGTATGCGCGCGCGTGCCGAGCTCACCGGCAGCGGCGCGTCATCGCCGTCTTCGACGACGAGAGCGAGCCCGTAGACGGGCACCGTCGTGGTAGTGATCACCGCCGGCGACGGATCGCGGGCCGAGCGCACGAGCTGTCCGCGCGCCAGCGTGCTTTCCCGCCCGTTCGCGTCGAGCGACACCAGCCGATAGGGCCGATGGAAGAACGGAGCCTCGATCTCGACGACGACCTCATCCGCACGAAGCGGGGCTTCCGGCAGCTTGAAGGTGTAACGAGTCTCGCCGTGGTCGTGCTGCCGGCTCTCGATCGCGAGACCGACCCAGTCGGCACCGGTGTCGCGCGCCAGCAGATACGGCCACTGCCGCGCCTCGCCGTCGACGACCCGAACGTCCCCGAGGTCGGCCCGGGTCCGAGCGAGATCGGCGGCGCGCAGCCGCAGGCGGGCCAGCCCATCGGGCGACGGCGTCACGCGCAGCGCGCGCCGGTACAGGAACGCGCCGGCATCGATCTTGGCTCCGGGTCGCATGGCAAAGGCGAGCGCCGGCGTCCGGTCGAACAGCGCATTGGCGCGAATCGATCCCAGACGAGCTTCGGCAAACTCCCGCGGGTCGTGCAGGCGAGCGGCGATCTCGGCCGGCTGCCCCGACAGGAGACGCTGCGGCGGCAGCAGCGCCGCCAGGTCGTAGCGCGGACGATCGACGCGGCCGCCGCCGAAACGCAGCACACCGGCCGGACGCTCGGCATCCGCCGCCGTCAGGAAGAACATCAGCGTCGGCTGACGCACCACGGCGGAGAGCTTCAGGTCCGCGAGCGGCGGGCTGCCCTGATCGCCGATCACGACGCGCAGGCGCTCGCCGCGCGCGGGGTTGACGCGCACCTCCGTCTCCTCGACGCCTTCGCGCACGGCGACCCGTGTCACCGTGCCGGCTCCGATCTGCACCGCCCGCGCCACCGGCCCGAGATCCCAGACGGTGAGCGAGCGACGGAACGACGGCGTGCTGGTCGTCACCCGCACCAGATCGGGGACCAGGCCGCTGGGGCGCGCCAGCTCGATCACCGTCTGCCCGCCCATCGAGCTCCGCGACAGCTCCTCGAGCGGTGCCACCAGGCGCGCCCCGCCTTCCAGGCGGCGGACGTTCTCGAAGCGAAACGTGGGCTCGAGCAGAAAGCCCTCGCTGCCGGCGACGGTCACGCTCAACCGCTCGGCGGCGACGGACGGGAGAGTCACACGCAACCGCCCCGGCGCATTACGCAGACGGAACAGGGGAGCCTGCTCGATCAACGGGACGCTGACGCCGTCGGCGCGGATCGCCGAGACCGTCACGGTGCGCACGAACTCCGGCCGACTGGTATCGACGACGAGGTCCCAGAGACCCTCCTCCGAAGGTGCCGGCGGCGCCGTGATCTCGTAACGCTCGCTCGTCGCCGACCCGTCGGCAGACTGCTCGCGCTCGACGTCCAGAATCCGCGCCGCCACAGTTTGCTTCACCTCGCGCACCTCGTCGACGTCGATGCCGCTGTCGACAAGGAAGGGAATCTCGCGATCCTGGCGGTCGAACACGCGCAGGTCGGAGAGATCCGGCCGGCAGTCCTTCAGCACTTCCGGGGGCAGGGCCAACCGCGCCAGACCGGGGCGCGGCGCAAACAGATCCGCTTCCCGCGGAAAGAGACGGCGCAGCTCCGGCGCCGTCGGCACCGCGGCGACGGCGGACGCGAGCAGAGTGAGCGCGACCCAGGTGATCGTTCGTATCCGTTGCGGGCTCATGCGTCCTCCGCCGGCGGCTTGCGCAGCACGAAACGCTGGTAGGCGAGCGAGACGACGATCAGCGAGAACGCCAACCCGAGCAGCGAGGCGACCCGATACAGATCGCGCAGCTCGCCGAGGTCGTAGAGAAAGACCTTGCCGATCGTCAGCATCATCAGCACCAAGCTCACCCAGCGCAGCGCCGTGCTGGCGCGGCGAACGCCGACAGCGAGCAGGATCAGAGCGTAGGCGGCCCAAGCGATCGAAGTCGTCAGATCGCGCGCCGGCATGCGCTCGAAGCTCACCCGCAGTGTCGTCCCCGTGGCGAACCAATCGGCAATGGCCAGGTTGATCCAGACGAAGATCACCACCAACCCGCCGAGACCGCTGACGACCGCGCCGACCGGGTACCCCGACGCATAGGTCGACTTCTCCCACGCACGGGCGCGCTCGACCTCGCGGGCGCGCAGCACATCGGCCGCCCACAACAGCGCCGCGGCCGGCGCCAGATAGGTGTAGGCCAGCCAGTTCACGATCCGCCACGCCGGACGGGGGTAGTAGCCGAGCACCGCCGGGTTCCCCACCAGGCGCACGGTCGCTCCCGCCAGCAGCGCCAGCGCGAAGTACTTCAAGCCCGCGTGGTCGTAGCGCCGCCACAGCAGCGTCACCGCCAGCCCTTCGAGAGCCCAGCCGATGGTGATCCACTCTTTTTCTAGCTGCAGCGGGATGGCGGCGGTGATGAAGCCCAGCGCCACCACGAGGAACCAGACGAAGGCGCGTTCCTGCCACGGCTCCTGCTCCGCCCACAGCCGCCGCGTCCGCTGCGCTCCGGCCAGCGCCGCGACCGCCAGCAGCAGCGGCAACAGGCCGATAGCGCCGTCGCCGAAGCGCCACTCGAACAGGCGCCGCAGCGACAGGAACCAGGCCGGACCGGCCAGGGCCGAGGCATACCAGGCCCACGGCTCCGTCTGGAAGCGGGGCGAGACCACGAAGGGCCACGAGGTAAAGAGCGCGACGGCGAACAGCTGCATTGCCAGCGCCTGCAGGGCAACGGGCGCGTCGTGCGCGAGGCCCGGGTAGGTCAACGTCCACTCGGTCTGCACCAACGCCGTCGCCGCTATCCCGGCCAGAAGCCAGCGGCCGAGCCCGGAGCGTGCCGCACTGAGCGCGATCAGGAAACCAAGAGTCAGCGACGCGGGCAGGAACAGATGCGGCGAGACCTCCCGAACGAAGTCCGTCCGCATCAGCGGCAGCAGCACGATGATGGCGAACAGAGACGCGGCATGTTCCGCCCATCTGGCCCGGTCCGATTCGGCGCGCGCGACGGCCACCGCCTGGAAGGCGGCGGCCACGGCGATCAGCACGCCGAGAAAGAGTGGATAGCCGGGGAACGCGGGAGCCCCGGCCGTGGCCAGGCCGAACAGAGAGAGAGTCGTACCGAGGGCGCCGGCGGCGATGACGCCGAGCCGCTTGCGGCCGGGAAAATCGCCTTGGCGGGTGACCAGGGCGGTGAGCCCGAGCCAGCCGACCAGCCACGGCCACAGCGGCACGCCTGGCGTGAACACCGAAGCCAGGAGCAGCAACACCATCAAGCCGACGGCGGCCACGAACGCCCCCGGGGCCGGGCCTTCCGCGCCGGACGGCTCCGGATCGCGCTCGACGAAGACGTGAAAGCCGACAGCGAACAGAACGCAGACGACCGCGACCTCCCAGGCCAGCGCCGTGCTCAAGCTGTGCGTGACCAGCCACACGGCGACGACACCGACCGTGGCGGAAGCGGCGGCAAGGCCCAGCCGCGGCACCTTGTGGATCTCGGCCAACCAGCCGGAGGCCACGGCCAGCGGCAGCAACAGGATGGCGATGGGGTACAGGTGCGCTCCCAGGCGCGCGCCGGCGGCGAAGTACAGCGCGAAGGCAAACGGGAACAGCACCCCGCCCGCCTGGCTGGCGAACCATTGCGATCTCTCGCCCTCCGGCGCCAACTGCCCGGCGACGACGAACACGACGGCGAAGAGGCCGAGAATGGCCAGACCGAGAAACAGCCGCTCCGGTCCCATGCGTTGCGTGATCCACAGCGCCTCGTAGAGCAGCGTGCCGGCGAGGCTCAGCAGGGCCAGCAACGGCCAGCGGCGCTGCCGCGCCAGGTACAGCAGGCCGACGTCCAGGAGCAGGACGTACGCAAACAGACCGATGGGCCGGTCGGCGCCCGAGGACACCAGCAGCGGCGTGGCGAAGCCGCCGATCAGACCGATGAGAGCGACGACCAACGACTCGTGACGCCACGACAGGACGCAACCCGTGACGGTCACCAGAATGAGCAAGACGAAGGCCGCCGGCGTGCCGATGAGGCCGTACATCGCGCGCGCGGCCCAGAACGCGGCGTAGAGCACGACGATGCCGCCGCCGATCAGAGCGTTCGCGGTGGTGGCGTAGCGCTCGCGCAGCCGCAGCTCGGAGACGCCAATGCACGCCAGCCCGACGAGCGTGCCCAACACCACCCGCAGCCACGGCGGGATGAGACCGTGCTCGATCGAGTAGCGGAAGAAGAACAGGCCGGCGAGAGCGAGCACCGCGCCGCCGAGCACCGCGGCACCGCGCACGCCGATCCAACGTTCCCAGTCAATCTGAATTGATGACGATGGCGGCTCGCGCGGCGGCAGGAGCGAGACGGGCGAAGGCTCCGGGTACGGCGGCGGGGCCGTCACTTCCGCCGGCGGCGTTGGCACACGTGCCGGCGGGGACGAGGGCCGCACCGGGGGCACGGCTTGTTGCGGGGAAGGCTGCACCGCGGGGCTCGGCCCGGGTGCCGGCACCCGCTCCTGCGGCGCTCGCGGCTCGGAGAGCCGCTCTTCCAGATCCGCGACTCGCTGCTCCAACGCGTCGATTCGCGCGCTACGCCGCCACGCGACAACCGCCACCACGAGAGCGATGAGTACGAGAAGGCCGAGCAAGTCCCCCCCTTTGCAAGCCCAACGAACGCGGATGCTACCACACGGCAGGCATCGCTCGCAGCTCCGAAAGTTGGCTTGGACAGAAACGGGCACCCGTAGACGCCGTCGGAGTCGGACGCCCGGCAAGCGAAGCATAGCTGCAAGCGAGAAGCTGCGAGGGACAACGAGGAGAGCGTTGTCCGACTTGAACCTTGTGACTTGGAGCTTGCGGCTCTGGATCCACAGAGCCCAGAGGCCGCCGCTGGCGTTGACCGGCCCACCATTGGCGGGAACGCCCGCTGCCGTTGAGAGGCGACATCTGCGCGAGGCCGGCTCACAATGACGCGGCCCATTGCATAGCGCAGCGGGCGCGAAGGGGGAGCCCGAGGGGGAAACCGCGCCTTTCGGTGTCCC
>CAZYMF010000054.1:0-25730 GCA_964648215.1 uncultured Binatia bacterium (SeqCode) | reverse complement strand
GTCGGATACCAGATATCGGTCTTGAGCACGCGCTCCTGCTTGGGGTTGGTCGCCGACTGCTTGGTGAAGGTGATCTGCATGACGCCGACCCGGAACGGTCCCGGCTCCGTCGGGTTCTGCAGCCCGAGCATCACGCCGCAGACGTCGGCGGCGGTGGCGCGGCCGTCGGCGTTGACGTCACCGGCGACGTCGCCCAGCTCGCCGGCGAAGATCATCGCGATCGTCGGCGCGGGATCGAGCAGCGCCCGCGCCGGGCGGCCGGGCAGGGCGACGGCGGCAAACGCAAGCAACAGGGCTCTCAATCGGTTGGCCATGACGACTCCCGACTCCTATCGAAATTTCGGCGGGGCACAACGAAAAAGTCCCGAGCGGTCGCAAGCGCCGGCCAAATGGTCGGGTCGCCGCGCGCGATCGATGCCCCGGGGTTCATCGGGCGCGGGCTCCGCCGGGCACACGGCGGCCCGCACATTGAGCAATGGTGATCGTATCTGGTAGAGATCCACGCTGAATCGAGGCCGGGTCTCGCTACGGCCGGCCCCGCCGTCGCCTACCCCCAGTGGGCCTTGGAGGAGAAATCGCCATGGGACAGCTTGATGGAAAGGTCGCCGTGATCACCGGTGGCGCCAGCGGCATTGGCGCCGGAACCTGCCGGTTGTTCGTGGAGAACGGCGCGCGCGTGGTCGTCGCCGACGTCCTCGACGCCGACGGCGAGAAGCTCGCCGCGCAGCTCGGCGAGGCCGCCGTCTATGCCCATACCGACGTCACCCGCGAGGGCGACGTGGCGGCCGTGACGGCGATGGCAAAGGAGCGTTTCGGCCGCCTCGATTGCCTGTTCAACAACGCCGGCGCCGGCGGTATCGATGCGCCGATCGCGGAGACCGACGTCGAGGGACTGGAGCGAACCATTGCGCTGCTGTTCAGCGCGGTGGTGCTCGGCATCAAGCATGCGGCTCCGATCATGCGCGCGCAGAGGTCGGGCAGCATCATCAACACCGCGAGCGCCGCCGGCCTGCAGGCCGGTCTCGGGCCCCATGTCTACAGCGCGATGAAGGCGGCGGTGATTCAGCTCACCAGAACCGTGGCGACCGAGCTCGGCGAGCAAGGCATCCGGGTGAACTGCATCTGCCCGGGCGGGATCGTCACGCCGATCTTCGGGCGGGCGATGGGCGTGGGCGAGGATCTCGTGCAGGAGCGCACGGCCGCGCTCAACGAGCCGTTCGCCATGATGCAGCCGCTCAGAAGGCCGGGGCAGCCGCGCGACATTGCCCAGGCCGCCCTGTGGCTGGCCAGCGATGCCTCCAGCTTCGTCAACGCTCACGCGCTCGTGGTCGACGGCGGCTTGACAGCCGGCCGGGGGTGGAGCGAGACGATGACGATGTTCGACCAGATGCGCGAGCGGCTCGGCGCCCCGCCGCGCAACGTCTGAGGAGGGGGAAGCGATGCCGACATTGCCGATCGGTCTTCAGCAGGTGCCCCGGCGCGGTGCGATCCGGTGACGTGATGTGGGGACATCGCGCCGATCCGGAGGCCTGGGCGCGCGAGCTGGGAATCTCGCGCGAGGCGGTGGAGCTGTACCTGGCCGGCGACGTCATCGACCTGCACGTCGACTCGTTCATCTGGAACCGGATCTTCCGCTACGATCTGCGCCGGCGGCACGGCCTCGGCCTGCTCCGCGGGCACGTCTACAGCCAGGTCGATTTTCCCCGCGTCCGCGAGGCGCGAATGACCGGGGCGACGTGGGTCATCACCACCAACCCGTGGCGGGCCGCCACGCGCCGCCCCGAGATCTTCGTCGAGAACCTCCGCCGTTTGCAGGGCATCTTCGACAGCGTGCCCGAGGATTTCCGGGTGGTTCGCAACGCCGCCGAGTACCGCGCGGCCGTCGCCGCGGGGCGGCACGCCGCGTTCCTCGGCATTCAGGGCGGCAACGCGCTCGATCGTGATCTCGGCGCCCTGGATCTGATCCCGGACGACCTGGTCCTGCGCATCACTTTGGTTCACCTGTCCTCCTCCCGCATCGGCGTGACCAGCGCGCCGACCGGCGGCCGCCGCGGCGAAGGGCTGTCGGCGTTCGGCAAGGACTACGTGCGCCGCCTCAACGAGAAGAAGATCTTCGTCGACCTCGCCCACATCAATCGCCAGGGGTTCTTCGACGCCGTCGCGGTGCACGACCGCTCGCAGCCGTTGCTGGTGACCCATACCGGCGTGAACGGCGTGCACCGGCACTGGCGCAACCTCGACGACGACCAGCTACGGGCGATCGCCGACAGCGGCGGCACGATCGGCGTGATCTACCAGTCGACCTTCTTGGGAGACCCGCTGCGACGCGGACGCGCGGAGAGCGTGGTGCGGCACCTGGAGTACATCGTCGAGACGGTGGGCGAGGACCACGCCTCGCTCGGCAGCGACTGGGACGGTGCCATCAGCCCGCCGCGCGACCTGATAACTCCGGTGGAGCTGCCGCGGCTGGTCGACATCATGCTGCGGCGCGGCTGGGGAGCGGAGCGCATCCAGAAGATCCTCGGCCGCAACTTCCTGCGCGTCGTCGCGGCGCTGCGCGGCTGAAGGGTATCGGTCATGGAATCCTGCGAGATCATCGACGCGGACGGGCACGTCTACGAGCCGGACGCCGAGCTGTTCGACTGCCCGGGCCGAGCGTATCGCGGCAAGCGACCGTGCTCGGGTTCCCCTTCTGGCCGACGATCGACGGCTTTCAGCACGGTCGCGCCCTGACTCACCGGCGCGCGATCACCACCTGCTGCGGCGACGGCGGTAGCTGCATCAGCTCGCTGTGGCGGGAGCCCGCCTGCCGCAGCATGCGCTCGTAGTCGGAACCGCGCACATCTCCACCGGCGTCCTCGACGAGCCCGCGCGGGTCACGCGACGGAGTCGCGAACCGGGCTTATCGGCCTCCTTCTGTGGCATGAGGCGAATTCATTTGGCGGATTGCCGTGGCTTACGGTACTAGCAAGCACACTTGAGTACCCTAGGGACCGTCACAAAGGGGAAGCGTCAAATGCGGTTCACGTCTCAACAGGGTCGCGTCAAAACCACTACGAGAGGGGGGGCACGTCGTGGCCTGCGCCGGAGCATCCCGGCTCGGAGCGATGGGGCACACCGCCGGAGGCCGCTGTCTTCGGCGGCGCTGGCGCTGCTGCTGGTGGGTCTCGCCTCCGCGCCGAGCTTCGGCGCCGCGGCTGTTCCGGTGGCCAAGATGCATCTGAAGGGTGAGGGTGCTGCCAGCGATCGCGCCTGGATCTTCGGCTTGGCACGCCGGGGCGACGAGTTGTGGGCCGTGGGCAGCCCGGGGATTCTCGTTCGGCGGCCCGGAGAGAGCGCATGGACCCGCGTGCTCTCTGCGGTCACGCGAGTTCCGCTCGACGTGGCCTTCGCTCCGTCGGGAGCGGGGGTCGTCGTCGGCCAGGAAGGGGCGATCTGGGAAGCGGCTGCCGGAGCGGAGCAATGGACACCACGCGACGTGAAGGAGACCCAGCGGCTCTTTGCCGTCGCGGCGAGCGACAAGGGTGAGTTTCTCGCCGTCGGTGCCTTCGGCGCGATTTGGGATCGCCCGGCCGGCTCGGACGATTGGCGCAAGGTGCCGACGCAGTGGGCGCAGTGGGACGGGCCCCACCTCTACGACGTGTTGTTCCTCGACGACACGAGCGCCGTTGTGGTGGGGGAGCGCGGTACGGTGCTGAAGATCCAGGATGGCGCCGTCGCGAACGAGAAGGAGTACGGCGACGAGTCGCTGTTCGCCGTCGTTCACTGCGGCTCGTCACTGGTCGCCGCGGGCCAGGCCGGACTGGTGATGATCGGCGGCCTCTCGTCGGGCTGGAAGGACTTGCATCTGCCCGACAAGCCCGACGTGTACGGCCTCAGCTGCCTCGGCGACAATCGGGTTGCCGCTACCAGCGCGGGCTTCTTGCTCATTGGCACCGCCCAGGGAGAAACATGGAGCTGGCGCAAGTGGGAGAACAACTCGACGCGCGTCGGTTGGTATTCCGGGATCATCGCCAAGCCGGACGGAGAAGTCTTGGTCGCGGGGCAGGGCGACGTGTGGGGCGGCAAGATCGATCTGAAGGCAGAGTGAGCCATGGAAGAGAGGAAACCAGAACGCAAACGCTGGTCGTCCAGGGCCAGTGACCTGTTCATCCGTGGCCGCTGGGTCTACCTCCTGATCTGTGCCGCCCTGACGGTGTTTTTCTCCGTCGGACTGACGCGCGTGACCGTCAAGACGATCTTCTCGGACTTCGTCCCGACCGACAACGCGATCACCGACGTCTTCCGCCGCTACTTGAACTTCGGAAATCCGCTGCTCGTCCAGATTCTCGTCAAAGCCAAGGAAGGGAGCATCTACACGCCGGATGGGTTGGCGAAGGTCTTTCGTCTCACCCAGGCGGTGGATCTGATCCCCGGCGTTGACCACGAGCACGTCATCTCGATTGCCTCGCCGAAGATCCGCATGACCAAGGCGACTCCGCGGGGTGTGATGTCGCTTCCCGTCATGGAGGACGTCGCGCCGAAGACGCAGGCGGAGGCCGACGAAGTGCGGCGGCGAGCGCGAGAGGCAAAGGCTGTTTCCGGCATCCTGGTTTCGAAGGACGAGAAGGCTGCGCTGGTGGAGGTCGGCTTCCGCGAAGGCACCGCCGACTACGAGCAGGTGTTTCACCAGGTCAACGACCTCATCTCGAAGGAGAGCGACAGCAACTACGAAGTGGTGGCCGCCGGTCGGGTGATGCTCGTCGGCTGGGTGTACCTCTATGGCCGGCAGGCCCTGTGGATCTTCATCGCCTCGCTTCTGATCATCGGCGTCATGCACTTCGACTACATGCGCTCGTTCACCGGCGCCGCCACGCCGCTGATCGCCGCCACCGTGGCGACCATCTGGGGGGTCGGCGCGGGTGGTTGGCTGGGGCTGAACATCGACCCGATGACCCTGGTCATTCCCGTTCTCCTGACCGCGCGTGCCTTGAGCCACTCGGTGCAGATGACGCGGCGCTACTACGAGACGCTCTACGAGCAGGGAAACCAGTTGACCGCGGCGAGCTCGTCGCTCGAGGCGATGTTCGCCCCGGCGCTCCTGGCCATCATCTGCGACGCGCTCGGGCTGTACTTCGTCTGGTTCGTTCCGGTGCCGCTCCTGAAGAAGATGGCGATCCTGTACGGGACCTGGTCGATGCTCTTGATCCCCGCCATCGAGCTGCTGACCCCGGTGCTGCTCGCGGTGCTACCGCCACCGCGCGACGTGAGCATCTTCATCACCCGCACGGCCCCGTCGCTGAGCACGCGCCTGATCAGCCCGTTGCAGCGGTTCTTCGCCCGCACGATCAGCCCGCAATGGCGCGCTGCTTCGGCCATCTTCGTCGTCCTCTCTGGCGTGTTCGCGTTTTACTACTCGGCGAAGCGGCCGGTGGGGAACGTCGAGGTCGGCAGCCCGCTTCTGTTCCCGCAACACCCGTTCAATCTCGCCGAGCGCGAGATCAACGAATCACTGGCCGGGACCACCTTCCTGAACGTCATCTGGGAAGGGAAGGTGAACCAAGCGGTTCGCACCGCGGCCCTGAGTGAATCGATGTCGCACTTCCAGGACCGGATCGACGACATGAACGGCGCGGCCGCAACGCTGTCGATCGCCGATCTCATGGCGCCCGCCAACGCGCTCATCAACGGCGGCAATCCGAAGTGGCTGCCCGTCGATCACAGCAACGCCGCGGTCGGAGGAACGATCAGCGTTCTCACCTTCGGCTCCAGCGTGCGCAACCTCAGCCGCGTGGTCGACTACGAGCTGAAGAGCGGCGACGTCATCCTCTGGTACAAGGACCTCAAGCACAGCACGGTGGAAAAGGCGATAGCGACGGTGCGCAAGGCCCTCGGCCCGTTGCTCGACAAGGGGACCAAGGAATTCGACGTCAAGCTCGGGGCCGGGCCCGTCGCCCTTCAGTACGTCACGGACGAGGTCGTTCGCGAGGCGGACATCCGTATCCTGGTGTACCTGCTCGCGGGTATCTTCGCGATCTCCGCCATAACCTACGGCTCCCTCGTCGCCGCCGGCGTGCTGCTCGTGCCGCTCCTCTTGTCGCAGTTTTTCACCGGCATGGTGATGTACTTCAAGGGCATCGGCCTGGATCTCAACACCCTCCCCGTCAACGCCATCGGCCTCGGGGTCGGAATCGATTACGGCATCTACCTCCTGAGTCGGATCTGCGACGAGTACCAGGTGGCCGGCGATGGCGACGTGACCGCGGCCAGCGAGCGCGCCATCGACACCGCCGGCGAGGCCACCTTGTTCGTGGCTGCCACGATCACCTTGGGGGTGCTCCCCTGGTACTTCATGGCGGGGCTGAAGTTCCTTTCCGATCTCGGCTTCATGCTGGTCCTGACGATGGCATTCAACGCGGTCATGGCGATGATCGTGGTACCTCTCGAGGTCGTTCTGCTCAAACCGAAGTTCTTGGGTCGCGTTCGTCTGATGCGTCACGCGTGAGGGATCGTTCACGGATTCGGGGAACAGGGGCTCCAAAGCGAAGGAAAGGGGGACATCATGATGGATGGAAGGAAACGGTTCGGTGTACGGTTTGCGGCCGGCAGCGTGCTTCTCGCCGCCGCTCTGCTGTGGACGCCGGCCACGGTCCAGGCACAGGTCTCGGCGCGGGTGGCCGGGGGAAACCTCTCGATCGCCTCGTTCTTGCAGGCCGACTGGGCTTTCTCGACCTCGGGGCGGTCCAGCCCGTACAACGAGCACAATCTGTCGAGCGCCGGCAACACCTGGAACCAGATGGCCTATCGCGGCGAGTCGCTCGTCAGCTACTCGCTCGACGACAGCTTGGCCACGGCGCTCGGGCTCGACAGCGCGCGCCTGTTCGTCCAGCCCCGGCTCTATGCCGACTTCGGCCCCAACGTCGATGGCTCGCTCAAGGAGGTGAACCTGTTCGGCGGGCGCAATGGGGGACGCTACCCGGGCAACGGGTGGATGGCCCAGACCGTCGGCACCCACGAGTACGTGCTCGACGCCAAGGAAGCATTCGTCGACCTGCGCAAGGGCCCGTGGAAGCTGCGCCTGGGAAAGCAGCAGATCGCCTGGGGGACGGCCCTGTTCCTGCGCTCGCTCGACGCGGTGGACTCGCTGGATCTGCGCCGGCACTCGATCTTCGATGTGATCGGCAACGAGTACGCCGACGAGCGGATCGGGACGTGGACCGCCCACGTGACCTACGGGATCCCCAAGTTCACCGAGGGGGTGAGCGGCACCAGCGTCAGCGCGTTCATCAGTCCGGACTTCGAGCCCTTCATTCTCCCCGCCGCCGGGAGCTCCTACAATATCTTTCCGTCGCCGGTGATCCTCAATGACGGTGCGAACATCGCCCAGGCGCGTCACAAGCTGGTGTACGGCGGCGTGGCCAAGGCGACGATATTCAACATCGATTTCACCGCCAACTTCGTGAGCACGCCGAACACGCTCGGGGTGTTCTCGTTTGCCCCGGCCTACGGGCCCAACGGGGTACCGGGGTCGCCCTTCATCGTCGACCCGAATCGCGGCTTCAACTCGCTCGGTGACTTCGTCGGCGCCGCCAAGACGGCCCGTCTGAGCGTTCCGGACATTGCGCAGACGTTGATGACGCCACCGTTCGCCGTGCCCGCCTCGTTGCTGGGGGACCCGGTGGCGCTCGACAACTTCCTGCGTACCACGCCGGTCGACGCGGTCGTCACCCGGCAGTACCCGCGCGAGTTCATCTACGGTGGGTCGGCCTCGTACTACGTGCAGCCGATCTACACCTTCCCCGGCGCCCAGGTGATCAACGGGAATCTTTTCAAGCTCGAGGGCACCTACACGCCGAGCAAGGCCTTCACCACCCCGGGCCTGAGCGTCACGCCCAAACGGGTTGGTGAGCTCAACATGGCGATCGAGATGGAGAAGCAGGTGAAGTGGAACCGGCGTATCCCCTCGGCCTTCGTCGTGCTCGAATACTGGTTCAAGAGCCGCAGCGACTTCTTCAACCGCTACGAGCCCGCCCAGGGTGAGTCCAACTTCCAGCTCATCGGCATCGCCATGCAGCAGGGGCTGTGGGGCAATCGCATCCGTGTCGACAACAGCATCGTGATGGACGTCACCAGCAGCGTTGGCACCTGGTGGCAGCCTGGCATCCTGTACAAGCCGCGCGACTACCTGCAGTTCGACCTCTACTACAACTACTTTCAGGGCGGCAGCCACGACATCTTCGGGCCGCTCGACTCGTTCGACGAGGTCTTTTTCAAGACGACGTACAAGTTCTAATCCCATGGAGCGCAATCTATCAATGTGAAGGAGGCCGACGATGCACTTGCTCAAATACACGGATGGATGGACCCGGCGCCACTTTATGAGCCAGGTGGCCAAAGGGATCCTCGCGGCGGGCGTGCTCTCGCCACTTTGGGACGTGATTGCTCGGACCGGGGACGTGAGCGCCGCCTATCCGCCCGAGCTCCTCTCCTTGGACGCTTACACCAAGGGCAAGATCAAGGCCGGCGACGTGCTGAGCGCCGAGAACGTCGATATCGTGAAGGACCTGCTCGATCCCTTCACGTACATCCAGATCAAGAACGACGGGCGTCTCGTCGACTTGATCGACAGCACCACCAACATGGAGCGCCTCAATCCGAAGATCTATCTGGAGGCGACCCTCAAGAACAAAGGCCTCGCCGTGACCGACAAAAAAGGGAATGCCTGGACCAAGGACGGCAAGCCGTGGATCGGCGGCAACCCCTTCCCTGAACCGAAGACGGCCGAAGAGGTGCTGCTCGGACACACCATGAGCTGGGGCCGCCACGACTCATCCTTCTACCCCGTCGAGGAATGGGACATGGACTCCGACGGCAACGAACAGTACCACTACCAGTACCTGTTCATCGAGTACATGCCGGTTGGGCGCCTCGTTCTCGACCCGCACCCCTACCTGCCCCAGTACGAGGACAAGCTGCGCTTCAATACCATCTTCCTCACCTATCCGGTCGACCAGGCCGGTACCGGTTATCTCAACATCTGGCCGTACGACCAGACGCGGTTCCCGACCTTCTACGGCTATCTGCCGCAGTTCAAGCGCATCCGCACCTTTCCGACCGATCAGCGTTTCGATCCTCTGTGGCCGGGCTCCAACTTCTTCCTCACCGACGCCTGGATGACCGGCGACCCGGTGCTCACCTGGGGCAATTTCAAGCTGGTCGGCAAGGCGCCGCTGATCCAGGCGGTATCATCGAACTGGGACGGTGATCAGCCCAATTGGTTACACAAGCGCTGCGGCGGCAAGACCGGCAAGAAGTACTTCCGCTGCCGCATGGAGCTGGTCCCCGAGGTCTACATCGTCGACCTGGAGCCGGTGAAGTACCCGCGCTCGCCCTACGGTCGCAAGCGGATCTGGTTCGATGCCCGCACCCTCACCCCGTTGACGATGTCCTCCTACGATCGGCAGGGAAAGCTGTGGAAGCAGTGGGAAGGAGCCTTCGGCCTTTACCAGAACAAGTCGGGTCAGTGGCCCGACAAGGGCGAGCCGTACTGGTCGTGGACGCACGTGATCAACCAGGACATCCAGAGCGGCACCACCACGATGCTGCAGCAGGTCAAGGAGATCTACGGCGGACACCAGATCAGCGTCGACGATCCCAAAGTGTTCACCGAGTGGTGCAGCCCGGATGCGTTGAAGAGCCACGGCGTCTGATCACGCCGGGTCGCATAGACGGGTATCGTGGCCGACCCCGGCCGCCGGAGCTCCGGCGGCCGGGCTCCGGTAGGGAGTGATCAATACATGACTTGGACAGCTACAATCGACAACGGCTCGACCTTCACGGACGGCTGCCTGCTTGCCGACGGCAAGGTGTGGAGCGTCAAGGTCCTCACCACGCCATACGACCTGATGCGCTGCTTCGTCGATGTCTTCCGCAGCCTGGCCCAGGCGGCCGGCCTGCCCAACGAGGCCGAGATGCTCCGCCGCGTCGAGGAGGTTCGCTACTCGACGACGTCGGGCACCAACGCCTTGTTGGTGAAGAAGGGCGTACGGGTCGGCTTGATCGTCGGCCCCGAAGGCGTCGCCGACGCCTACGGTCTGCATCGGCAGGCGCCCGAGGTGATGGACGCTCTGGTGGGGGACCGGGTCACCGGCATCCATCTCGGCGAGGCCGGCAGCGCCGAGCTCGACGGGATCATCCTCGCGTCGATCCGCGAGCTGCTCGCCCGCGGGGCGCAATGGCTGGTTGTCTCCCTGCCCGAACCTTGGGGAAGACAGGGCGAGCAGGAGTTCAAGCGTCGCTACATGAAGCTGGTCCCGGCCCATCTGTTGGGGTCGGTGCCGGTGCTGTTCTCGCGTGAGCTGTGCGCCGACCCGGACGACGCCCGGCGCACGGCCACCGCGGTGCTGAACGGTTTTCTGCACCGCGAAATGGCGCGCTTTCTGTACCACGCGGAGGGCTGGGTGCGGGAGCATCACGTGGTGCAACCGCTGCGCATCATGCGCAACGACGGCGGCTGCGGTCGTGTCGCCAAGACGACCTCGGTCAAGACGCTGGATTCGGGCCCGATGGGCGGCCTTTCGGGCGCGGCCGCGCTTGCCCGGTCGTGCCAGGTGCAGCGCATGATCACCGTCGATGTCGGCGGCACCAGCTCCGACATCGGTGTTGTCGAGGACGGGCGGCCGATCGTCGATCTCTTCGGTTCGGTTCACGGCCTGCCGATCAGCTTCTCCTTCCCGGCCCTGCGGACGGCCGCCCTTGGCGGCGGCTCGGTCTTCCGGGTGAAGGAGCGGCAGATCAAGATCGGTCCCGACAGCGCGGGCGCCCTGCCGGGGCCGGCGTGCTTCGGGCGCGGCGGGGAGGATCCCACCTTGACCGACGCGGCCCTGCTCGCGGGCTATCTCGCTCCCGGCCGCTTTGCC
Source organism: uncultured Binatia bacterium (SeqCode) (assembly GCA_964648215.1). Classification (GTDB taxonomy): domain Bacteria; phylum Desulfobacterota; class Binatia; order HRBIN30; family JACQVA1; genus CAZYMF01. The sequence continues at coordinate 14,832 of CAZYMF010000054.1, read as the reverse complement.
GGGGGCAGCATCGAGCTGCGCCTCGATCTGGCCGAAAAGGCGGTCAACGAGAAGATCTCCCGGCCGCTCGACCTGGCGGGGCCGACCGCCGGAGCGTGGGCGATGATCGATGCGTTCGCAACGCAGCTCGCGGCCGAGATCGGCCGGGTTCTCGAGAAGCGGTCGTGGTCGCCCGCGGAGGTCGTTCTGGTTCCCTACGGCGGATCGGGCCCGCTACTGGCCTGCCTGGTGGCCGAACGAGTCGGCCTGCGCCAGCTCATCATCCCGCCGGCGTCGGCGAGCTTCAGCGCGCTGGGCGTCGGCTTCGCCGAGCTGGCGCACGAGTACCGCACCTTGCTCAGCTGTCCGGCGGCCTCCGAGGTTTGGCAACACGCGATCGCGGGGCTGCGCGAGCGTACCGAGCGAGACATGTTCGGCGAGGGAGTCTCGGGCGCCGATGGGGTCGGTTCGAAGCGCCTGCGCAACGAGGCCAACGGTGTCGAGCACGAGCTGAGCGAGTCCGCGAGCCTGCCGAGCGCCCTCGCCAGCAGCAACGGTCGCATGGTCCTGGACTACCGTGTCACCGCCCGTGGCAGCGGCCGCAGCGATTTCCCCAGCCCCGAGCGTGGCCACGCGCAGAGCGTCGGCGATGCCGAGCGCAATGCCGTGATGGGCGGCCGCGAGGCCCGCGTTCGCGTGGTCGATGCCGCCGGGTTCTCGCCCGGCATGTCTGGGGCGGGCCCCTGTGTGATCGAGTCGGCGTACTGGAGCTGCGTCGTTCCGTCGGGTTGGAAATGGGCCGACACCGATCTCGGGATTCGTCTGTCACGTTGAGGAAAAGGAGCTTCGCCATGCACGTCGCCATCACCGAGTACCTTGAAATCGATCTCGAGCACGAGCGCTGGCGCTGCCGACGCTGCGAGCACGATCTCGGACCTGCGCGCGACAACTACAAACGCGGCCTGCTCGTCTATGACCGCGACCCGCGCGAGATCCACCGGCCCATCCTCGACCCCGATCAGTACCGGTTCACCTTTGCCCCCGACCCGACCTGGTGCCGCATCCTCGAGTATTACTGTCCGGGCTGTGGCACCCAGGTCGAGACCGAGTACCTGCCTCCCGGGCACCCGCCCACGCGAGACATCGAGTTGGACATTGACGACCTGAAGCGACGGTGGGGCGAGGGCGCCTAGCCGGATCGGGGCCCAGGAGGAAGGCACATGCGGCGTCTAGCGGTCGATATCGGTGGCACCTTCACCGACTGTTTTTTGGAATGGGACGGTAGGCACATCGAGGCCAAGTCGCTCACCACGCACCACAACCTTGCTCTCGGCTTTCTCGATGCCGTCGGACGGGCCGCAGAAGAGGTGACCGTTCCAGTCGAAGACGTGCTGGGAAGCGTGGACTCGGTCCGCTACGGGACCACGCTCGGAACCAATGCCCTCATCGAACGGCGCGGGCCGCGGATGGGAGTGCTGGTGACGATGGGGTTCGAATGCGGCATCAAGCTCAGTCGTGGCCGCGGCTACGGCGACGGACTTCCGCGTCACCTGCAGGTGGATTTGCCCCGCGCCACGCGGCCCGACTCCCTGGTCCCGCGCAACCTGGTGGTGGGCATTCAGGAACGGGTCGACGCGCGCGGCGAGGTGCTGCTGCCGCTGAACGTCGACGACGTTCGCGCGAAGATCCGGCGCCTCGTCGACCAGGGTGCACAGACCTTCGTCGTCGCGCTGGTCAACTCGGTGGTGAACTCGTCTCACGAAGAGCAGATCGAGGAGATCATCCGCGACGAGTACCCGTCGAGCTTGTTCGGTTCGTTTCCCGTCATTCTCAGCCACCGGATCTCGCGGCGCAAGTCGGAGTACGCGCGCACGATGGCGGCGGTCATCTGCGGCTTCCTGCACGAGCAGATGTTCTACTCACTCGGGAATCTGGAAGACGCGCTGCGTGATCGCAACTACCGCAAGCCCGTCCTGATGATCCACAACACCGCCGGCATGGCATCGATCGAGTCGACCCATGCCCTGCAGACGATTCATTCGGGCCCGGTGGCCGGCCTGGCGGCGGCGCAGCACCTGGCGCGCGAGTACGACATCCCGCTGGTGGTGGCGACCGACATGGGCGGCACCTCGTTCGACATCGGCATCATGCAGTCGACCGGCACCTTCATCTACGATTTCCAGCCGGTCATCGATCGCTGGTTGGTGTCGACGCCGATGGTGTACCTGCGGACTCTGGGCGCCGGCGGCGGATCGATTGCGCGCTACGATCGCCTGTGGCGGACGGTCGAGGTCGGACCCGACTCGGCCGGATCGGATCCCGGGCCGGCCTGCTACGGCCGCGGCGGAACACAGCCGACGGTGAGCGACGCGGACCTGGTGCTCGGCTACCTCGACCCCGCCTACTACGCCGCCGGCAATCTCGAGCTCGACCCGATGCTGGCCGAGCTCGCCATCGAGGAGAACATCGCCGAGCCCCTCGGCATCTCGCTCCACGAGGCGGCGAAGCTCATCAAGCGCAAGGTCGACACCGGCATGGCCGACGCCATCTTCAAGGAGGTCTCGACGCGTGGCTTCGACCCGCGACGGGTCACGTTGCTGTCGTATGGCGGCGCCGGCCCGGTGCACTGCTGCGGCTTCGCCCGCGCCCTCGGGGCAACGCGCGTGTTGATCCCGCCGTTCTCCTCGGTGTTCTCCGCCCTCGGCGCCGCCAACCTCGGGCAGCTCCACATTCACGAGCGCTCGGCCTACCTGGTCGTCTACAACCCCCTGACGCGCGAGATCATGCTCGACGTCAAGGAAGTGAACCAGATGATCGTCGAGCTCGAGGAGAGTGGACGGGAGGACCTGATGCGCCAGGGATTTCCCGACGAGATCATCCAGCACCAGGTCGAGTTCGACATGCGTTACGGCAACCAGCTCGTGCAGCTGAGCGTGCTCAGTCCCGTCAAACGCCTCGAAGGCGTCGACGACATCCTGCGGATGATCGAGGTCTTCAGCGAGACCTACTCGAAACGCTTCGGAGAAGGCGCCGCCGCGCCCGAAGCCGGCATCAAGATCGTTGCGGTGCGCGTGCTTTCGTGGGTGGCGGGAGAGACCGTCTCTCTCCGGCCCAGCGGCAACGGGAAAGAGATGCGGCCGAAGCCGGTCGGCAGCAGGACCTGCCACTTTCCCAACGAGGCCGAGGTCGTGGAGACTTCAGTCTACAAGTGGACGGATCTGTTGCCCGGTTCGCGCGTCGATGGGCCCGCTATCGTCGAGGCGCCCCACACCACGTTCGTCGTCGAGCCCGGCTGGCGCTTCGAGCTGGGAAGCGGGCGCGAAGTGTGGATGGTCGATCACAGCGCCGAGAGCTGAGCGAACCGAAGCAGGAGGACGATTCATGGCCGGTTCAAACGGAGCAACAAAGAGCAAGCTCGAACAGTTCATGGATGAGACGGTGGCCTTCTACGGGCCGGACCGTGTCATCCTTGCCGACCACAAGCTGGCGCCGCGTACGGCGTTGGAAGAACGCGCCATGGCCGTGCATCGCGACCCGCACGAGATCAGTCTGGTGCGCAGCAAGCTCGAGGTGACGCTGGAAGAGGCTTTCGATCAGCTCGAGCAGACCGGCGCGGCCCCTGGTGCCAAGTGGGGTGATTTGATTGCGGGCATCTTCACCGCGGAGGGAGACCTGGCCGTGGCCAGCGCGGGCGGGGTGCTGATTTTCTCGGTGGTTTGCCAACCGATCATCCGCTTCATCGTCAAATACTGGGTCAACGAGCCCACCGTCGGCGTCCACCCGGGCGACGTGTTCATGAGCACGGACCCGCGCTTCGGCAACATTCACCTGCCGGACCAGAACATGATCGTGCCGGTGTTCGACGAACGCGAGGAGCTGATGGCCTGGGCGGTGGTGATCGTGCACGAAGGCGAGAACGGCGCGATCGAGCCGGGCGGTATGCCGTCGGCCGCCGAGTCGGTCTACGTCGAGGGCGTGCGGATGCCGCCGGTCAAGGTCGGCGAAAAGTACCGCCTGCGTCGCGACATCGTCACCTGGCTGCAAAACAGCGTGCGCGATCCGATGATGCAGATTCAAGACATGAAGATCCGCTTGAGCACCTGCCTCAAGATCAAGGAGCGGATCGAGGCGATCGTTCGCGAGTACTCGTGGGAGGCGCTCGTCGCTACCATGCGCTGGACGCTCGAGGACACCGAGGCGGAGGTGCGCCGGCGGTTGAGGGAGTGGCCGGACGGAACCATGCGCTCGGTCGTCTTTCCCGACAGCACGTTGCGGGAAAACTGCGTGATCAAGATCTGCCTCGAGATGCGCAAACGGGGCGAAGAGCTGGAGCTCGACTTCCGCGGCACCAGCCCGCAGTTCAGCAACCGCTCCAACAACACCGAGCTACACGCGCTCAAGGGCATGCTGGCTCAGGAGTTTCTCACCTTCGTCTGGCCGGACCTCCCGCGCAACCAGGCGGTGTTCGCGCCCATGAAGGTGATCACCGACTACGGCTCGGCGCTCGATTGCACCCCCGAGGCTCCCACCGCGCAGAGCATGATGACGTTCTTCCCCTCGTTCACCGCGTTGCAGATGGCGATCCCCAAGTTCCTGTACGCCTGCGCCAAGCGCTACACCAACGTGCACGCTCCCTGGTACAACATGATCACCACCTTCATTTACGGCGGCGCCAATCAGTACGGCGAGGTGGTCGGTAACCTGTGCGCCGATCTCAACGGGATGAGCGGAGGGGCGCGGGAGAATGCCGACGGCGAGCACTCTATCGCTCCCATCTTTGCCGCCATGACCGATCTCGGCGAGCAGGAGATCCTCGAGGAGGAAACGCCGATCGTCAAGATCGTTCCGCACCGCCTGCTGTGCGACAACCAGGGGTTCGGCAAGTTCCGTGGCGGTACGGGTTACCAGGTGATCGCGACGGTCCGGCTGTCCGACGAGTTCGGTTTCATGACTACCTGCGTCGGCTCCAAGTTCCCGTCGACCTACGGTCTGTTCGGTGGCTACGGCGCCCCGACCTATCCGCTGTGCAAGGTGAAGGGAGTCGATGCCTTCGCGTCGATGCGGAGTCTGCCCGAAGCCAAGTGGACGATACCGGCGATCATGAACGAGCGGCCCTTTGCGGGCGCGAAGTACTCGACGCATCACCTCGGAATGCAGTTCGAGATCGTCAAGCAGGGCGAGGTCTACATGATCGCCCAGGGCGCCGGCGGCGGCTTCGGCGACCCGTTGGAACGGGAGCCCGAGAGTGTGATGGCCGACCTGCGCGAGGATCTGATCTCGGACTGGACGGCGCAGAACATCTATCGGGTCGTCTACGACGCTCGCACGCGTTCGGTGGATGCCGAGGCGACGGACCGGTTGCGTACCCAGGAGCGAGAGGGTCGCAAGAAGCGTGGGCGTCCCTACGACGAGTTCGTGCGCACTTGGGTCCGGGCCGAGCCGCCGGAGGGCCTTCCCTTCTTCGGCTCGTGGGATGACCGTGAGGTGATCTACCTCGGGGATCGCACCCAGAAGACGGCGGCCGGAGTGTCGCGCGGCGTGACCATGCCCAACCCGATCGAAGTGCGCGTGGCGGAGCTGGAGAAGCGGCTGCGCGAGGCTGGAATCGAGCTGCAGGAGTAGCCGAGCGAGCAACCGCGGCTAGGCGAACGCGATGTCCGGGTTGGAGCAAGCGGTGTGGCTCCGGGTTGCCAGCGGGGTCGAGAGCCTGTCGGAGGCCGGGGTGCGCGTCTGGCGGGATCCGGCCCGGGCTCGCAAGGCCCTGGGCGAGCTGCTGGGAGTCTTTCCCGCCACGCACGTGCAGGTCGATCTCGCCGCGCTGCTGCGCGGCGAGGCGGAGCCGAGCTGGGCGGCGCTGCTTGCCCGCGACGGCCCTTGGGGCGAGCTTCTGAACGAGCTGGTGCTGGCGCTCGGCTCGGCGCTGCGCCCTCCGGCTGTATGGGGTCTCGGTCTGCCCAGCCCGAAGGTGGTGGCGGCGTCGTTGGGGGACGAGTCGGAGCGCGGCGTGGTGAAAGCCGGCTTGCAGCTCGCCTCGTTTCTACAGGTGGTGCGGGCGGCGCCGATCGGCTTCGTGGCCGTCGATGTTGGTATTCTGCCCGCGCCGGCGGACCGGCGCGCCATCAATCCGATTTTTCGCAACGGCGAAATGTACGGGTGGCGTCGAGCGGTCTGCGTGGAAGGGCTCGAATCCCTGCCGACACCGCGGCCCGACGGCGAGATCGCCCTGGCACAGACCGACGATCTGCCGGCGTTGTGCTCGCTGTGGGAGCGCGGAGAGCTGGTCGGGGGCGGGCTGGGCGCACGTTTCTGGGCCGGCGCGCCTTTCGAGAGAACGGCGCCGCCGCGGTTCCTTCTCTACGGTTCGGTTCCCGAAGCCGTGGCCCCGCGCGCCATCGTCGAGGCCGGGCGCCAGCTTCGCGCTTGGACGGGCTGAGGAGGGTGGCTCGTGATGCGGACACGGGTGCGGACGGCAAATCTCAAACCTTGCTTGCCGCCAGGCCTTTGCCGCGGGGCCGCCGCGGATGGAGACCTGCATTGCTACCGGGCAGCACAAGGAGATCCGTGAATGTTGGACTTACCGCGCTCGCGATGGACGGTTGTCGAGGCGGTTCGGCGACAGGCCGAACGCTACGGTGACCGAGAGTTCGTGACCTTCGAGGAAGGTCGCTCGCTGTCGTTCTCGCAGCTCGATCAGCAAAGTGGCGCCTTGGCACTCGGACTCTCCGATGTGGGACTCCGCAGCGGCGACCGCGCCCTGGCTCTGCTGTCGAATGGACCGGAGTTCCTCTTGTCGTTGGTGGCGACCAACAAACTGAACGCCATCTTCGTGCCGATCAACACCGGGCTCAAGGGCAGCTTTCTGGAGCACCAATTGCGCAACAGCGAGCCGCGCGTGCTGCTGGTCGACGCGACCCTGGCGCGCGCCTTCGAGGGTGTCGATCTGGCTGGTTCCTCGGTGGAGGTCGTGGTGGTGGTCGGGGATCACGAAAAAACGCCTGCGGTCCTCTTCGGGGGCAAGAGGACGCTCCCGTTCGACGGCCTGCTGCGGGACGGTAACCCCGAGGCGGTGACGCAGGAGCCGGCCCCGAACGACATCTCGACGGTGATGTACACTTCGGGGACGACCGGGCCGTCGAAGGGCGTGCTCATGCCACACGCTCACTGCTACCTGCTGGGCTACAACCTGGCGCGCGTCGTGCGCTTGAGCGAGCACGACGTGTACTACGTCTGCATGCCGTTGTTTCACGCCAACGGGTTGTTCATGCAGACCTTCGGCTGCCTGCTCACCGGCGCCCGGGCCGCCATCGTGCGCCGATTCACGGCGTCGGGTTGGCTCTCCGACATCCGGAAATTCCGTGCCACCCTCACCAACGGGCTCGGGGTGATGCCGGAGTTCGTTTTCCGCCAGCCGGCGACCCCCGAGGATCGCGATCACAGCCTGCGAGCCATGATGGCGGTCCCAATCGCCGCGGAGTGGGGGCCGGATTTCGAGCAGCGTTTCGGCGTCAAGCTCGTGCAAGGATTCGGTCTGACCGAGACCAACATCGTTTGCTACACCGGCCTCGAAGATCCGCTTGAGCCGGGTTGCTGCGGCCGCGTGCTCGACGACTGGTTCGACGTTCGGGTGGTCGATCCCGCCACCGACGACGAGCTGCCGGTCGGCGAGGTGGGCGAAATCGTCGTGCGCCCGACCAAGCCGTCGTGCTTCATGACCGGCTACTTCCGCATGGCCGACAAGACCGTCGAAGCGTGGCGCAATCTCTGGTTTCACACCGGCGATGCCGGCCGCTTCGATGACAAGGGGCAGCTGTTTTTCGTCGACCGCATCAAAGATTGCATCCGCCGCCGCGGCGAGAACATCTCCTCTTACGAGGTGGAACAGGTCCTCAACGCACACCCCGCGGTGGCGGAGAGCGCCGTGGTGGCGGTGGCTTCCTCGATTCCGGGCGGCGAGGACGAGGTGAAAGCCTGCATCGTGCTTCGTGACGGGATGACGGTCCGGCCCGAGGAGATCTTGGATTTCTGCCAGGCGCGCATGCCTCACTACGCGGTGCCGCGTTATGTGCAGTTCTTCACCGACTTGCCGAAGACTTCAACCGGCAAGTTCCAGAAAGAAGGTCTCCGGCGTCAGCAGGTTACGGATACCTGGGATCGCGAGGCGGTCGGGTACGTCGTACAACGCTAGCGCCGGAAGCTGATAGGAGAGATATGGCCAAGGCAAATACAGCGTTGGAGCGTTTTCTCGAACAAACCGTGGTCTTTTACGGCCCCGACCGCGAGATCCTCGCCGATCACACTCTTTCGCCCCGCTCGGCGCTGGAGCAGGCGGCGATGCAGGAGCACGCCGATCCCCACACCATCAGCTTGCTCCGCAGCAAGCTGGAGGTCATCGCCCAGGAGGCCTTCGAGCAGCTCGAGCAAACCGGGGCGGCGCCCGGCGCCAAATGGGGCGATCTGATCGCGGGCATCTTCACGGCGTCGGGCGATTTGGCGATGGCGAGCACCGGCGGTGTGCTGGTGTTCTCCGTCGTCTGCCAGCCGGTGGTGCGCTACATCATGAAGTATTGGCGTGACGAGCCTACCGTCGGCGTTCGGCCCGGGGACATCTTCATGAGCAACGACGCGCGCTATGGGAACGCGCACGCCCCGGACCAGAACATGATCGTGCCGGTTTTTGACGAAGCCGAGCGGCTGGTCGCTTGGGTGGCGGTCATCGTTCACGAGGGTGAAAACGGGGCCGTTGAGCCCGGGGGAATGCCCTCGGCGGCGGAGTCGCCATATATGGAGGGCGTTCGCATGCCGCCGGTGAAGGTGGGCGAGAACTTCACGCTCCGGCGCGACATCATCACCTGGCTGCAGAACAGCGTGCGCGACCCCATGTTGCAGGTGCAGGACATGAAGGCGCGGCTGAGCGCTTGCCTGAAGATCACGGGCCGGATGGAAGAGATTGCCCGCGAGTACTCGTGGGAGTTGATGATGGCGACGTTGCGCTGGACGCTGGAAGACACCGAGGCCGAGGTGCGACGGCGCTTGCAGGCGTGGCCCGACGGTAGCGTCCGCGCGGTGGTCTACGCGGACGGCACGTTGCGCGAGAATTGCCTGACCAAGATCTGCCTCGAGGTGCGTAAGCACGGCGACCAGCTCGAGCTCGACTTTCGCGGCTCGAGCCCGCAGTTCACCAACCGGTCCACCAATACGGTGCTCCACACCGTCAAGGGCATGCTGGCGCAGGAGTTTCTCACCTTCGTCTGGCCGGACCTGCCGCGCAACCAGGCGGTGTTCGCGCCCATGCGCGTCATCACCGACTACGGCTCGGTGCTCGACTGTACGCCGGATGCGCCCAACGCGCAGAGCATGATGACGATCTTCCCCGCCTTCGCGGCGATGCAGATGGCGATGCCCAAGTTCATCTTCGTTTGCCGTCACCGCTACACCAAGGTGCACGCGCCTTGGTACAACATGATCACCACCTTCATCTACGGGGGGGTCAACCAGCATGGCGAAGTGGTCGGGAACCTGTGCGCCGATCTGAACGGGATGAGCGGGGGGGCGCGCGAGGATTACGACGGGGAGCACGCCATCGCCCCCGTCTTTGCGGCCATGACCGACCTCGGCGAGCAGGAACTGCTCGAGGAGGAGACGCCGATCGTCAAGATCGTTCCCCACCGCCTGCTGTGCGACAATCAGGGGTTTGGAAAGTACCGCGGCGGCACCGGGTACCAGATCATCGGTACGGTGCGACGCTCCGACGCGTTCGGCTTCATGACCACCTGCCTGGGTTCGAAGTTCCCGACCACCTACGGGTTGTTCGGTGGTTACGGGGCGCCGACCTATCCCTTGTGCAAGGTGAAAGGGGTCAACGCGTTTGCCGAGCTGCGCGTGTTGGAAGAGTCGAAATGGACGATCCCAGCGATCATGAATGATCGCCCCTTCCCCGAGGCAACGTATTCGACGCATCACATGGGCATGCAGTTCGAGGTGGTCAAACAGGGCGAGCTGTACATGATTTCGCAAGGCGCCGGCGGTGGCTACGGGGATCCGCTGGAGCGCGACCCCGCGGGGGTGATGCGTGACCTCGGCGAGGGACTGATCTCGGATTGGGTAGCCCAGCAAATCTACCGGGTCGTGTACGATGGCCGCACGCGCTCGGTGGATGTCGAGCGGACGGCGAGCGCACGGGCCGAGGAGCGCGCGGCCCGCAAACAGCGAGGGCGGCCTTTCGACGAGTTCGTGCGCGCCTGGGTACAACCAGCGCCGCCCGAAGGGGTTCCTTTCTACGGCTGCTGGAGCGACCGCGACTCGATCCATCTCGGCGACCCCCATCAAGCCGTATCTCGCGCCGAGGCGGCGACGGGGGTGATGATGCCGGATCCGAAAGACGTGCGGATTGCCGAGCTGGAAGGGCGCCTGCGTGAGCTCGGAGTCGAGCTGCCAAGGTGAAACTGGTGTCGGACGGTTGCATCGCACCGCTTCCCTCAATACAAAATTCCAGAGGTGCGTGAGATGAAAGTGCAGCTACGTCCCAAGCATCTGCCGGAGTCGTTGAAAGAGCGGGGGAGTCCTGCCCCCAAGTTGTCACCGCGTCTGCAACGGATCGTCGAGGATCTGGAAGGGGTCTTCTTGGCCGAGGGATTTCTCCATCTCGCCACCGAGGATCTCGCGACGCGACTGCACTGCTCCAAACGCACTCTCTACCAGTTGGCGCCCAGCCGTGAGGGTCTGTTCGAATTGGTGATCGAGCGCTTTCTGGCGCGGATTCGTGAAGAAGGCGAGATCGCCGCGCGTGCCGCTTCGGATTGGGTCACGGCAGCCATTGACTATCTCAACGTTGCCGTCACCCTGACGCGCCGGGCCGGCCCACAGTTCGTCAACGATCTGGCCCGCTTCCCCGCCGGCCATCGCCGGCTGATGAGCCACCAGCGCGAACGCATTGCCGGGCTGGAACGGATCGTCGAAGGCGGTGTGGCGGCGGGAGTGTTCCGTGACGTGCACCCGAAGCTGGTCGCCGAGATTCTCCTGCTGGCGGTGGCTCGCCCTGCCGATCCGGCCTTTCTTTCCTCCGTCGACCTGTCCATGTCGCAGGCTTTCGGAGAAATCTACAACATCTTCAACTATGGAATCATTCAGGCGCCGAGAGTGCAGCGAGAAGAGGGATCCTCGCGGCGCGCGCGTCCGACGACGAAGCCGGCCCGCCGGGGCGGCAAGCAGACCGAGCCGCGGCGCGCCCGCCCGCGCGTTTCTGGAGGCCGGGCCGGACGTGCCTAGCCGCGGGCCCACGGCAGACTGAGCGAGCGATTCGGCCGAGAGTGAGGAGGAATCATGTCCTATCCGTTTCGCACCATCCTGAGTCCGGTCGACTTCGATGAGAACTCGCTGACCGCTCTGGAGGTCGCCAAGCAAATGGCGCTCGATCATGACGGCACGGTGCACTTGCTGCACGTCGTCGCGAGCGTGCTGTCACCCGAAGACGCTGACGACGCTTATCGCTCGCAGGAAGAGAATGTGCGCGCCAGGCTCGCTCAGATTGCGGAGCAACGGCTCGCGGGCATCAGGCACGAGATCCACGCCCGTGCCGGCGACACCGCGAAGACCGTGGCGCAGACCGCCGCCGAGCTCAAGGCAGACGTGGTCGTCATCGCCACACACGGCCGCACCGGCCTCACGCATCTCTTTCTCGGCAGCGTGGCCGAGCACGTCGTGCGCGAATCGCATTGCCCGGTCTTGACCGTGAGACCGCCGGGCGCCGAAAGTCCCGCTCGGGCGCGCTGATCTTTGTCAGCAGCGGCGCGACGATCCGCACCGCTCGTTTGCCCTGCCGCTGGCGATCAGGCGCGGGCCTTGAACACGTGATCGGCACCAACAGCCGGTCCCACAACCAAGCGAGGGCTCTGCAATGGCAACAGCCGACAAGTCCCTCTGTTACATGACCGCGAGCGAGGCCGTCGCCCACTTCAAGGCGCGCAAGCTCTCCCCTGTCGAGCTCATGCAGGCGGTCATCGAGCGCTGCGAGGCGGTCAACCCGAAGGTGAACGCGCTCACCTATACCTTCTACGACCGGGCGCTGAAACAGGCGAAGAAGGCGGAGGCCGCCTACCGCAAGGGCAGGGAGATTCGTCCGCTGGAGGGCATTCCGGTCGTGATCAAGGACCTTCATCCCGTCGAAGGCGAGATCTCGACCTTGGGATCGAAGGTTTACGAGGGGGTGCGCTCCGAGTTCACCGCCCCGACGATCGAGCGCTTGTTCGACGCCGGAGCCATCATGCACGCGCGCACGACGACCCCGGAGTTCGGCCACACTGGACACTGCCACAGCCCGCTGTGGGGAGCCACGCGCAATCCGTGGAACATCGACTACACCTCGGGAGGCTCCTCGGGCGGCTCGGGCGTCGCGGTCGCCGCTGGAATGACGACCATCGCCGACGGTACCGACGGAGGCGGCTCCATCCGTATTCCATCCTCCGCGTGTGGCGTCTTCGGCTACAAGCCGCCGTTTGGCCGTAACCCTGGTCGCCTGCTGGCCACCAACCTGGACACGATCCTTCACTACGGCCCGATCACGCGCAGTGTCGCCGATGCCATCGTGATGCAGAACGTGATGTCCGGTCCTCACGTCGAGGACATGACCTCGTTGCGACCGAAGCTGGAGATTCCGGAGCAGCTCGCAGGCATCCGAGGATGGAAGGTCGCCTTCTCCATGGACCTGGGCTACTTCGAGGTCGACCACGAGGTCCAGAAGAACACCCGCGACGCCCTCGAGGTTTTCAAATCCTTGGGGTGCAAGGTCACCGAGGTCGATGTCGGCTGGACGCTCGCCACCTACGACGCGTGGATCACCCACTGGCAGGGGCTGTTCGCCTCCATAGCCGGTCAGCACCTGCCGCGCTGGCAGTACGAGATGGACCCCTACGTTCGAGGTCTGCTGGAGCGGGGCATGCACCTCGGCGCGGTCCGCTTCAAGCAAACCGAGTTCGTTCGAACCGAGATGTACCGGACTCTGGGTCCCATCCTGGAGAAGCACGACGTGCTATTGTGCCCGACCCTGGCCGTACCCGCGGTCAAGGCGTGGCACCGCTGTGACGACGCCGATTTCAAGATCAACGGCAAGCACGTCGATGGCGAGCTGCAGTGGTGCATGACCTATCCGTTCAACCTGGTGAGTCAGTGCCCGGTGGCGACCGTTCCGAGCGGGTTCAGCAAGAGCGGTGTGCCGACCGGTTTGCAGATCGTCGGACGAACGTTCGACGACATCGGCGTGTTCCGCGCCGCCGCGGCGTACGAAGACGCCAACCCCTGGCGGCACAAGCGGCCGAAGATCTGAGGGCGCTTGCCGCTTCTCCCGCGCTGCGGCACAATCCGCGGCCCGCAAAAGAAGAAAGGACGGAGCCATGTTGATCTACAACTCGGTCGGACCGAACCCGCGCGCGCTGCGGATGTTCCTGCTGGAGAAGCAGCTCTCGTTACCCACACGCGAGGTCGACATCCTTGCCGGTGAGAATCGCCAGCCTCCGTACAGCGACAAGAACCCCGGCGGACAGCTGCCGGCGTTGGAGCTCGACGACGGCACCGTGATCGGCGAGACCGTGCCCATCTTCGAGTACCTGGAGGAGCAACACCCGACACCGGCCCTGGTCGGGGCGACGGCGCAGGAGCGAGCCGAGACTCGCATGTGGCAGCGCCGGATCGAGCAACGGATCACCGAAAATCTCTACAACGGCTTTCGCTTCGCCGAGGGCCTCGCCCTGTTTCAGAATCGGATTCGATGCCTGCCGGAAGCCGCAGACGGTTTGAAGGCGGTCGCACGCGAAAACCTGGCCTGGCTGGACAACCTCCTCGGAAGCCGGCACTTCATTGCCGGTGATCGGTTCACCATCGCCGATGTCATTTTGTACTGCGCGCTCGACTTTGGCGCTGGTGTAGGGCAGCCGATTCCGACTGATCTGAAACGAGTGAACGCCTGGTTCGCCCGCGTCTCCGAGCGCCCGAGCGCCACTGCCAGCTTGCACCCGGCCTCAGGGCAGGTCGGCTTTCGCGGTTGAGGACAGCGTGTCGGACGCGGGATCGCTGAGTCAGGAGCTCGACGGCAGCGAAGGCAGAATCCACGCGAGCGTGTGGCCCAACCCACGCGCTCGTTGCGTGGTCGTCCTGGCCCACGGGTACGGCGAGCACATCGGCCGCTACGAGCAGGTGGCGCAGCGGCTGGTCGCGGCGGGCGCCGCGGTCTGGGGCCTCGACCATCTCGGCCACGGGCGCTCCGCGGGCGAGCGCGCCCTGGTGAGCGACTTCGAGCGCGTCGTCGACGACCTGCGCCAGCTCGTCGCCCTCGCGCGGCCGGCGCATCCCGGCCTGCCGGTGGTGCTGATCGGTCACTCGATGGGCGGAATGATCGCGGCGCGCTACGCGCAACGTTTCGGAAACGAGCTGGCCGGGCTGGTCCTCTCCGGTCCCGCGATCGGAGGTCTGGAAACGGTCGAGCAGTTGCTGGCGCTGCCGGAGATTCCCCCGGCGCCGATCGACCCCGCGGTGCTGTCCCGCGATGCCGCCGTCGGCGCCGCGTACGTCGCCGACCCGCTTGTCTACCACGGCGGCTTCAAGCGACCGACCGTCGCGGCCATGCGCGCGGTGTTGCTCGCCATCCAGTCCGGCCCCGGGTTCGGGGCGCTGCCGACGTTGTGGGTCCACGGCAGTGACGACCGGCTCGTGCCGCTCGCCGCCACCCGCAACGGGTTGGCCAAGCTCCGCGGCAGCGATTTCACCGAGCGCATCTACGCAGGCGCGCGGCACGAGGTGTTCAACGAGACCAACCGCGACGAGGTGCTCGACGACGTCTGCCGCTTCCTCGAGCGGGTGACGCGC
>CAZYMF010000053.1:0-26142 GCA_964648215.1 uncultured Binatia bacterium (SeqCode) | reverse complement strand
CCCACCGGCGTCGGCCAGATCTGCGAGATCACCACCCAGCTCCGCGGCGAAGCCGGCCCGCGGCAGCACGGCGGAGCACGCACGGGCCTCGCCCACATGGTCGGCGTCGGCGCCGTCTGCGTCGTTCACGTGCTGCAGACGCGGATGTGACGGGCTGCGCCCGAGCTTCAAGCTGAAGGCTCAAAGCTGAAAGCCGGACGACGGTCTTCGGCTTGTCGCTTGAAGCTTGCAACTTGAAGCTCGAGATCCGCGATCCCGGCAATCATCAGGCGGAAACCCATCCAAGGAGCGGACACGACCGTCTTCTCCTCAGCCCCGTTCCTGCGCTGGCCACGCCAAAGGAGTAGACTATGCCGGGGTTCGACCTGAACCCCGTGGCGAGGGGAGCGTATGAACTTCTCCATCAAGGTGGATCCTGCAACCGGGCAACGGTACATGTCGACGCCGCTGAAGGGAAAACCACTGCTCCTGGATCCCTTCACCAACAAGGGGACGGCCTTCAGCGCCCGCGAGCGCGATGAGCTCGACCTACACGGCCTGCTGCCGCCCGCCATCTGTACCATCGAGCAACAGCTCGAACGCGTCCACGAAAGCTTTCAGGCCAAACCGACGCCGCTCGAGAAGTTCATCTACCTGTCCAGCCTGCAGGACCGCAACGAGACACTCTTTTTCCGCCTCGTCCACGAGCACATCGACGAGATGCTCCCGGTCGTCTACACGCCGGTCGTCGGCGAGGCCTGCCAGAGGTACTCTCACATCTACCGCCGCGGCCGGGGCCTCTACGTCAGCTACGACCAGCGCGACAACATCGACAAAGTGCTGGCGAACTACCCGACGCCGAACCCGACGGTCATCGTGGTGACCGACGGCGAGCGGATCCTCGGCCTCGGCGATCAGGGCGCCGGCGGCATGGGCATCCCGATCGGCAAGCTCTGTCTCTACACGCTCTGCGCCGGGGTCTCGCCGTACACCGCCCTGCCGGTCATGCTCGACGTGGGGACCGACAACGAGGAGCGGCTGCAGGACCAGCTCTACCTGGGCCTGCGCCAGAAGCGTGTGCGCGGCGAGGAGTACCAGGCGTTCGTCGATCGTTTCGTCGATGCCGTGCAGCGGGTGTATCCGGGCGCGCTGTTGCAGTGGGAGGACTTCCTGAAGGCCAACGCGATCGCGCAGCTCGAGCGGTTTCGCGACCGGCTGCCGAGCTTCAACGACGATATCCAGGGCACGGCCGCCGTCGTCCTCGCCGGCATCTACAGCGGCTTGCGGTTGACGGGCCAAGCCATCGGCGAGCAGCGCTTGCTTTTCGCCGGGGCGGGCGCGTCGGCGCACGGCATCGCCGACCTCTTCGTCTCGTCGCTCATCGAAGGGGGCCTCTCCCGCGACGAAGCGCGGCGGCGGGTTGGGACGGTCGACACGAAGGGGCTGGTCGTCCGCGACCGGCGAGGTCTCGAGGATTTCAAGGCAGCGTATGCGCGCGACGTCGACGAGGTGGCCACCTGGAGGTGCAAGGACCGGTCGCGGATCACGCTGGAGGAGGCGATCGCGCACATCCGCCCGACCATCCTCGTCGGCGTATCGGCGACGCCGGGCACCTTCACGGAAAGCGCCGTCAAGCTGATGGCGAAAATCAACGAGCGCCCGCTGATCCTGCCGCTCTCCAACCCCACCTCGCGGAGCGAGTGCACAGCCGAGGAGGCGCTGCACTGGTCGGACGGCCGTGCCATCGTCGCCGCCGGCAGCCCGTTCATGCCCGTGCGCCACGGCGAGCGCACGTACCGCATCGGTCAGTGCAACAACGCCTTCATCTTTCCCGGCGTCGGCCTCGGCATGTGCGTGTCGCGCGGCCGGCACGTCAGCGACGGAATGTTCCTGGCCGCGGCGCGCGCCCTGGCCGACCAGGTGCGGGACGAGGATCTCGCCGAGGTCGCCCTCTATCCGCCGCTGGCGCGGATTCGCGAGTGCTCGCACGCCGTCGCCTGCGCCGTCATCCGCCGCGCCGTCGCCGAAGGTCACGCCGACCCGGCCGTGCTGGCGGACATGGAGGACACCGTCCGCCGGGCGATGTGGTTTCCGGACTACCTGCCCATCCGCTACGAAGCGTAGGACGGTGGCGGCGGGCGCGTTGCCGCGGCGGTTGTCTCGGGGCTGGTCGTATCCAAATGTGGCCGCAGTCTTGCCCCTGTTTCACCGGGGCCGAGTTGACCGCCCCGGCGTCCGTGTGCGATCAGCCTCGTCATGATCGATGAGGCTTTGCGCAAGCTCGTTCGCCAACAGGTGGGATCGCTGGCCGAGTTCGTCGTCACGACGCGGCGGGACATTCACGCGCACCCGGAGCTGGGGAATCAGGAGCAGCGCACGCCGGCGCTGATCCTCGAAGCGCTCGAGGGACTCGGCTTCGAGCTGAGCGAAAGGGTCGGCGGCACCGGGGTGGTGGCGGTGCTGCGCGGCGCCCACCCGGGGCCGACGCTGGCGTTGCGCGCCGACATGGACGCGTTACCGCTCGAAGAAGAAGGCGAGCGCGCGTATCGCTCGTGCGTGCCGGGCGTGATGCACGCCTGCGGCCACGACGGTCACGTGGCCATGGCTCTCGGCGCCGCGCGCCTGCTGCACGGGTTGCGCGAGCGGCTGCACGGGAACGTCAAGTTCCTCTTCCAGCCGGCGGAGGAGACCTACGGCGGCGCCAGCGAGATGATCGCGGCGGGCTGCCTGACCGCGGAGCCGCGGGTCGACGCCGTCTTCGGTCTGCACCTCGAGCCGCTGGGCGAGGTCGGCGAGCTGCGCGTCAAGCACGGGGCGATCATGGCCGGCTCGGATGCCCTGCGCATCGTGATCAAGGGCCGCGGCGGCCACGCCAGCGAGCCGCACGACTGCATCGACCCGGTGCCGATCGCGGCGCAGGTGATCACGAATCTACAGACGATGGTGACGCGGCGCCTCGACGTGAAGAGCCCCGTGGTGATTACCATCACCTATCTGCAGGCCGGCACCGCTTTCAACGTCATTCCGCCCGAGGCGGTGCTCGCTGGCACGGTGCGCACCGTCGATCCGCAGGTGCGCGCCGGCCTGCCGGCGCGGATTGAGGAGCTGGCGCAGCACACCGCCGCCGCCTTCGGCGCGACGGCGGAGGTGGCCTACGTGCCCGGGTCCGGCGTCGTCGTCAATCACGCCGGCTTCACCGATTTCGTGCGCGGCGTGATCCAGGAGGCGCGCGGCGACGACGCGGTGATCGAGCTGGCGCACCCGGTGATGGGAGCGGAGGACTTCGGCCTCTACCTCGAGCAGGTTCCCGGCGCCTTCGCCTTTCTCGGCGCGCGCCCGGCGCACCAGGACGCCTACCCGTGCCATCACCCGCGCTTCGACATCGACGAGCATGCCCTGCCCATCGGCGTCGAGATGCTGTCGACGGTGGCGCTGGAGTACCTGGGAGGGCAGGGCGGCTGGCTGCCGCGATGAGAGATTACGTTGTTGAGTTGTTAGGTTGTTATGTTGTTAGGCCATATTGGCGGCCGTAACAACCTAACACCTTCAAAACGTGAAGCGGCGCATGCTGACGTTGATCAGCAGGCCGATGCCGATCATCAGCGCCAGCAGCGAGGAGCCGCCGTAGCTGAAGAAGGGCAGCGTGATGCCCACCACCGGGAGCGAGCCGGTGGCCATGCCGAGATTGATCAGCACCTGCCAGAAGATCGTCGCGGTGATGCCGAACGCGAGCAGAGTTCCAAAACTGTCCTTGGCCCGGCTGGCGATGACGAAGCAGCGCAGCAGCAGCGCCGCGTAGAGAAAGAGCAGCACCATCGAGCCGACGAAGCCCCACTCCTCGGCGAAGACCGAGAAGATGAAGTCGGTGTGCTGCTCGGGAAGGAAGTTGAGCCGGCTCTGCGTGCCGTGCAGGAAGCCCTTGCCCCACCACTCGCCCGAGCCGATGGCGATCTCCGACTGAATCACGTGGTAGCCGGCGCCGAGGGGGTCGGCCATCGGATCGACGAAGGTCAGCAGGCGCTGCTGCTGGTAGGGCTTCAGGTGGCCCCATAGCAGGGGCATCGCCGGCGCCAGCAGGGCGAAGACGAGGAGCACGTAGCGCGCCCGGAAGCCGGAGAGCAGGATCAGGCTTCCCGCCGTCGCCACCAGCACCAGGGCGGTGCCGAGGTCGGGTTGCTTGAGGATCAGCAGCGTGGCCGGTGCCAGCAGCAGCACCGGAACGATCAGCGCCCGCAGCGGCAGCGGCTGGTCCCCGGCCAGCCGATGGAGCCAGCGCGCCAGCGCCACCACCAGCGCCAGCTTCATGAACTCCGAGGGTTGGAGCGACACCGGGCCGAAGGTGAGCCAGCGGCGCGAGCCGCCGCCGACCGCGCCCAGCACCGGCACCAGCACCAGCAGCAGCAGCGCTCCGCCGTAGACGAGATAGGCGAAGCTCTCCAGGCGGCGGTAGTCGAAGCTGAGCGAGGCCAGCATGGCGATCAGGCCGAGGCCCGCCCACGTCAGCTGGCGCAGCACCAGACCGCTCACCGGCCGGCTCGGCGTGTACGTCGCGCTGAGCACGGTGGTGACGCCGCAGCCGACGATCACCAGCACCAGGACCAGCAGCAGCCAGTCAAAGTGAACGATCAGCCGCCGATCGATCTTGAGCATAGCTCGCCACGCGCTGCGGCTGCCGCCGTGTGTAGGTTTCGATCACGGTCTGCACCACCGGTGCCGCGATGGCGCCACCGCCGCCGTCGGCGTGCTCGACGACACAGGCGACGGCGATCTGGGGCTCCTCCACCGGCGCGTAGGCGACGAACCAGGCGTGGTCGCGCTGCTTCCAGGGCACCTGCGCCGCCTTGAGGCGGACCGCGCCGAGCTTGACCACCTGCGAGGTGCCGCTCTTGCCCGCGACGTCGATGCCCTTGACCCGTGCCTTGCGGCCGGTGCCGTGATCGCTCTCGACGACGTCGCGCAGGGCGTCGCGCACCTGCTTGAGGGTGGTCTCGCGAAACTCGAGGCGCGACAGTGCCTCCGGCTCGGTTCGGCGCACCACCTCGCCGTCGGGCGTGGTCACCTTCTTCACGAAGTGAGGCCGATAGCGGGTGCCGGTTGCCGTCGTCGCGATCAGATTGGCCATCTGCAGGGGAGTAGCGGTCACGTACCCTTGCCCGATGGCCACCGAGAGCGACTCGCCCGCGTACCACGGCTGCCCGAAACGCTTCCGTTTCCACTTCTCGTCGGGGATGAGCCCGACCTTCTCGTGCTCGAGGGCGACCCCCGTGGGCTGGCCGAGGCCGAAGGCGTGCGCGTAGCGGGCGATGGTGTCGATGCTCATGCGCTGGGCCATCTCGTAGAAGAAGACGTCGCAGGATTGCACCAGCGCTTCGTGGACGTTGACCGAACCGTGGCCGCCTTTCTTCCAACAATGGAAGTAGTGGCCACCGAACTGGAGGCCGCCACTGCAGTAAATGTGCGTGAACGGGGTGATCAGCCCTTCCTCCAGGGCGGCGGTCGCCATGACGATCTTGAAGGTCGAGCCCGGCGGATATTGCCCCTGGATGGCGCGGTTGGCCAGGGGGTGGTGGGGATTCTTCATCAGCGCGGCCCACTGCTCGGTGGTGATACCGTGGGCGAACTGGTTGGGATCGTACGAGGGGTGGTTGACGTAGGCGAGGATCTCGCCGCTGTTCGGGTCGAGGGCGACGAGCGAGCCGTCACGATCGCCGAACGCGCTCTCGGCCGCCTTCTGCAGCTCGAGGTCGATGGTCAGGGTGACCGTGTCTCCCGGCGTCTCCTCGACTTCGCGCAGCACTCGCAGCTTGCGCCCGACGGCGTCGACTTCGATCTGCTGCCCCCCGTTCACTCCTCGCAGGGTTTTCTCCAGGCGTCGCTCGAGGCCCGTCTTCCCGATCAGATCGCCCATGCGGTAGTAGGGGTCGGCGGCGAGCTCCTTCTCGTTGACCTCGCCGACGTACCCGAGCAGGTGCGCCAGCGTGGGACCCAGCGGGTAGCTGCGACGCGGCGTGATGGTCAGGCTGACCCCGGGCAGGTCGAGCTGGTGCGTCTCCAGCGTCATCATCTGATTCCAGTCGATGTCGCGCTTGACGACCACCTCCTGGAAAGGAGGACGGCCTTTGGCCTGCTGCAGGATCGACTGCGTTTCCGCCGCCCCCTGACCGAGCAGTTGCGCCAGATTCTCGATCGTCAGGTTGAGGTTGGGAGAATCCTCGGGGACGAGCACCGCGTCGAAGGAGGGCCGGCTGTCGACGAGCACCTGTCCGCGTCGATCCAGCACCGTGCCGCGGGTGGCACGCACGCGGCGCAGGCGGATGCGGTTGTTTTCCGACAGCGCCCGTTTTTCCTCGCCCTCGGTGACCTGCAGCACCCAGAGACGGCTGAGCAACGCGAACAGGCCGACGATCGCCGCCAGCAGGAAGAGCACCAGCCGCCGCCGCAGTGCCACGGGCGTTTCGCGCTGGCCCAGGGGCGTCACGCGTCATCCTCCGCGGCCACCGCACGCCGGCTCTGGGCGAGCAGGGCGAAGATCAGCGGGCTGATCGCCGCGGCCACGGCGGCTTCGATCAGCAGATGCTTGGCGGCCGTGGTCCACACGCCGCTGGTGGTGAGAAACAGCGCCAACAAGAGAATTACTACCAGAGTCTTGACCACCGAGGCCAGAAAAACCAGCACGATGGTCGAGATGGTGTTCTCGACCCACAGCCGTCGCGAGGTCAGGTAGACCACGACGAACACCAGGGACAGGGCGAAGGCATTCAGCCCCATGGTGCTGCCCGAGAAGCTGTCCTGCGCGTAGCCGAGGAGAAAGGCGCCCAGGGCGCCGCCGACCGTGTGCTGGTGCAGGCCGAGGTACACGCAGATGATCAGCATGAGATCGGGGATCGAGCCGCCCAGGGGAAGCCAGGGGCATACGGTGCATTGCACGAGCAGGGCCAGGGCCGCCGCGACGAAGAAGAAGGCGAAAGTCCGCATCTCAGCGCTTACCCTCGTCCACTTCGTGCCGCTGCGCCGTCGGCGCGACCACCAGCACGTCCTCGAGCCTCTCCAGCGGCGCGGTCGGGCGAACCTCGGCCATCTGCAGCAAGCCGCGATGGTTGCGTGAGACGCCGGTCACCTCGCCGATCAAGATACCCTTGGGGAAGATGCCGTCCAGGCCGGAGGTTGCCACCCGATCGCCCACCGCGACGTCCTCGCCGCGCTTGAGATATTTCATGACGCAGCCGTCGGCCAGCGCGCCCGCCACGATGCCGCGGGCCCGGCTGCGCTCGACGATCGCGTCGATGCCGCTGCTGTGATCGGTGATCAACAGAACACGGGCGGCGTGCGGGCTGGTGGCGATGATCTGGCCGACGACCCCGGCGGGTGCGATCACGGCAAAGCCCTTGCGCACGCCGTCGCTCTCGCCCTTGTTGATGGTCAGGCTCTGGAACAGCGTGCCCGGATCGCGTCCGGAGACCTGGGCCGGGTGTGTCTCGCCGTCGAGCGTGGAGCGGAAGCCGAGTAGCTCATTCAATCGCTGGTTGTTCTCTTGCAGCTCCGCCAGGCGGCCGGTGCTCTGCTCGAGCTCGGCGACACGCCGGCGCAGAGCTTCGTTCTGGGCGCGCACGTCGACGAGGTCCACGTAGTTGGTCCACACCGCCGAGACCGACGTCAGAACGTCGGTGACCGCCACCTGCAACGGGCGCATGCCCTCGAGCAGGATGGCGGCGAACGGATCGCGCGGCTGGCGGGCACGGGCGCTGGCCGAGATCAGCAGCAGGGAGAAGAGCAGCAAGAAGCCGGAGGTGAAAACGATACGATTTCTCCGGAGGAACTCCAGCATGGTCGAGACTGCGCGCCACCGCCTACCACTTGGTCGGCGCGACCGCGTTCCGGCTTTCTATTGTATGGTTACGTCTTTCAACAGGGTCAGCTCGTCGAGCACCTTGCCGGCACCCATCACCACGGCGGTCAGCGGGTCGTCGGCCAGGACCACCGGCAGCCCGGTCTCCTCGCGCAGCAGGACGTCGAGGTTGCGCAGCAGGGCGCCGCCTCCCGCCAGAACGATCCCTTTGTCGACGATGTCGGAGGCCAGCTCCGGCGGCGTCCGCTCCAGGGCGATGCGGACCGCGTCGACGATTTGATTGATCGGCTCGAGCAGCGAGTCGCGGATCTCCTCGTCGGAGACCTCCACCGTCTTGGGCACGCCGGCGACCAGATCGCGCCCCTTGATCTCCATCGTCTGGATCTCGTTGCCCGGGTACGCGGAGCCGATGGTGATCTTGATCAGCTCGGCCGTGCGTTCGCCGATGAGCAGATTGTACTTGCGCTTGATGTACTGGACGATGGCCTCGTCCATCTTGTCGCCGCCGACGCGGACCGATTTCGAGAACACCACGCCTTTCAAGGAGATGACCGCC
The DNA here is from genome assembly GCA_964648215.1 of uncultured Binatia bacterium (SeqCode). GTDB lineage: Bacteria > Desulfobacterota > Binatia > HRBIN30 > JACQVA1 > CAZYMF01. The sequence goes on along the minus strand of CAZYMF010000053.1, from coordinate 17,761 downwards.
ACCTCGGTGGTGCCGCCGCCGATGTCGACGATCATGTTGCCGGTCGGCTCGGTGATCGGCAGCCCGGCGCCGATCGCCGCCGCCATCGGCTCCTCGATCAGATACACCTCGCGCGCCCCGGCCGACTCCGCCGACTCCTTGACCGCCCGCTTCTCCACCTCGGTGATGCCGAACGGCACGCAAATGATGATGCGCGGCCGCACCAGCGCCTTGCGGTTGTGGATCTTTTGAATGAAGTAGCGCAGCATCGCCTCGGTGATCTCGAAGTCGGCGATGACGCCGTCCTTCAGTGGGCGAATCGCCACGATCGAACCCGGGGTGCGCCCGAGCATCTTCTTGGCCTCGGCCCCCACCGCCAACACACGCCGCCCCCCCCGCGCGTCCTTCTGCACCGCCACGACGGACGGCTCGTTGGAGACGATGCCTTCGCTCTTGACGTAGATCAGCGTGTTTGCCGTTCCCAAGTCGATCGCGAGATCGTTCGAGAACATGCCGAGCAAGAAGTCGAGCACCATATGTCAACGTTTTCCGTGCAGCCGCCCGCACATTCAGAGTATCGCGCTGCGTACCAGATTCCCACTACCGGAGCAAGACGGTTTTGGCCGCGTTTGGCCACGATTCGCGGGCGGAAGAAGGCTCCTCGGGCCGCCTGGCGGGGCCCCGGAGGAGTTTTTGATGACGCGCCGCATTGACTTCATGACGCGCTGTGTTAAATGCATTCCACGAAGGAGGTGTTTGCCATGACAGCGAAACGAGCTCGGAAGGGTGTCCTGGCTCGGTTGCCGAAGCGGCTGGAGACGGTTCGCCTCGATGCCGAGAAGAGTGCCCGGAGGATGTGGAAGGAGACGGTCGACCTGCTGCCGCCGGCTCCGCGCAAGGCCGTGCGTCGGTTCACGCACGAGATCGAGCGGACGACGGAGGATGTGCGGCGTCGGGTGAATCGGGCGCGGGCGGACCTGGAGAAACGCGGGGAGCGGTTGCTGAAGACGGCGACGAACCGGGCCGAGAAGGCTGTTGCCCCGATCGTACACCGGTTGGATCTGGCCTCGCGGTCCGATGTCGACCGGCTGCGCAAGCGGGTGGTGGCCCTGGAGCGGCGCGTCGAGACGCATCGCGCTGCGGCTGCGGCGTAGCCAGGACACGAAAAAGCCGCCGCGGCTCGGCCGCGGCGGCTCTCTGGTCTGACGAAGCAGTGGCGCTTTGCCGGTGAATCAGGCGGCGCTGGCGTGCTTGCTGTTCGTCTTGGTCTTCGGCTCGGACTTTGAGGAGTCGGACTTCGAGCCGCCCGAGGAGGCTTCCGAGGAGGTGGTTTCGGCCTTCTCGGCGCTCTCGGATTTGGCGCCGCCGGCGCCGCCGCTGCCGTTCTTACGCGCGTAATCGGTGAGGTACCAGCCCGAGCCCTTGAGTTGGAACGAGGTGTTCGAGATCAGCTTGGTCACCTTCGACTTGCAGGTGGGACAACGCTTCACCGGCGGGTCGCTGAACTTCTGCATGCGCTCGAACGAGCCACACTTCGGGCATTGGTACTCGTAGATGGGCATCGGATCCTCCGTGGTGCTGGCAGCAGTTAACCACCTCCATTCGGGTTGTCAACGACCGGGGAAAGCGCGGCCCGTTCCAGCTTGGCCGCCAGGGCCGGTCCGTCATTCGTGACCAGCTCGACCGTCTTCTCGCGGCTCTTCGCTCCCGCAACCACGCGCACGGCCGATGGTGGCACGCCGGCGAACGCCGCCAGCAGCCGCTCGAGGGCCGCGTTGGCCTTTCCGTCGGCCGGCGGTGCCGTGACCTGGGCCTTGAGCGAATCGCCGTGCCGGCCGACGATGCGGTTGTGCGCGGCGCGCGGTTGCAGCCGGACGCGGACCCGCACGCCAGCGGCGACGACGGTGAGAAAAGGCACCGTCATCGGAGGCTGTTGGCCATGTCGTACAGGCTCTGAACGAGAAACTGCTGCAGGAAGTAGATGGCGATGATGACGACCAGTGGCGAGAAATCGATGCCGCCGGCAAAGTACGGCAGGAGGCGCCGGACGCGATAGAGAAGCGGCTCGGTGGCGTTGTACAGGAAGCGCACGATCGGATTGCCGGGGTCCGGGTTCACCCAGGAGATCAAGGCGCGGGCAATGACGATCCACATGTAGAGCCACAGCACGAGGTTGAGCGCCTGGGCGATGGCGGCGAGGAAATTGGACAGAATGAACATCCCGGGATTTCTTAGCCTGGAAGCTCGGCCGCCACAAGCAATCTCAGCCGCGGCCGAGCTCCATCGAGCGGCGCGTCGCGGCCACTACCGCCGCCATGACGGTGTCCTTGAATCCGCGGCTGCGGAGCTCGGTCAGACCCGCCAGAGTCGTGCCTCCAGGTGAGGTGACCTGGGCTCGCAGTGCCTCGGGTGACTCCCCGGTCTCCTGCAGCATGGCGGTCGCCCCCAGCAGGGTCTGGTAGGTCAGCTCGCGAGCCAGCGCCGCGGTCAGCCCGGCGGCCACGCCGCCGGCCATCAATGCCTCCGCGAAGAGGTACACGTACGCCGGGCCGCTGCCGCTCAGTCCGGTGACCCCGTCGATCAGGGATTCCGCCTGCACCGCGACCGCCCGCCCAACGGCGCCGAAGAGTTTGACCGCCAAGCGCTCGTCGGCGGCCGTGGCACGCGTGCCGCGCACGATCACGGACATCCCCTGGCCCAGCAGGGCCGGCGTGTTGGGCATGACGCGAACGACTCGTGCTTCCGGGCCGAGAAGGCGTTCGAGGCGCGCGGTCGGCACGCCGGCGGCAATCGAGATGAAAAGCTGCCGCGGACTCGCCGCCTCGCGCAGCCCGGTGAGGACCTGATCGATGATCTGCGGCTTGACCGCCAGGAAGATCACCCGCGCCTGGCGGGCGACGGCGAGGTTGTCCCCGGTGACGGCGACCTTCAGCCGTCGTTTCAGCGCCGAGCGCTTGGCCGCATCGACGTCACTGACCTCGATCTCGTCCGCACCGTACAGTCCGGCGGCGACCAGACCCCGGATCAGTGCCGTGGCCATGTTGCCGCCACCGATGAAGCCCACGGTGCGCTGGCGTGCGGACTTCCCGCGACGAGGCCCGGTCGTGCTGCGCTTGGTTTTCATGCTTTCCCCTCCCTGGGGCCGAAGAGCGCGCGCCCGATGCGCACCATCGTCGCCCCTTCCTCGATGGCCACCTCGAAATCGTCGCTCATGCCCATCGACAGCTCGCGCAAGCCCGGCATGCCGGCGGCGAGCTCGTCTCGCAGACGCCGCAAGCTGGCGAAGTAGGGCCTCGCCTGGGCCGCCTCCGCTACGGCCGGTGGAATGGCCATCAGGCCGGTGACTCTCAGATGCGGTCTGGTTCGCAGCTCGCTCAGCAGCGCGCCGACCCGTGCCGGCGCCACTCCGCTCTTGCTGGCTTCGTTGCCGATGTTGACCTCGACGAGGACCTCGACCACCTTGCCGCGATCCTTGGCCTGCCTCTCGATCGCGTCGGCCAGCGCCAGGCTGTCGACGGTCTGAATCACGTCGAAGATCCCCACGGCGCGGGCGGCCTTGTTTCGCTGCAGGTGGCCGATCAGGTGCCAACGCGCCGGTGCGGCTACCGCCTCGATCTTGCCGGCGGCTTCCTGCACGTAGTTCTCGCCGATGTCGGCAATGCCGGCATCGATCGCCGCCCGGATCATGTCGGGCGGCTTGGTTTTGGCCGCGGCGATGATGCGGATCTCCTCGGCCTGGCGCCCGGACCGCGCGGCGGCCCGGGCCACTTGTTCGCGGATGCGGGCAACGTTGTCGCCCACCCGCGCGCTGGCCGCGAAGGGAGCGCTCACCGCGCCGACTCCGCCGTGCCTGTCGCCGCCGCCAGCAGGCCGTGGCGCCGCAGCAGGGCTCGCAGCTCTTCGAGCGGCAGGCCGACGACGTTGGTGTACGATCCGGCCACGGTGGTGACGAAATCGGCGGCGCCGCCCTGGATGGCGTAAGCGCCGGCCTTGTCGAACGGCTCGCCCGAATCGAGATAGGTCTCGATCTCGGCGCCGGTGAGCCGCCGGAACGTCACCTCGCTCTCGATCAGGAGCTCCTCGCCGGCGTCCGTGGACGGCGCCAGCAGGGCCACGGCGGTCAGCACGTGATGCACGCTTGCCGAAAGGGCAAGGAGCATGCGGCGCGCGTCGTCACGATCGCGCGGCTTTCCCAGAATCTCGCCGTCGAGGACCACGACCGTGTCCGCCGCCAACACCCAGCGATCGGGCCGGCGGCCCGCCACCTCGCGTCCTTTCTCGTGTGCGACCCGCACGGCGAACGCGCCCGGGCTCTCCCCCGGGCGCGGTTGCTCCGGCACGTCGCTCGGCAGCACCTCGAACGCCACACCCAGCTCGGCGAGTAACGCCCGCCGTCGCGGCGAAGCCGAGGCCAGGACCAGTGCCGGCTTCAATCCCCCCTCCACGAGAGCATGCGGGTTTGTTGGCGGAAGCCTCCGGCGATGTCAATGTCGGAGGGACGACGGTAGCGGGTCAGTTTGCCTGTCGGCAGCGATGAATAGGGGGTTGCGGGGTTAGCGGATTCGCGGCCGTTTCCTTCTTCCCCCTGGGCAGCCCGTTGAAAAACCCCACCCGATGCTTCGACAGGCTCAGCATGAGCGGAGCCCCACCCTGATTTCAAAGGACTTTTCCCGCTCACTCTGAGCTTGTCGAAGGGTGTCTTCGCGTTTTTCAACGGGCGGCTAACCCCGTAACCCCCTAGCCCCGACGACATTTTGGAGCCGCCGTGGATATGCTACCCATACGGAGTGCGACGACTGGCGGCGGTGGTTGGGTTGATCGGGCTCGCCGGGGTGTTGGCGTCCTGCGGCCTGCTGCCCGCGGCCGCCCTCCCGGCCACGGCGCCCTCGCCGGCGGCGATCCCGCCGCCACCCTCGCCGGAGCAACGGGTCGCCTTTGCCGATGCCGTGCTGCTGCTGCGGCACAGGCGCTATGCGGCGGCGGTGCCGCGTTTTCAATCCCTGCTGCAGAGCTACCCCGCGCTGGCCGACTACCACCTCTTCTACCTCGGGCGGGCGCTGGCCTCCTCGGGTCAGGCGGCCGACGCGGTTGCGCCTCTGCGGCGGCTGATCGCCGAGTACCCGCGCAGCGTGAAGAGAGACGCGGCCGCCCTGGCGCTCGGACGCGTGGAGATGTCGCTGCACCATCCGCGGCGGGCCGGTGACGCCTTGCGCACCGCCGCCGCGGGTTCGAGCGCCGCCATCGCCCACCGCGCCACTCTCGAGCTGGCCCGCCTGGAGATCGACACCGGCAACGTCTACGAAGCGGCGCGACTGCTGCAGGATCTTCGCCGCAACGCGCCGGGGGAGAAGATCGCGCTGGCCGCAAAGGCCGAGCTGCAGCGGCTCCGCGCCGCCCACCCCGATCTCGAGCCGACCGGGGCCGATCTGGTCGAAGAGCTGCGCCTGCTGGTGGGCGAGCACGACTACACGACGGCGGATCAGGTGGCGCAGCGTCTGTTGTCGAGTCGCCGCGAGGACCGCGCCGAGGTGCTGCGCCTGCGGGCGCAGGCCCTGCTCGGGCTGCGCCGCGTCGATGACGCGATCGCGGCCCTGCGCGCCGTCGTCCGCGCCGAAGCCGGCAGCGCGTTGGCGGCGGCGACCGTGTTCCGGATCGGCACGATCTTGTGGAATCGCGATCGCGACGTTGAGGCGTTGGCGGAGTTCGAGGGCCTGCGACGCCACTATCGGCGGGCCAGGCAACGGACCGAGGCGCTGTACGCGATCGGCCGCATTCACGAGCATGCCGGCAAGACCAGTCGCGCGCTCGCCGCGTACCGCCGGCTCGCGCGCGAGGCGCCGCGTGATCCGCTGGCGCGCGGGGCGCGCTGGCGCGTGGGTTGGATCTACTACCGCGCCTCACAGTGGCAAGCGGCGGAGAGGAGCTTCGCCTCGCTCGCCCGCTGCCGCTCGGTGGCGCCCTGTGCCGACGCGCTCTACTGGCAGGCGCGTGCGCTCGATCACCTCGGGCGGACAACGGCTGCCGGCAACATCTACCGGCGCATCCGGGCCGAGGCTCCCACCAGCTACTACGCGATGTGGGCCGAACGACGTCTCGCGCTGCCGTCGTCCGCGGCCCTGTCGCCGGTCGCCGTGCCGGTCGATACGGTGGTCGTTCCGCCGCGGCCCGACTTCCATTTCGATCGGGCCATCGAGCTCAAGGCGGCGGGTCTGCCGTCGCTGGCGCGCATCGAGCTGGCGGCCTACGAGCGCGACCACCGCCAGGATGTTTCGGCCCTGCGACGGTTGCTGCGCTGGTATCCGGTCGTCGACGGCGAGGGGGCCGCCATCCGGTTGCTGCGCCGGCTCGGCGGGCAGGCCGGCCTGGACGCGGAGGAACGTCAGCGCATTCTCTATCCCCTCGGTTTCTGGCCCGAGGTCCGGCACGAGTCCACCGCCCACGGCCTCGATCCGCTTCTGGTTGCCGCCCTCATCCGGCAGGAGAGTCTCTACGATCCGCAGGCGCGCTCGCCGGCCAACGCGCGCGGTCTGATGCAGCTGCTGCCGGGCACCGCGCGCCGGGTTGCCGGCGAGCCGGTGACGATGGCCGAGCTCTACGACCCGCAGCGCAATATCTCCCTGGGAACGACCTACCTGGCGCAGCTCCTGGCCCGGTTCGACGGCGACCGGGTCAAGGCGCTGGCCGCCTACAACGGCGGCGTCGCGGCGGTGCGCAAGTGGGAGCGACGGTCTCCCGGCCCGGACGGAGACGAGTTCGTCGAATCGATCAGCTACCGGGAAACCCGCGACTACGTGAAGCGGGTGATCGCCGGCTACCGCCAGTACCGCCAGCTCTACGCGCCGGCGCCGTGATCCGCGCGGCCGTTTTGCCACTGGGCCGGCAACCTGTGTTAAGAGAGTCCGAGCCCATGCTTGGGCGGGGAGGTACATCATGGACGCGTTGCTGGCACACAACCCGGCTCTGCAGCTGCTCGGGGTCGTCTATCTGGTTCTCGTGCTGAAGATGGTTGCGGTGGGCAGCTACACCAGCACGATCCGCATTCGCCGCGGTGTCTACGCGACCCCGGAGGACTACCAGCTCCAGGGTCTGCCGCCGCAGGAAGCGGACGAGGACGTCGAGCGCGCGCGTCGGGCGCACCGCAACGACCTCGAGAACATCCTGCCCTTCTTCGGCGTCGCCTTGTTCTACTGTCTGACCCAGCCGTCGATGTTCATGGCGCGGATCTACCTGGTCGGCTTCGCGACGGCCCGGGTGCTGCACAGCGTCTTCTACATCCGGCAACGCCAGCCGCAGCGTACCATTGCCTTCACGGTCGGCCTGGTGCTCATGCTCCTGATGACCCTGAGCACTCTGATCTCGTTGATGTAGGTTCGACGGATGCGGCCGGCCCTGCACATCGATCCGCCGCTGGCGTCGATCCCGGCTACCTTGCAGGCGGCCGGCCTCGACGCCTTCCAGACCACGCTGCGCAACCCGCAGCGTTTTGGAAAGGACGGCATCCCCGAGGAGGCCGACCAGGCGGCCTATCGCGCGGCGGCGGCAGGACGGTCGCTGTGGGGCCTGGTGCACGCCACGTTGCTGACCAACCTGGCGAGCCCCGAGGGCCGCATACGCAACGCTTCCGTCTCGAGCCTGGTCGGGGATCTGAAGCTGGCGCAGCAGCTCGGGCTCGCCGGCGTGTGTTTCCACGTGGGCTACGTCAAGGGCCATGGCGATCTCGAAGCGGCGTTGCGCGAGGCGGCGCGCAAGCTGAGCCAGGTGCTCGAGCGCATGCCGGCCGGCGCTTGCGCCGTCATCGAGAACAGCTGCGAGGGCAGCGAGATCGGGCAGGAGCTGTGGGAGATCGGACGCCTGGTGCGAGACGTCGGCGCCGCCCCGGCGCAGCTCGCGGTCTTGATCGATACCTGCCACCTGCATGCGGCCGGGTTCGATCTCGCCCACGCGCACGCGGGCGAGCAGCTGGCCGATGCCCTGGCGCAGGAGGCGCTGCTCGAACGCCTGGTCGGGTTTCACCTCAACGATTGCCAGGTTCCCTGCGGCGGCCACCGCGATCGCCACGCCGCTCCGGGAGAAGGGACGATCGGCGACGGTCTGTTGGCCATCGTCGGCCATCCGGCCTTTGCCGAGCTGCCGTTGATTCTCGAGGTCTCCGCGGCGGCCGCGCTGCGTGGGATCTCCTTCCTCCGTCAGAAGAATTGAGCGTGTCACGGTAGATTTCTGACGACACGATCGATCCTCGGCGAAAAGTCCTGGCAAAATGGTGGGCGGCGCCTCACCATGCGATTTGCTCCAGCGTGGGGCAGGTGACGCCAACGGACATTTTCTCACGGATCAATCGCGTGCGGCCGCGGCTGCGTTGGGTAGTTCCAATGCTGCTCGTCGCCGCCGCCTGTGCGCAGGCAGCGGACCCGCTGGCGGTGCGCGGCGAGCGCGTGCGCATCCCGGTCAGCGTCAAGGTCGAGATCCCCTCCTCTCTGGACACCTGGCGTTTCGGCTTCGGTGTGGCCGGGGTGGGGGCCCTGTTCGAGCCCTCCCCCCACGGGCTCGACCTGGTGGTGCACGCGGCGGTCCGACCGGCGGCCGAACCCCCCGGGGCGATGGATCGACTGGGCCGGCTGCTCGACCGTTCGCCGTTCAACTTCGGGGACTCGGGACCGTCGCAGCCGGGCCTACAGATCGAACTCCTCAGGCCCGGCGATATCGGTGCCAGCATCCGATATCGGTGGTGAGGAAAGAAGAAGTCGATAGCTGACAGTCGAGAGTTGCTAGCCGATGGTCAACTGTCGGTACGTGGAGGACCACCGAGCCTTGAACTATCGACCATCAACTATTAACCATTAACCATCAACTATTGACTATGAACCACTGACTATCAACTACTGAGCTTTGCCGAATCATTCCCACTTCGGCGCGGCGTCGACGTTGCCGCCGCCGTCGGCGAAGCATGGGCTGTCGATCGTCGTGTCGAAGTTCCCGGAGGCGCCCGGATCGAGCGCGGAGGGGGCGACGCTGATGTCTTCGGAGTCGCACTCGTTCCCCTGGCTATCCGTGATGCGGACGGTGACGCGGACGTTGGCGGCGCTGTCACCGCCGACGTTCTTGACCACGCCGATGACGTGGCGGCTGTTGTCTCCGCTGGGGAAGGAGTCGTTGCTGATGAGGATCACCCGCGCCGGACCCTCGAACTTCTCCGCCGGCGCGCCAGCCGGGCCAGCCTCGCCAGCGCTTGCCTCGGCGGCCGTTGGCGGTGGTGGAACGTCGCGCTTCTCGTACTGCATGCCGCGCGGCGGCGGGTTGTCCGCGAAGTGCACGACCCCGTCGTCATCGGTCCACTTGTACACCGTCTGGGCGGCGGCGTAGCTGCCGAGTAGAACGGCTAGGGCCACAGCGCCCAAACGGGTTGCGATTCGCGGTTTCCGCCTCGAAAGGCCGGCCATGGGGCCGCACTGTAGGAAGCAACGGCCCCCCTGTCAACGAGAGTTTTGGTCGGCTTTCGGGAAAGATGCGCGATGGGTGGTTCCCTGCACAGCAGGTGCTAACCCAAACCCGAGGAAAAGTTTTCCGTTCGGGGTCAGGCGCCTTCGCCCAGGGCCGCCGCCAGCTTGTCGCGCAAGCCGCCGAAGCTCCCGTTCGACATCAGCAGGATCACGTCGCCGGGCCTGGCGTTGCGGCAGAGAGCCACGAGGATGGTGTCGATCTCGGGGAAGGCGCGCGCCTCGACGCCGCGGACGTTGAGCTCGCGCGAGAGCTGCTCGGGCGAGAACAGCTCGTCGGCGCCGACGGCGTCCGTCGACTTCTGAAACACGCCGCCGATGATGACCCGATCGGCGGCGCTGAACGCCTCGACGTAGTCGTGCTGAAAGACCTTGCGCCGACTGGTGTTCGACCGCGGCTCGAACACCGCCCACAGTCGCCGCCCCGGGTAGCTCTGCCGCATCGCCCCGATGGCTCCGGCCACCGCCGTGGGATGATGCGCGAAGTCGTCGATCACCGTCACGCCGCCGAACTCGCCGACCAGCTCCTGGCGCCGCGCCACGCCGGCGAAGCCGCGCAGCCCGGGCAGGATCTCCTCGCTGCCGAGGCCGAGGCGGCGGGCGATGATGTAGACGCCGAGCGCGTTGCGGGCGTTGATGGCCCCGGGAACGCGCAACGTCGCCGTGCCCTCGTGCCGCCCCTTGTGGACGATATCGAAGCTGGTCTCGCCGTCGGCGGCGCGCAGGTTCTCGATCCGCCAGTCGGCGCCGGCGGCGACGCCGAAGCTCTCCGGTTGCAGACCCTCGCGCCGCGCCACGGCGAGGGCGTGTGGGAAATCCGCCGCCACCGCCAGCGGCGCCCCGGCCGGTAGAATCTCGATCAGCTTGCGGAACGCCGACTTCACGTGGTCGAGGTCGCGGTAGATGTCGGCGTGGTCGAACTCGACCGCCGTCAGCAGCAGCGCCTGCGGCCGGTAGTGCAGAAACTTCGGTCCCTTGTCGAAGAAGGCGGTGTCGTACTCGTCGCCTTCGATGACGAAGTGCTCGCCGCCGCCGAGCTTGAAGTTGCCGCCGAAGTTCTTCGCCTCGCCGCCGACCAGGACGCTCGGGTCGCGGCCGGCTCGCTCCAGCACCCAGGCGAGCATCGCCGTCGACGTCGTCTTGCCGTGCGTTCCCGCCACCACCACCGAGCGCTTGCCGGCGAGGAACAGCTCGCCCAGCGCCTGCGGCAGCGACACGTAGCGCAGGCCGCTGGCCAGCAACGCCTGCACCTCGGGGTTGTCGCGCGACACCTTGTTGCCGACGACGACCAGGTCGGGTCGATCGGCGAGGTTGTCGGCGCGGAAGCCCGGCCGGATCGGAATCCCCCAGCGCTCGAGCAGGGTGCTCATCGGCGGATAGACGTTCTCGTCCGATCCGGTCACCCGATAGCCCCGCTGCTTCAGCATGCCGGCGAGCGCGGCCATCGCCACGCCGCAGATGGCGATGAGGTGCACGTGGCGGCCGTTGGCCGGCTCTCCATTCGTGATTCCCGGTTCCCGGTTCTCCATTCTCTTCGGCCCGCTCCACTGGCTCATGCCAGCGCCTGCACGATCCGGTCGTGAATCAGTGGACGGAGCTCGCGGATGGCCTCGTTGTCGCGGTTGGGGTGGACGCGGTTGGTGAGCAGGATGACGTGCCGCCGGCGATCGAGGTCGAGCCACACCGAGGTGCCGGTGAAGCCCAGGTGGCCGACGGCGTGGCGCGAGAACAACGTGCCGGCGCTCGAGCCGTGCTCGCTGGGAGTGTCCCAGGCGAGCGCCCAGGTCGACTCGGGCACCGCCGCGTCACGGGTCCAGAACTCGCGCACGATGGCCGGGGGAACCCAGTCGCGCTCGCCCGTGTAGGACCGCCACAGCCGGCCGAGCAGCACGTCGAGGTCGCGCGCGGCGCCGAACAGACCGGCGTGCCCGGCCACGCCGCCCATGGCGTAGGCGTTGTCGTCGTGAACCTCGCCGCACAGGATCTTCTTGCGCCACGGGCAGCGCTCGGTCGGGGCGATCATCTCCGCGACCGGCTCGAGCTTGCGCGAGCGCGCCCGCCACAGATCGACGAAGCCGACCGAGCGCAGGCCGAGCGGCCGGTAGATCCGCTGCTGGCAGAAGCGGTCGAGGCTCAGGCCGCTGATCTCCTCGACGGCTTCGCCGAGCAGCATGAAGCCGAGATCGCTGTACACCGCGCGCGTCCCGGGCGGCGCCTCGAGCTTCTCGCGATGGATGGCCTGGTAGACGTAGCCCTTCGCCGCCGGGCTGGCGAGGAAGTTGATGCGCCCGCCCTTGTGCTCGGTCTGGATGATGTCCTTGAAGAAGGCGTGCCAGGCGGGCAGGCCGGAGCTGTGGTTGAGCAGATGGCGAAAAGTGATGTGCGTCTTCCCGTGCACGCCGAAGTTGTGAAAGAAGCGCGACACCCGATCGTCGAGCCGCAGCTTGCCCTCGGCGACCAGCAGCATGACGGCGATGCCGGTGGCGAAGGGCTTGGTCAGCGATGACAGGTCGAAGATGGTGTCGGGGTGCATCGGCGTGACGCTCGGCTCCAGGCTGCGAGACCCGAAGGCGCGGTGGTAGACGCGTTCGTCGTCGCGGACGAGCAACACCGCCCCGGGGAAGGCTCGCCGGCCGATCGCCGCGTCGAGCTCGCGCTCCACCGCCTCGAAGCTCATGCCGCGGCGCCCTCCGCCCCGCCCGGCTCCTTGCCGCCGCGGTGACCGTCCCGTCTCATTCCGCCAGCGACGACTCCAGCAGCGTGAGGCGCTCGCCGGCCAGGCGCGCGCGGATGCCGAGCGGCAGCGTGACCGAGCCGACCCCGTGCCCCGTGGGCAGGCCGAAGGCCACCGGGTAGTCGGCCCCCGCGAAGGCCTGCGCCACCACGTCGCGCACGGTGGTCGCCTCGTCCGGATGGGCCACGCAGCCGGGCATCTCGCCGAAGACGATGCCGGCGACGCGGTCGAGCTTGCCCGCCTGCCGCAGCTGCGTGAGCATGCGATCGACACGGTAGGGCTTCTCGTTGGCGTCCTCGAGAAACAGGATACGACCCTCGGTTTCCACGGCATAGGGCGTGCCGAGCATGGCGACGAGCACCGACAGGCAGCCGCCGACGGTGACGCCCTCGGCGGTGCCCGGCTGGATCACGTCGCGCGCGCTCAGGTTCCAGTCGCGCCGATCTCCGGTCAGAGCGCGGGCCAGCCGCGGCGCCGCCTGCGGATGCTCCGCGAGGCTGACCGCCATCGGACCGTGAAACGTCACCAGGCTCGCGCGCTGCAGCAGATCGTTGAGCAGGAAGGTCAGATCGCTGAAGCCGACGACGATCTTGGGGTTCTCGCGCGCGATGGCGGGATCGAGCAGGGGCAGCAGCCGCCCCGAGCCGTAGCCGCCGCGGGCGGCGAGGATCGCCTTCACGTCGGGGTTGCGAAACATCTCGACGAGATCGTCGAGACGCTCGCGGTCGCGCCCCGCGAGATAGCCGGCGCGACGGAACACGGCGCTGCCGACCTGCACCCGGAAGCCGAGCTGCTCGAGCGCGTGCACGCCGGTGGCCACCGCCGCCGCGTCGACGGCGGCGGCCGGGGCGACGATGCCGATGAGGTCGCCGCGCCGCAGCGGCGCCGGCTTGTGGATGGGAACGCTCACGCCCGCGACTCTTTTTCCAGGCTCTCCATGGCGATGCAGCTGTGCGCCCACGAGCCGCCGGCCCGCAGCGCCATGGCTACGAAGATGGCCTCGGCCACCTCGGCGTCGCCGGCCCCCGCCTTCTTGGCGCGCCGCGTGTGCGCCTCGATGCAGTACGGGCATTGCGTGATATGCGCCGTAGCCACGGCGATCAGCTCCTTGGTTTTCACCGACAAGGCGCCCTCCTCGAACACCTTGGCGTCGAAATCGACGAAGGCCTTGAACAGATCCGGCTTGAGCTCGCGCAGCTTGCGCAGCTTCTTGCCGCTGTCCGCCTTGTAGAAATCGCTCATCTCTCCTCCTGCGGGAAGGGTCGTTTATACACCATCACTCGGCTAATCTCATCCGCTGCGTGGTGATGGCGAATCCTCCGTTGTCTCGGCTTCGCGGCGGCCCTATACTTTGGATGAGCGCCGGAGAGAACGGACGGCAACGTCGACCGCAACGAAATCGCCCGCCGGACGTTTGATTCGAGGCAGGGACAGGAGAAGCCGATGAAGGCACTCGCAGTTTCTGTGGTCTTCCTGTGGGGTGTTCTGTGGCTGATGCCGACCCCGGCGATGGCGCAGGACTGTGGCCAGGTCCGTGATCTGTTGCGTCAAGGCAACTCGGTGGCGCAAATTTCTCGCGCCACCGGCTTGAGCATCGCCCGGGTCCAGGCCTGCGCCCAGCTCCGGCAGCAGCGACGCCTGCGCTCGCCGCAGGGCCTGCCTGCCGCGGGCGCGGCCGGCCCGGCTCCGTTCGGAGCGGCGGGACCACCGCCGCTGGGCGCGGCCGGACCGCCGCCTCTGGGCGCGGCCGGCCCGCCTCCTGTCGGCCACTAGCAGCACCTTCGTCGGGCTACAGCCCGACGAACAATACCAGCCCGGCGAGCGCGCCGACCGCCGCCATCACCCCGAGCGCGGCGGCCACGCGGACGCGGAAGGCGCCAGCGCCGGCGGTCACGGCGATGGCGAGCTTGACCAGGGTGTTGGTCACCGAAGCGATCGTCACTCCGATGGCGGCAGCCTGCCAGCCCAGAGTGGCCGGCGCCATCTGCGTAATGGCGAGGGAGACCGCGTCGACGTCGACCAGCGCCGACAACGCCGCGGCGAGGTACATGCCGCGCGGGCCGATGTAGTGATGAGCCGCCTCGACGCCGAGCAGCACCAGCGTGTAGATCGCGGCGAAGGAGACGGCGGCGGTCAGGCTGAACGGGTTGGTGAAAGCCGCGTCGGACTCGGCGTCGGTTTCCTTCTGCCCGCGCAGCAACCACGCCGCCACCAGGCCGCTGACGGTCATGACGCCGATGACGGGCGCCAGCCAGGGCAGAATTCCCGGCCCGATCACACCGGTCAGCACCACCACCCGCAGGCACATGACCGTGGAGGCCAGCACGGTCGCCGACGCCGCCGCGCCCGCCAACGACTTGCTGGCGCGGGCGCGCGAGGCCATCGCCATCGTCACCGCCGTGCTCGACACCATGGATCCGACCACGCCGGCGATGATCAGGCCCTGCCTCTGTCCCCACAGGCGCATGGCGACGAAGCCGGTGAACGACAGCGCCGACACCAGCACCACGACGAGCCAAATCTTGAATGGATTGAACACTTGCCACGGCCCGTAGCCGTGATTCGGCAACAACGGCAGCACGATCACCGAGATCACCGCCAGCTCCAGCGCCGCCGAAAGCTCTTCGGTGGTGAGAGCCTTGGAGAAGCCCTCGAGGCGCGGCTTGGCGACGAGCAAGACGGCGACAGCGACGCCGGTGGCGCCGGCCACCAGCAGTTGTCCGGCGCCGGCCACGACCCCGAGCAGGAAGGTCGCCAGCGCCGCCATCTCGGTGGTGGCGCCGACGTCGCCGGCCGCGGAGCCGCGCAAGTAGGACACCACGGTCACCGCGGCGACGGCGAGAAAGCTGACGATCAGCAGGCCCGGGCCGGCAGTGTCCAACAACAGCGTCGGGACGGCCCCCGCGAGCGCGATCAGCGGAAAGGTGCGCACCCCGGCGAACGGCGCGCGACCCTTGCGCACCTCGGTGCGCTCGCGATCGAGGCCGATCAACAGGCCGACGAGCAGCGCCACCAGCAGGCGCTCGAAGGTGGCAACGGGGGCATCCATCCCTCGTCGTTCTCTACAACGAATGAGCAGCCCGGCCCACTCCCCCCCTGGGCTCACACGGCCGGTCCTTCCGCCTTGGGTGCCGGCGAGACCGCGCCAACCGATGGCACGCGGGGCAGCATTGTCGATGCGAAGCCGCGGTCGCGGCGCGCTGCACGGAGGGCGGATTGACCAGCCAATTTGCCACCTGCCACAATCGCGCCCATTGGCGTGCGCTGGGCCCAGATTCTGACCTGAATCCGAGGAAAGAGAGTTCACCACCGAGGCACAGAGGGCACAGAGGGCAAGATCACAGAGCATTCTGACATCGAGATGAAGAACAGTATCCGGCGCGCGGCACGAAGATTTGCACCACCGGGCACGCCCGACTCCCGACACCCGACGCCCGACATGGCTTGCGGGCGACGCCCGCGCCACGGTTCGGTATTTTCGGTTTTGGGGATAACGAGTGAGGTTCGCTAGTCGGGCTTCTGGAGAGCGCGCATGTACCTCGGCATCGATCTGGGCACCTCGGCACTGAAGATTCTGTTGGTTGACGATCACCAGAAGGTGATCGATCAGGCGAGCGTGACCCTCGCGGTGCAGCGCCCTCGACCGCTGTGGTCGGAGCAGGATCCCGAGGCCTGGTGGCAGGCGACACAGGCGGCCGTGGCCCAGCTGCGCCGGAGACATCCGCGGGAGCTGGGCGGCGTTCGCGCCGTCGGCCTTGCCGGCCAGATGCACGGCGCCGTGCTGCTCGACGACCACGACCGCGTGCTGCGTCCGGCGATCCTGTGGAACGACGGCCGCAGCGCGGCGCAGTGCGCGACCCTGGAGATGCGCGAGCCCCGCAGCCGCGCGATCACCGGCAACCTGGCGATGCCGGGCTTCACCGCGCCGAAGCTGCTGTGGGTCGCCGAGCACGAGCCCGACGTGTTTCGCCGCGTGAGGAGAGTTCTCCTTCCCAAGGACTATCTGCGATTGCGCCTGAACGGCGAGTACGCCTCGGACATGTCCGACGCCGCCGGCACTCTGTGGCTCGACGTCGGCCGGCGGGCATGGTCACCGGCGATGCTGGCGGCGACGGGGTTGGCGGAAACGCTCGTGCCCAGGGTGGTCGAGGGATCGCAGGCGACCGGCGTCCTCCGCGCCGACCCCGCTGCCGAATGGGGATTCCCGCGCGGCGTGCTCGTCGCCGGCGGCGCCGGCGACGACGCGGCCGGCGCCGCCGGTGCCGGTGTGATTCGACCGGGCCAGGCGTTCCTGTCGCTCGGTACCTCGGGCGTCTACTTCGTCGCCGACGGCGCCTACGCGCCCAACCCGGATCGCGCGGTGCACACGTTCTGCCACTGCCTGCCCGACACCTGGCACCAGATGTCCGTCATTCTCAGCGCCGCCAGTTGCCTCTCGTGGGTGGTGGCGCTGACCGGCTCGTCCAACGAGGAGGATCTGTTGCAGGAAATCGAGCGGAGCGATCGCGATTCGGGTGTGGTCTTCCTCCCGTATCTTTCGGGCGAGCGCACGCCGCACAACGATCCGCGAGCGAAGGGAGTCTTCTTCGGGCTCACGCACGAGACCACGCGGGCCGATCTCGGGCGCGCCGTGCTCGAAGGCGTGGCGTTTGCCTTCGCCGACGGGCAGGACGCGCTCGTCGAGGCCGGAACGGCGATCGAAGAGGTGTCGGTCATCGGCGGCGGTGCCCGCAGCCCGCTGTGGGGGCGCATTCTCGCCAGCACTCTCGATCGCCGGCTGAGTTATCCCCGCGGCGGCGAGCACGGCCCGGCCTTCGGCGCGGCGCGCCTCGCCCGCCTCGCCTGCACCGGCGAGAGCCCCGCGGACGTCTGCGTCGCGCCTCCGATCGCGACGGTCGTGGAGCCGGATCCTGGCTTGCGCCAGCGCTATCGCGCGCGACTCGCGCTCTACCGCCGGCTCTATAGGGACCTACGCGCGACGTTCGCGGATGGAGAAGATTGAAGGAGATGGATGAACCACAGAGGCACAGAGAGCACCGAGAAGGAGCACGGATGACGACGGGGGGTATTGCCGAGGAGGATCCACTGACCCGGGAGATCATCGGCGCTGCGATTGAGGTGCATCGGTTCTTCGGGCCAGGCCTGCTGGAGTCCATCTACGAAAAGGCTCTCGCGCGCGAGCTTGAGTTGCGCCAAGTGGCCGTGGCACGTCAGCAATCCGTGCCGGTCCGGTACAAGGGGAAAACGCTGGAGGACTTCCGGCTGGACCTGCTGGTGGGAGGCGAACTCATTGTCGAACTCAAGGTCGTCGAGTCGCTGCTTGCGATCCACACCGCACAGCTGCTCACGTACCTGAAGTTGACGGGGTTGAAGCGGGGTCTCCTGATCAATTTCAACGTCGAGCGCCTCGTCGATGGGATCAAGCGCGTCAGCCTCTGAGGCATTCTCTGTGGACTCGGTGCCTCTGTGGTTCATTTTCCGTTTCTTTCACACGCGCAATAAGGAGACGGTAATGGCCGAACCCTTCTTCCCAACCATCGAGCGCGTCCGCTAC
>CAZYMF010000052.1:24529-26236 GCA_964648215.1 uncultured Binatia bacterium (SeqCode) | reverse complement strand
ACGACGCAGCCGTCGAAGACGAGGTCGGAGCTGGGGAAGCCGCGCATCCCCATGAACTCCTCCTGCTTTCCGAAAGAGAGGCCCGGCGTCCCCTTCTCGACCAGGATCGCGCCGATGCCCTTGGCGCCGGGCTGGTCGCCGAAGCGACAGTAGACCATGTACGCTTCGCTGTGGCCGCCGCCGGTGCAGAAGACCTTGCGGCCGTCCAGGCGCCAGCCGCCGTCGACCCTGGTGGCGCGGGTGCGCAGGTCGGTCAGCGCGCTGCCGGCTTCGGCCTCGGTCATGCCGACGCTGATCTGCATCTCGCCGCGGCACACGCGCGGCACGAAGCGCCGCTTCTGTTCCTCGCTGCCGAAGAGCTCGATGACGCGCACCGGGCCGACGTTGCTCTCGAAGATCGGCGCGGCGCACAGCGGCGAGATGCGCGCGAGCTGCTCGATGCACACGATCGCCGACAGCAGATCCTGCCCGCCGCCGCCGTACTCGCCCGGCAGGCACATGCCGACCAGGCCCATCTGCACCATCTGCTCGACCACGCGCCGGTCGGGCACGCGCGCCTCGCGGTCCCACACCGCCGCCAGCGGCTTGCACTCGCGGTCGGCGAACTCGCGCACCGTCTGCTGCAGGAGCTGCTGCTCCTCGCTCAGCTGGAAATCCATGGCAGCTCCTACGCGGCGTCCGCCGCCGCGCCGCGGCCGAGGTGAGCGAGGCCGTCGAGCACCAGGCGCTTGGCGTCGTCGCCCAGCGCCGACAGGGTTTCGTCGACCAGGGCGCGGTAGAAGTCGACCTCGCGGCGGAAGGCGGTCTCGCCCTTGCGGGTCAGGCTCAGCACCGTCGCCCGGCGGTCGCTGGGGTGGCGCTCGCGGCGCAGGAAGCCCTGCTGCTCGAGACGGTCGACCAGCCCGGTCATGGTCGACGGCGTCAGCCCGAGCTGCTGGCCGATGGCGGCAATCGGGCGGTTGCCCTCCAGGCCGAGGGACTGAATGACCAGGCGCTGGCGCACGTTGAGCCCCAGGGTCGAGCGCTCCGAGTTGCGGGCCGTGGCGCGATGGATCAAACCCATGATGGCCTTGCCGTGGCTCTGGTCGGCTTGTCGTTGTTGGCTGGGCATGGCTGCTCTCGGCGTCTCCCTTGTCGACCTCGCGTTTTCCGGGGCCCGATCGATTTCAATGCCGTAATATTCCGAATTGAAATAGTTTGCAATACGTAGTAATGCAGGAATCGACGAACGCCGCGAGAAACGGGAGGAGCCGAGATGACCCGCATCGTTGCCCTGAATCCCACCAGCAGCCCGCCGCCGCCCGAGGCGCTCGGACACCGGCTCGACAGCCTGCGCGGCGCGACGGTGGGCTTCTTCAGCAACAACAAGCCCAACGCCGACGTCCTGCTGCAGCGGACGGCAACAGCGTTGGAAACGCGCTTCGGCATCAAGTCGACCTTCTTCACCAAGGAGGTGCCGTCGCTCGAGGCCGGCGACGACCTGCTGCGCCGCTGCGCCGAGGCCTGCGGCGCTGTCGTGCTCGCCGCCTTCGATTGAGGGTCGTGCACGTCGTGGAGTGTCCACGACCAGATCGAGCTGGCGCGCCGCGGCTGCGCCGTGGTGGGGCTGGTGACCGAGGAGTTTCGCGACTTCGCGCAGGGGCTGCTCGAGCAGCGCAACGCCGGCTCGCTGCCGTTGGCGGTGGTACGGCATCCCGTCGGCGGCAT
>CAZYMF010000052.1:0-24429 GCA_964648215.1 uncultured Binatia bacterium (SeqCode) | reverse complement strand
CTCTACGTCGGCGGCGACCATTTCGTCGTCTTCGGCCCGGAGCACGCGCAGGCGGTGGCGAGGTCGGGGTTCTCGCGCGAGGACGTGCAGCGCTACTTCTACGAGCACGCCCGCGTCGCCGTCGACCGCATCTCTGCCCAGAAGCTCGAAGAGCTGACCTCGTGGGGCGGCTACGCGGACCAGATCGAGGGATGGGGCGGGCGCATCCCGCTCGCGCGCAGCGCCGAGCTGATCCGCGTGCTGGTCGCCGGCGGTGCCGGCAAGCACTCGTGCTGGATTCCGACGTTTGCCGTCGGCTACAGCCAGACCCGGCGCATCGAGCTGGAGAAGGAAATCTGCCTGCTGTGATCGCAGGCGGCCACGGGGGGGGACGTGGAGTACACGGGGATCAGCCTCGTCACCGGTGCCGCCGGCTTTCTCGGCCGCCATCTGGTGGCGCACCTGGTGCAGAACGGCGTGCAGGTACGGGCCGCGGCGCTGCCCCGCGAGGACACGAGCGCGCTCGCCGCGCTCGGCGTCGAAGTGGTGCGCGCCGACCTCACCGCGCCGGAAACACTGCCGCCGCTGCTCGCGGGTGACGTCGACCGCGTCTTCCACCTGGGCGCGATCTGCAACTTCTCGACCCCGTACTCCGTCCTGCGGCGCGTCAACGTGGACGGCGTCGACAGAATGACCCGGCTGGCCCTGGACGCCGGCGTGCGCGCGTTCGTGCACATGAGCTCCACCAGCGCCTACGGCCCCTACCGGGGAACTCCCTTCGTCGAGGATGCGCCCCGCGCGCCGCAGGACGACTACGGGCGCAGCAAGCGTGACGGGGAGGACGTCGTGTGGCGGCGGGTTCAGGAGGGGCTTCGGGCCGTCGTCCTGCGGCCGTGCACGGTGTACGGTCCGGGCTGCACCGACGGGGCGGGCAAGGTGTTCTCCCGTCCGACATCGCTGGGGGCGATCCCGGGCAAAGGCCGGCAGCGGCTGGCCAACGTGCGGGCCGAGGACGTCGCCGCCGCGGCCCATCACCTCTCTCCGCGAGACGATGCCGTCGGGCAGGCCTTCAACATCGCCGACGACAGCCGCCCGGGCATCGCGGAGGCGCTGGCGCTGGCGGCCGAAGCGTTCGGAACCCCCGCGCCGCGGCTCCATCTGCCCCTGGTCGTCGTAGCGGCGGCGGCGCGCGTGCAAGGTTTCGCCGCACGGCTGACGCGGCGGATTCCGGATCTCGAGGTCGACGCCGTGCGCTACCTGAGCGCCGATTACGTCGTCGACAACGGCAAGCTGAAAGCGACCGGCTACCGGTTGCTCTATCCCGACTTTGCCGAGTCCATGGGCGATCTCGGCCGTCGGCACCGCAACGGGAAGCGGGACGCGAATTGAAGGGGCGGAGTCATAATTTTGCTCAGCGCCCAATGAGCCGCGAGCGTGGGTTCCCTCTCCCTCCGAGGCTGTCGATATTCTTTCTGCAGAGGTTTCTGGAGAAGAAATGAGAAACAGGAAACAGAAAACCGGAGACCGGAAACCGGTAGATCCGGCGTCCTTCTCCGGCATTGGCCAGTTTTTCATTCCCGGTTTCCGGTTTCCTGTTTCTCATTGGGTCCGAGCAGACGAAGACGGGAGGCAAGCGCGATGCAGGTCGTAGTGATCACAGGTCTGGCGCAGGGGATGGGCCGCGAGGTGGCGCTGCGGCTGGCGGCGGCGGGCGACACCGTCGCCGGCTTCGACGTCGATGCCGAAGGGATCGAGTCGCTGCGCGACGAGCTGAACGCGAAGGGCAGCGAGGCGTTCCTCACCACGCTCGACGTATGCGATCGCGCCGGCATCCTCGCCTTTCGCGACGAGGTGCTGCGCCGCTACGGGCGCGCCGACACGGTGCTGTCCAACGTCGGCATCGGCTTCTTCGGCCCGTTCGAGGAGGTCGATCTCGACCAGGCGAGCCGCTGTCTGGAGATCAACGTGATGGGCACGGCGGCGATTCTGCAGGCGTTCATCCCGAGCATGCGCGAGCGGCGCTCGGGAAAGTTGATTGCCGTGTCGTCGCTGGTGGGGCAGATCCCCTTCCCCTTCGAATCGATCTACTCCGCAACCAAGTTTGCCGTCGAAGGGCTGGTGCTCTCCTTGCGCTACGAGGTGGAGCCGTATGGGATTCGTGTGGCGCTGATTCAGCCGGCCCAGGTCTCGACCCGATTCGCGGCCAAGATCCACACCTTGCCGCCCGAGGGCTCGCCGTATCGCGAGCGTGCCCGGCGCTTCATCGCCCGCGACGAAGCGCTCATCCAGCGCGCCACCGATCCGGCGACAGCGGCCGAGCAGATCCTGCGCGTCGTCCGCTCGCCGGCGCCGAAGCTCCACAACCCGATCGACAGCCAGAGCCGCTTCTTCCTCGCCCTCAACCGCTTCCTGCCGCGGCGCGTCCGCGACGAGGTTCTGCTGCGGCAGATGGACATCCGCTGAACGACGGGACTTCGCCCGGCAATTCAGGCGACCAGGGAGCGCTGCCCTCATCTCGAGGGGCTTCGCATCAAACCATCCGCTGGCGCAGGTGCGAGACCCTGGCGAGAGACGCGTAGTCGCGGTCCCGGTGCAGCACCTCGAGGTCGTGGCGGATGGCGCAGGCGGCGATGACGCAATCGACTGACGACCGGATCGTGTAGCCCTGACGCCGGCTCGATCGGTACAGATTCACCGCCTCGAGGAAGACGTCTTCGCCGATCGGCGACTCGACCCGGGGCAGCGACAGCATCGCCTCGCGCGCGATCCGATAAGCACGCGCGTCGGCGAATCCCTGCAACACCTCCTGCAAGACGGGCAGACAGGTCACCACTTCATCGAACGGAACAACCGACTCGAGGTCGAGCGGTCGCGAGCGTCGGAAGACCTCGATCCATACGGACGTGTCGACGAGCGTCATGCCCGCCGGCGGGACGTCGAGCGCCGGTCCTTGCGCATCGTCGCGAGATCGCCCTCCCAGAGGCCGGAGCCCCTGAGCTCGAGAATCTGCCGCGCCTTGGCGCGCCGGACGTAGTCTTCGAGCGCTCGCTCCACGGCGCGGGAGTACGTCTTCTCCCCGCTCAGTCGCGTCACCTCCTCCAATAGCTCCTCACTAAGCACAAGATTTGTACGTTTCATGTGTATCCCATAGCTTGCGCTCTGGCCGGAGGCAATGGGGCGACTCGGTTCGCAAATCTCATCATTTCCATCTCCGCGAACTGATTCTTGCCTTTGCCCCAGCGAGCTCGACCGACGGAGCAGCCGGACCACAGTGGGGGCGCGCGATGTCACAGCATTCGTTTTGCTGATGATGAAAAAGGGGACAGGCTACTTTTCTCTTTCTGACCGCAGTGTATTGGCGCGCGGCTGGGGCTGTTGCGTTGAAGAGGCATTGGCAAAAAGTAGCCTGTCCCCTTTTTTTTCTGTAGACGTCACGCAATGGGATCGGCGACTTCTTCCTCGATGGTTACGCGTCCAGGGACGGTCCGGCAGCATGCCTGGAGCCGCCGCCACTGGACGCGGATTGGGCGCGTAGGAATCGAGGAGGCGAAAGCGGCCGAGCTCGAACAGCGGCCGATTGAAGAAGGCAGACGAAGACGCTCTTCGCTCACAGGGAAAGAGCCTTCTCGGCATTGGCGCCGAGAAGGCCGGCTTTGTCCTCCTCCGTGATCTCCGGCAGCCCCATCATCTGCAGCGGCGGCGGGTGAGCCAGGCCGCGGACGGCGTCGACCCACGCCTTCTGCGTGTAGACCTCGGTGAACAGGGGCCAGTCGGAACCGAAGAGCACCTTGTGCAGCCCCCCGTGCATGAGCTTGGCCATGGACAGCATTTGCGCGAAGCCGAGGGCGAAGTCCCGGGCCGTCCTCTGCCAGGCGGAGATGTCGACGTAGACGTTGGGGTTCTTGAGCGCGACCGCCAGGGCCTCGTCGACCCACGGCGAGCCCACGTGCGCCAGGATGAAATTGATGCCGCGAAAGTCGACCGCGATCTTGTCGACGTAAATGGGGCGGCAGGTCTTCAGGTAGCTCTCGCCGGGACCGAAGCCGGTGTGCACCAGGATGTTCACACCCAGGCGCGCCGCCTCCTCGTACAGCGGGTAGTAGCTCTCGTCGTCGGGGACGAACCCGGTGACGGTCCACAGCTTGATCCCGCGAAACCCCATCTCCTCCACGCAGCGCCGCAACTCGGCGACCGCGGCGGCGCCGCGCCGTGGATCAATGCCGGCAAAGGCGACGATGCGATCCGGGTACTTCTTCGCGTAGGCGCCGGCCAGATCATTGAAGGCCCGAAAGCCGAACTCGCCGCCGCTGCGCAAGAACTCGAAATCCAGGGGCAGGATGACGGTCTTGTCGATCCCGGCCTCGTCCATGTCCCGGATCAGGCGTTCGAGCGAGCCGTTCCAGATGCTCTCCGGATTCCGGATCTGGAGCTCGGCGGCCACCGACTCCAGCAGCTCCTTCATGCCGGCCCGAATCAGATGCTTCTCCCAGATGTGGCAGTGGGCGTCGATGATCATTGATCCATGGCCTGTCGGTTCGGCATGCTGTCTCCTTCTCTCGAGGCTGCGATACGGCGCCGGCAAAGGGTCTGTCAAGCTGCTCTCGCGCGGATCTCCCCGGCGATCTGCTCTCGCGCGACAACCTCGCTGAGGGCGCAAGAGAGCTTCAACTCTTCAGGCCCGTGCGAAGTGCTTCTCAGATCTGGCTCGGCCGAGCTCGAGCACTCAACGCCGTTCCAGGAACTTCAATCGCCGAGACTGGGCACGGTGGTTGCGCTTGAGCGGAGGGTTCGGACGCCTTTGGCGTGAATCGTCGCAAGGGGCTGCCCAATGTCCAACGCTGCCAATGAAGGACCTGGAGCAGTCGACCGGGTTGCCGCCACGACGACGGAAGGAAGCTTGCCACGCCCGCTTCGCTTCGGCTTCGTCTTGCTGGCGCTGGGAGTCCTGTGGGCCGTGCAATGCGCCCGGCGAGCGCACAAGCCAGCCTCCCCTGCGCGGGCGATTGCGACAACCTGGGCTCCGTCACCGTCGACGAGCTGGTGAAGGGGATCGACATCGCCCTCGACGTCCTTCCGCTCCACCGGTGCCCGGGCACGACCCTTCGGCCAGGCTCAGGGCAGGCTCTGCGTACCCCTCCATGAAGCGCCGACCGGTTCCGGGGACCCGCTCGCGCGGGTCCCCGGCCCACGGGAAGGGTATCAGGCGATGACGCTGCGGATGACCTCGCCGGCTTCCATGGCGCGGAAGGCGTCGTTGACGCCGTCGAGCTTGATCGTCTTCGACACCATCGAGCCGATGTCCAGACGGCCGGTCTCGATCAGCTCGACGAAGCGCGGGAAGTCGCGGCGCACCTGCGCCGAGCCGTACTTGCAGCCCTTGATCGTCTTCTGCTCGAAGAAGACGCCGAAGGCCGGCAGCGTGAACTGGGCGTCGAAGCGGGCCATGCCGACGACGATCACCTCGCCGCCGCGGCGCGCCAGGTTGTAGGTCGTCACGATGGTCTCCGGCAGACCGATCACCTCGAAGGCGTAATCGGCGCCGCGCCCGCCGGTGAGCGCCTTCACCTGCTCGACCGGGTCGCCCTGCGACGGGTCGACGACGTCGGTGGCGCCGAGCTTGGTGGCGGTCTTGCGCTTGAGCTCCTGCGGATCGATGGCGATGATGCGGCCGGCGCCGGCGATGCGCGCGCCCTGGATCACCGACTGGCCGACGCCGCCGCAGCCGAGGACGGCGACGCTCGCGCCCGGCTTCACCTGCGCCGTGTTGAGCGCGGCACCGACGCCAGTGGTGACGCCGCAGCCGATCAGGGCGAGCTGCGTGTCCGGCAGATCGGTGTCGACCTTCACCAGCGACGCCTCGCTGGCCGTCATCACGTTGGAGAAGGTGCCGAGGCCGGTCATGCAGAAGTACGGGCTGCCGTCGGGGCGGCTGCCGCGCATCGCCATCGACACCTCGTTCTCGAGCTCGCAGAGCTCGGACTCCTCGTGCAGGCAGTGCCAGCAGGCGCCGCAGGCGGGCACGAACGAGGCGACGACGCGGTCGCCCTTCTTCACCCGCGAAACCTCGGCGCCGACCTCGACGACGCGCCCGGCGCCCTCGTGGCCGAGCACCATGCCGGGGGGCAAAGGTACGTAGCCGCGCATGATGGACAGGTCAGAGTGGCAAACGCCGCTGGCCCCGATCTCGACCACGACGTCGCGCGGCCCCGGGGGATTGGGCTTCAGCTCTTCGATGGACAGTTTCGTGGCGTCTCCGACATAGACGGCAGCTCTCATTTCGCATCCTCCGATGGGTGAATTGGTGTTCACCTCCTTTAGCGTTTCTCGCCGGACAAGGATAGAGGCGCGCCGGCCCCCGTCAGCCGCCATGGAATCGGGCGCCCCGGCCGACCCCATCACCCAGATCATCTACCGCTCTGCCGCGTGTACTCGCGCTCCGCCGGCCCGAGGGCTAACAAGGGACACAAGGGTCGCGTGCTCGCCAGACCTACGCTTGCACCCGGGAATAAAATCACCCCGCCCGGCGTTGAAGCGGTAGAGCAGGGGAAGGACGGGCAGTGACCGTTGGCCATGGGGGGGCAAACCAAGGCGCACCGCGCGCACTTCGAGGCAGAGGCGTTGCCGCAGTTGCCGGCCCTCTACAACTTCGCGCTGGCGCTGGCGGGCACGGACGACGCTGAGGATCTCGTGCAGACGACCTGCGTTCGCGCTCTGGAGCGCTTCGACTCGTACCGGCCGGGCAGCAACATCCGCGCCTGGCTGTTCACTGTCCTGCGTCACGAGTGGGTTTCGCGCCATCGCCGCCGGCAGCGGCTCACGCTGGTCGAGACGGATGGCCCCGACGAAATCGTCGAACTTCGCGACGACGCACCCGACCTGGAGGCGGCACTGATCGACCGGCGCTGGTCGGCGGAGATCAAGGCGGCTCTGCTGGGCTTGCCCGAGAGCTACCGCCTGCCGGTGTATCTGAAGGACGTCGAGGGCTTCGGCTACCGCGAGATAGCCGATATCGTCGGCTGCCCGCTGGGAACCGTGATGTCCCGGCTCTCGCGCGGCCGCGCCGCGCTGCGCACGGCGCTCGTGGGGCAGGCCCGCGAACGCGGCCTGCTGCGGGATCAGCCCGATCTGGGTGGCAGCCATGAGCTGTGAATCGGTCCGCCCCCTGCTACCGGCATACGGCGACAACGAGCTCGGCGTCGAGAGCGCGCTCGCTGTCGAGCGCCACGTGCGCGAGTGCGCTTCCTGCCGCGTCCTGCTCGAACGGCAGCGCGGCTTCGCCGCCAGCGTCGGCCGGCTCTACCCCCGCGCACCGCTGCCGCCGGGCCTCGACGAGCGAGTGCAAAGCGCTCTGCGTTCCGGAGCGACGCGACGCCCGTGGCTCAACGTCCTCGCCCTGGCGGCCTCGGCCGTGCTCGTCCTCGCCGGGCTGTGGCGGCTCACGCGCCCGAGCGCGGCGGCCGTGCCGGCGCGCGTGCTGGCCGCGGCCGAGATTCACCGTAGCGCCGACCGCCGGCAGCTCTCGCTGGCGATTCACTCGGCGGATGTCGCGGCGGTCAACACCTGGCTGGCCCATGCCCTGCCCTTCCGCGTCGATGCTCCGGTGCAGAAGACCGAGGACATCGCGCTGCAAGGCGCGGCCACCGTCGACCTCGCCGGCGAGCGCGTAGGCTATGTCGAGTATCGTCACGAAGGCCAACCGATCTCGCTGTTCTTGCTGCCGCCGCGGGCCTGGCCGGCATCCGGCCGGCTCGTTCGGTTTCACGACATCGACTTCCAACTCTTCCAGATCAACGACCTGAACGTCATCGTCTGGAATCACCCGCCGCTGTCGTACGTGCTGGTGTCCAAGCTGGAGGCGCATGGCGCGCGCGCCTGTGCCGTGTGTCACAGCAGCACTACCGAAGCGGCGCTGCTTCGCTTCGCCGACAACGGCGAAATCTGAAGGGGGGATCGTGATGCAGAAGGCCAAATCGCTGGTGGTATCGTTGCTGGGGGCGGCCGTGCTGTACTTGCCGCCGGGGGTGCTGGAGCCGCTGATTCCGGAGCACAATCCCATCAGCGTCGCCAAGGTCGACCTCGGACGGCGACTGTACTTCGACAAGCGGCTGTCGGCGGACGGAACGGTCTCCTGCGCGACGTGTCACGATCCGCAGAAAGGCTTCGCCGATGGCCGGCCCGTGGCCGTCGGCATCAAGAACCAAACCGGGGCGCGCAACTCGCCCACGGTGCTGTACACCGGCTTCAACGAGGTCCAGTTCTGGGACGGCCGCGCGCCCACTCTGGAGGAACAAGCCAAGCAGCCGCTGGTCAACCCGGTCGAGATGGGGCAACCCTCGCACGAGGCCGTGGTCAAGTCTGTTGCTGCCATCGCCGAGTACGGCGACGGCTTCAAGGCCGCGTTCGGCTCGCCCCAGGTCACCCTCGACCGCATCGTCGACGCCATCGCCTCGTTCGAGCGCACGCTGGCGCCGTTTCACTCGCCCTTCGATCGCTTCATCGCCGGCGACAAGCAGGCGATCAGCGACTCCGCCAAGCGCGGCTTCCAGCTCTTCCAGGGCAAGGCCCGCTGCCTCACCTGTCACGAGTTCAACACGTCCTTTCCCTACTTCACCGACAATAAGTTCCACAACATCGGCGTGGCGATGAAGGGCAACTTCGAAGAGCTCGCGCGGGAGGCGCAGTCCGTCGCCGGTGTGGGCGCCGAGTCGCAGCAAGCGGCACTGGCGCACAAGCCGGGCTTCGAGGGTCTCGGGCGCTGGATCGTCACCCGCCAGCCCAAAGACGTCGGCGCCTTCAAGACGTCCGGCCTGCGCAACATCGCGCTCACCGCGCCCTACATGCACGACGGGAGCCAGAAGACACTCAAGGAGGTCATGGATTTCTACAACAAGGGCGGAGAGCCGAACCCCAACCTCGACGGTGGCATTCGGCCGTTGAACCTGACCGACGACGAGATCAACGACGTCATCGCTTTCATGGAGTCGCTGACCGACGACAGCGGCGGCGAAAACTTCGATTGGGAGAAGCTCGAGGAGCTGTCGCGCAAGACACGCGCGGCAGAGATCGTCACCGCCCCCGCGCCCTAGGCGGGACTCACACAGAGGAGGGTCGAGATGGCAAAGTACGTACTGCCCGAGGAAAGGAAATGGCAAGAGTACCTCACCGAGCGTGAGCGCGCGCTCAAGGAGCTGCCGCAGCTCAGTCGCCGCGACTTCTTTCGCACCGCGGCGCGCGCCGCGGCCGTGGCCACGGTGGCATGGAACGGACTGCCGCCGCACTCCTTTCAGCTCATCAACGTGGCGGAGGCGAAGGAGACTCCGCCCAAGTTCACCTTCGCCTATGTCTCCGACTCGCACATTCTCAACAAAGGAATGACGCACCGCTTCGCCCGCGCGTGCGCGAAGGCGGTCGAGGACGTCAACGCTCTCGATCCGCAGCCCGACTTCGTTCTCTTCGGCGGCGACCTGGCCCAGCTCGGGCAGCCGGAGGAGCTGGCGCTCGGACAGCAGATCCTGAAGGAGATCAAGGCGCCCGTGCGCATGATGGTCGGCGAGCACGACTGGTACTTCGACATGGGCGAGAAGTGGCGCGAGATGTTCGGCGAGCCGACCTACTCGTTCGACCACAAGGGCGTCCACTTCGTGGTCCTCCAGAGCGTGATCGTCGAGGACTACTGGACCGAGCCGAAGATGACGCCGATGCAGCGCATGCAGGCCATGGCTCAGCTCGACAACCCCCACGGCCGGCCGTTCACCGTCGGCGAGGCGCAGCGCGACTGGCTGAAGAAGGATCTCGCCAAGGTCGACAAGAAGACCCCGATCATCGTCTTCTCCCACTCGCCGCTCTACAAGTACTACCGCCCGTGGAACTTCTGGACCGACGACGCCGAGGAGGTGCAGAAGATCCTGACACCGTACCGGGCGGTCACGGTGATCCACGGGCACACGCATCAGGTGCTCACCAACCGCATCAAGAACATCACCTTCCACGGCGTTCTCTCCACCGCCTGGCCGTGGCCGTACGCGCCGAAGGGATTGCCGCCGCTCACCGTCGAGATGGTTCGTGCCGATCCCTTCAACCAGTTCGACGGCTGCGGCTGGGGCACGGTGACCGCGCTCGAGAGCGGCCAGGTCAACAAGCGCTACGACCTGTGGGACCGCAACCCGATGGACGTCACCTTCGAGCGCGTCAGCCGCGGGCGCAAGGGCATGGAAGAGCTGGCGGCCCAGTTCAAGGGTCGCGTCAGCTGGCCATCGTACTAATGGGCCGCGCAAAAAGGAGGAAGAAGATGACGTACACGGGTCGAAGCTTGATCATCCTTTTCGGCGTTGCACTCGGCGGCGCCGTGGCCGTCCACGCGGCCGACGACACGCCGCGGCACCAGCTTCCCGCGCCGGCAGATGGGCAGAGCAAGGTCGTCGGGCTGTGCGACGGCGAGACCAGCGTGACCGTGACCGGCGTCGCACCCGGCGAGCG
This sequence comes from uncultured Binatia bacterium (SeqCode), assembly GCA_964648215.1. GTDB lineage: Bacteria > Desulfobacterota > Binatia > HRBIN30 > JACQVA1 > CAZYMF01. The sequence continues at coordinate 13,974 of CAZYMF010000052.1, read as the reverse complement.
TATGGACGAGACCAAGGCCCGCGCGGTGGCGGCCGAGCTGATGAAGCAGCACGATGCCAAGCTGCAGGTCGCCCACGGCGGCGCCGAGCACACCCAGCGCGAGATGCGCGTCTGGAAAGCGGAGCTCAAGCGCACCATCGACGAGGGCTACCAGCTGTTCCACTCCTCGGAGCTGGGCAAGAACGGCATCTCGTGCGACATGTGTCATCCCGACGCGTCGAACACGCACCCGGAGACCTACCCGAAGTTCCAGACGCAGCTGAAGAAGGTCGCCCTGCTGCGCGACATGGTCAACTGGTGCATCGAGAACCCGCTCGAAGGTCCCAAGCTCGCCGACGACGATCCCAAGATGAAGGCGCTCGAGGCCTACATCCTGTCGACCCGCAAAGGCGTGGCGCTCGACCCGGGCAAGCACTGAGCGATCGCCTCGTGACGTGACATGCACGGCAAGGCCCTGATCGGGCTGATAGCTCTCGCTCTTCTCTGCAGCTCTGCCGCTGGCGGGGCCGGGTCCACCGACTCGGCCCCGCCGATCGTCGACCAGCTGCTGGACCTCCGCGCGCAGCTCGACCTCAGCGAGCAGCAGGTCGCCTCGCTCCAAGCCATGAGCGACCGTTCGCGCCAGACACTGCAGGCGCTGACGCAGCGATTGCGTACAAGCGAGAGCACGGCCACCGCAGCCGGGGCCGAGAACACCAAGATCCTCCTCCAGGAGATCGGGCGGCTGCGCGTCATGACCGGCCGCGACGCGCTCCAGGTGCTCACCGCCGAGCAGCGACAACGCTGGGTGCAGCTACAGGCGGGGCGCGGCCGTTAGTAGTTCCCATCCGGAAATCCAGGTGTCGCTCAGGCTCGGTCTCTCAACCCTCGACTGTCAACTCTGGACTCCCATTTTCGGATCCGGGTGAGCCGGCCCTCGCTTCAGTGGGTTCGACGGACCGCGCAGGACGTGTAAGTCTTCTGGCCGGGCTCTCGATGCCGCACCCGACCAAACCGCAGCGGCGGTCCCGCGTTCCGGCGGGCCGCATCGAACGACTCGTCCGTTTCGGGTGGCTGGCGGGCGAGGTCGCCCTTGGCACCGTCGTCGAGGGGGTGCGGCGCGTGGCCGGCAATCAGGCGGCCGAGAGCCTCATGCTCACCCAGGCCAACGCCCAGCGACTCGCCAAGCGGCTGTCGCGACTGCGCGGCGCGGCGATGAAGGTAGGCCAGATGCTGTCGCTGCAGGGCGCGGATCTCCTGCCGCCGGAGTTCACCCAGGCCTTGGCCATCCTGCGGGCCGACGCGGATGCGATGCCGCACTCTCAGCTCCGGCGCGTGCTCGGCCAGGCTTACGGCGCGGGGTGGGTGCAGCGCCTGCCCGACTTCGACATGCGCCCGATCGCCGCCGCCTCGATCGGCGAGGTGCATCGCGGCACCGCCGCCGACGACCGGCAGCTCGCCCTCAAGATCCAGTATCCCGGCATCGCGCGCAGCATCGACAACGACGTGCAGAACGTCGCCACCGTCCTGCGACTCACCCACCTGCTGCCCAGTGACACCGACTTCTCCGAGCTGCTCGCCGAGGCCAAGCGACAGCTGCGCCGCGAGACCGACTACCTCGTCGAGGCGGAGTTTCAGCGCCGCTATCGCGCCCTGGTCGCCGACGAGCCCGCCTTCGTCGTGCCGCGCGTGCACGACGACTTCACCACCGCGCGCATCCTGGCGATGGACTACATCGACGGCCTGCCGCTCGAAACGCTCGCCGACGACTCGTACCCGCAAGCCCTCCGCGACCGCGTCGGCACCCTCCTCTATCGGCTGATGCTGCGAGAGCTGTGCGAGTTCCACTTCGTCCAGAGCGATCCCAACTTCGCCAACTACCTGTTTCTTCCCGCTACCGAGCAGATCGCCCTGCTGGACTTCGGCGGCAGCCGCGACATCCCGCTGCGCTTCGCGCACGGCTACGCACGCGCCTTCGCCGCCGGCGCCGACGGCGATCGTGGCGGATTGCGCCAAGCACTGGAGGAGATCGGCTTCCTGACGACCGGCGCGCCGGACCAGCTCCGGGAGGCGTTCGTCGACCTGTTCCTCATCGGCTGCGAGCCGTTCCGCCACCGGGGCGCCTACGACTTCGCCGCCTCCAAGGTCCCGGTGCGGGCGCGCGAGGTCGGCGCGGCGCTCGCGTTCCGCAGCGGCGGCTTCCGCCTGCCGCCTCCGGACGCGGTATTCCTGAACCGCAAGCTCGCCGGTACATTCTTGCTGTGCGCCAGGCTGCGGGCACGCGTCGATCTGCGCACGCTGCTGCGCACCGCTCTCGAACGCGCCGGACAATCCGACTTCCTCACGGGAGGTGACACGTGAGCCATCGCCAACGCCTTGCGGCGCAGCTCTATCTGATCAACGCCGCGCTCCTGATCACGCACGAGATCGACTCGGCCTTCTGGAAGGAGTGGGCACTGTTCCATCTCCCGGGCGGCATCCAGCTGTTTCTCGTTCTCAATCTGCTGCTCGTGCTGGTCGTCCTCTACGGCTTCGAGCAGGTGCTGTTGCACACGCCACTGGCCAAGCCCTTCTCGCTCCTGCTCGCCGGCGGCGGCATCTTCGCCTTCTGCGCGCACACGTTCTTCATCGCGCTGGGCCACCCGGAGTTCAGGCTGCCGGCGTCCCTCGGCTTGCTCGCCGTCATCCTGGTCGTGTCGATCATTCAGGGAGTCGTGGCCCTGCGCGCGGAGTCCTGAGTCGACCCCTTCTTACTTGCGGCCGGTCGGGCGGCGTGCCGGCAGCTTGAAACCGTCGCCGGTCACGATCGAGCGGGAGACGAGCGGAACCTCCCCCGAGCTCGGCAGGACGATCCTCATCGGCGTGGCCTCGATGACGTCCCTGCGGACGTCGATCCCCGGCATCACCCGGCTCAGCTCCATCCCCCGCGCGGTCAGGTGGAAGACACCGACCGGCGTGACGTAGAAGACCTGCTTGCCGGCGCGCAGGGCCTGCCCGCCGTCGAAGGTCACCTCGGCGACCCGCTTGACGAACTTCGGCGCGCCGCGCCGGCGCTGGCGGATGGCGCCGCCGTCGACCACCAGCTCGCCGTTTCGCGTCCAACCCGACACGAAGACCAGTACCGATGCCGCGGTGGTGAAGTCCATGAACCCGCCGGGACCGGCGTAGTTGCGCACGCCGCGGCCGCGCTTCGAGACGTTCACGTTGCCGGCGCCGTCCACCTCCAGGGCACCGAGGCAGGCGGCGTCCAGCTTGCGGTAACAGCGCTTGAAGAGCTGCGCCGTGGAGACGATGGCCCGCGGCGAGAAAGCCGACCCGAAGTACGCGCCGGGCGCCGGCAGTCCGCCGACCACGCCGCTCTCCACCAGAAACGTGACGTCGTTCAAGCGATCGCACTCGAAAACGATCCGGCCGATTTCCTCCGGCAGGCCAGCGCCGATGGCCACCTGCGCTCCTCGGCCCACGTGGGAGAACAACGTCGACGCGGCAAGTCGGGCCGTCGCATCGTCCACCGCCGTGCGCTTGGCGAGCGCACCGCCGAGCTCGCCCAACCAGCGCGCCAGGCGGGCATGGTCGAGCGCTTCCCCGATCGGGACGGAGCTCTCGGTGGTGAGCGCCGCCCACGGGTCCCGATGGAAGAAGCCCGCCGTCTGCTCGGTGTAGGGATAGTAGACGACGGCATCGACCGACCGGGCCGGAAGGAAGACACGGTCATAGCCTTCCTCCACCAACAGGCCGACGTTGGCGATCACCCGACCGCCGTTGCGCTTGGCGGCACGGGCGATCTCGTAGCTATCGCCGCGAATGGCGCAGTTGCGCAGGTAGAGGTTGCCGCGGCGGTCGGCGGCGGGCACGTTGAACACCGCCACGTCGATCGGCGGCATGCGGTAGCGCAGCCGGTTGCCGTCGACCGTGATTAGCTGCTCTTGCCGGCGGCCGGTCACCGGCGAGCCGCGGCCACGGCGCGGATCGAGGCAGGTGCCGATGCCGGTTTCGCTGACGACGGAGTCTTCCCCCCGCGACAGGGCGTCGAACAGCAGGCTCATGATCCCCAGCGGCAGGCATTGCAGCTGGCATTTGCCGGCGGCGGCGAGATCCAGCATCGCGCGAAACGTCTCAAAATGGCTGGTGATGAAGCGCGCGCACAGCCCGGGCTGGGCCAACTCGTCGATGGTGCCGGACAGCAGGCCGCGACTGCCGTGGCCGCCGATGTTCACCACGGTGAGCCGCTTGGGGTGCCCGGTGTCGGCAAACGACTCCCGGATGGCCCGATAGAGAATCGACGCGCGCTGGTGCGCGCCCAGGCCCGACGCCGCCACCACCGAGCGGTCGCCGATCAACCGCGCCGCGGCGCGCGGGCTCATGAACTTCGAGTTCTCCGGGACCGGGCTCGGGTAGTCCGTGTCGTAGCGAATCAGCGACAACGCCCAGCCGGCCATGCGCGCCAGCAATCGCGCCTCGGCCACCACGTTCATTTGCGGCCTTCCTACTATCCAGCTTGCTCTCCCTCAAGAGAACGGGAAGCGGATCGTTCACTCACCGCGGCGCCGCGAACGCGTACTCGGCCCCTACCGTCGGAATGATGTCCGCGCGCGGGCCGTCCCGATTGAGCAGCACGAGGGCGTTGGCCGAGACGACGCCACTCTCGGCGAACAGCGGACGAAGAACGTCGCTCGGAAAGCTCATCCTGAGCAAGGCGGCGGTGTTCAACCCAGTGTGTTCACCGGGACCTCGGATGCAGAAACGCCGGCGCCTCTCAAAAGGCCCGCCTGAGTCCGAAGTCCGAGTGGCCACCGAGCCGCCCCGCGAGCCGCGGCGGCTCGGTGGGGTTCGCTACAACACCGACGAAAAAAGAATCCCCACAACAGTCACAAAGAGCAGGGCGATCATCAACCAGATCGAAGGGGCCAGGCTCGCCGTTGCATCGACAATGAACATTCTCCCGCTCCTACTCACACACCGCCAGTATACCGCCACAGCCTACGATGACGAAGCGGAGAGCTTCCGTAACTGACTAAAATCATTCCGATAACTGATCCTTGGCACCAGCCCGTGGGAGCCCGCCTTGGTCAGCAGACGGTAAGCTTGCCTCCGCCATCGGATACTGACATAGGTCACTGTCGTTCCTGCGACTGGGCATTCGCGAACTCCCTACCGAACGGTAGGAAAAACGTTCAGCTCAGGAAAGCATCGGGAAAGAAGTACATTCGTGCGCGACGGCGACAACGCAACAATGCGGCATGGTAAAGAGGTCAGGTATGGCAGCAGCTAACGGCGGGCGCGAGTCGGTGATCGTCTTCGGCGCCCATCCGGATGACAGCGAGATCGGCGCCGGCGGGATCCTGGCTGCGTACGCCGAGCGCGGCCACCGCGTGGTGATGGTCAACATGCGCGTGCCCGGCGGACCCGACGATACCCGCCACCACGATCGCGAACGCCGCCACGCCGAGGCCCAGGAGGCCGCGCGCGCCCTCGGCGTCGAGCTGATGAGCTTCGGCCTGGCACGCGACGCCATCCGCCCCGACGCCCGTCTGGTCGCGGCGATCGATGAGATGCTGGCCGATATCAACCCGACCGCCGTCTACACGCACTGGCTGGGCGATAGCCATCCCGAGCACATCGCGCTGTCGCGGGCCGTGCTCGCGGCAACGCGCAAGAACCGTTGCTCCGTCTATATGTACGAGGCCACCATCCCCGGCGGCATCAGCCCGCACTCGTTTCGGGCCCAGAAGTTCGTCGACATCAGCGGCACCATCGAGCACAAGATGGCGAGCCTGGCCTGCTACCAGACGCAGCTCGAGTGCTACGGGCAGGAATGGCTCGAGGCCATTCGCGGGCGCGCCGCGCACCGCGGCTTCCAGATCGGCCGGCGCTACGCCGAAGCCTTCCAGGTGGTCAAAGAGGTCTCCGAGATCCCCGACCTGCGAACCCCATGAGCGCCGCCACCTTTCCTCTCGGTAGTGCGGAGGCACGCCACGTTCTTTACCTGCTCACGCTCACCCGTGCCTTCGAAGAACGTGTTCTCAAGCTGGTCAACGAGGGAGCCATCCGCGGCACGACCCACCCGTACATCGGCCAAGAGGCCGTCGCCGTGGGGAGCTGCCTCGCGCTGCGCCCGGACGACTGGGTCGTCAGCACCCATCGCGGCCACGGCCACCTGCTGGCCAAGGGCGGCGATCCGAACCGCCTGATGGCCGAGCTGTTTGGCAAGGCCACCGGCTACGGCGGTGGCAAGGGCGGCACGCAGCACATGGCCGACCTGGACGTCGGCCACCTGGGATCGAACGGCATCACCGGCGGCGGCATCCCGATCGGCACCGGCGCGGCCCTCTCGGCGCAGATCCGCCACAGCGGACAGGTGGTGGGCGTCTTCTTCGGCGACGGCGCCACCAACCAGGGCACCTTCCACGAGTCGCTCAACCTGGCGGCGCTGTGGCGGCTGCCGGCGGTGTACATCTGCGAGAACAACCTGTACGCGATGTCCACTCCGGTGCGCGAGGCCTGCGCCATCGAGGACCTGGCCGGGCGCGCCGCCGCGTACGGCATCCCCGGAGTCCAGGCCGACGGCATGGACGTCGTCGCCGTCGCCGCCGCGGTGCAGAAGGCGGCCGACCGCGCCCGCTCGGGCCACGGGCCGACCTTGATCGAGTGCAAGACCTACCGCTTTCTCGGTCACTCCAAGAGCGATCAGCGCGTCTACCGCAGCCGCGACGAGGAAGCGGCCTGGCGCGAGCGCGATCCGCTGGTGCGCTTTCGCGCTCTCGCGCACGAGCGCGGCTGGCTGAGCACGTCGGAGTGCGACGCGGTGGCGGGCCAGGCCGCGGAGGCCGTGGACGCCGCCGTCGCCTTCGCGCAAGCCAGCCCGTTTCCTGCGGCCGAGGCCCTCGACCAGGGCGTCTTCGCCGGGAGCGACGACCGATGCGCGAGCTGACCTACTGGCAGGCGCTGCAGGAAGCCCTGCAGCACGAGATGCGGCGCGACGAGCGCGTCTTCCTCCTCGGCGAAGACATCGGGGCCTACGGCGGCGCCTTCGGCGTCACCCGCGGATTGCTCGCCGAGTTCGGCCCCGAGCGCGTGCGCTGCACGCCGATCTCCGAAGCCACCATCGTCGGCGCCGCCACCGGCGCCGCCGTGACCGGCTTGCGACCGGTGGTGGAGATCATGTTCATGGACTTTCTCACCCTGACCATGGACCAACTCGCCAACCATGCCGCCAAGTTCCGCTACATGTACGGGCCCCAGGTGCGGGTACCGGTCGTCATTCGCACACCCGCCGGGGGCGGCCGCTCCTACGGCGCCACCCACTCGCAGAGCCTCGAGGCATGGTTCCTCCACGTCCCGGGCCTGAAGGTCCTCGCCCCGGCCACCCCCGCCGACGCCAAGAGCCTGCTGCTGGCGGCCATCCGCGACGACAACCCGGTGCTCTTCGTCGAGCACAAGCTGCTCTATGCCACCAACGGCCCGGTGCCCGAGAGCGACGAAGGCGGCGCCATCGGCGTGGCGGCCATCCGGCGCGCCGGCGGGGACGTGACCATCGTCGCCTACTCGTACCAGCTCGGCATGGCGTTGGAGGCGGCCGAGCAACTGAGCCACCACGGCATCGAGGCCGAGGTGATCGATCTGCGCAGCCTCGCCCCGCTCGACACCGAGACCATCGTCGCCTCGGTGCGCAAGACCGGACGTCTGGTATGTGTCGAGGAAGGAACGCGCACCGGCGGCGTCGGCGCCGAGATCGCGGCGCGCGTCGCCGAGCACGCCTACGAGTACCTCGATGCACCGATCCGCCGTCTCGCCACTCCCGACATCCCGATTCCGTTCAGCCCGCCGCTCGAGCAGGCGGCGCTGCCGACGCGCGACGTCATCGTGCGGACGGTGCGGGAGCTGTTTCACGACTAGCCGAGGACACTGATGCGCCCCGTCATCCTTCCCGTGCTCGGAGCCAACATGAGCCACGGCACCGTGCGCGCCTGGTTCAAGCGCGAGGGCGAGCCGGTCGCCGTCGGCGACCGGCTCTTCGAGGTCGAGACCGACAAGGTCAACGCCGAGGTCGAGGCGGAGACCGCCGGGGTGCTGCGGCGCATCGTCGCGCCCGAGGGCGCGCGCGTGGCGACGCTCGGCCTGGTGGCCTTCGTCGGCGACCCCGACGAGCCGCTGCCGCCGGAGGAGACGTGGGCCGGCCTCCTTCCCGGCGCACCGGAGACCAAATCGGCACCGCCGGTGGCTTCGCCGCCGGCGGCCACCCCACGCGAGCGTCCCGGCGGGCGGGTCACCGCGACCCCGGCGGCACGACGTCTGGCACGCGAGCGCGGGCTCGCTCTCACCGACATCCGTGGCACCGGGCCGCGCGGCGAGATCACCCGCACCGACGTCGAGAAGGCCGGCACGGGCGCCCCCTCGCCCGCCGCGGGCGGCAACCTCGACCCGGAGTTTCTCGCCCTGCTGCGGCGTGATCCCGACGGCTTTCGTCAGCTCAGCTCCGAGATGAAGGTGCATCTCTATCGCCAGCACGGCGCCGAGATCGGCGAGCAGGTGCGCCTCGAGCCCGGGGCCATCGTCATCGCCGCCACCATCAGCATCGGCGCGGCGTCGACGATCGGGGCGGACTCGATCATCGCCTGCGATCGTGTCCGCCTCGGCCGCCTGGTCGCGTTCGGCAAGCGGACGCGGGTGAAGTGCCGCTCGATCGACATCGGCGACGCGCTCTGGTCGAAGGACGACGTGGTCATCGGCGGCGGCGGCAGCCACGAGCCCGGAGCCCATCTGCGCGCCGGCGACGCCTGCTTCTTCGGCGAGGGCGCCTACCTCAACCCGTGCCACCCGGTCACGCTCGGCGACGAGGTCTGCATCGGCTCGCGCGCGATGCTGTTCACCCACAGCCACTGGCAATCGGTGTTGCGCGGCTACACCTCGCAGTTCGGCCCGATCTCGGTCGGCGATCACGTCTTCATCGGCAACAACGCCTTCGTCTTCCCCGGCGTCGACATCGGCGCGGGCGCCACCGTGGTGGTCAACTCGTTCGTCGCCCTCAACGTGCCCGCCAACGCCTTCGTCGGCGGCGTACCGGCCCAGGTGATCCGCCACATCGTCGCGCCGACGCGGGCGGAGCAGGTGGCGATCGCGCGCGCGCAGATGGACGAGCTGGCGGTGGCGCTGGCGGCCGGCGACCGACGGGAGCAGGGAGAGACCGTCACCCTCGAGCTGACCGGCGGAGCCGCCGTCTGCTTCGTGCCCTCCTGGCCACCGGCGGCTCCCCTGCCCCAGCACCCGCGTGCGGTGATCCTCGGCTTCGGTGACGGCGGCGAGCCCGATCTGCTTCCGCAGCAGACGCTCTTCGATCTCGCGACGTCGCGCGTGTTCGGCGTGCAGGACCAGCTTTCGGACGAGGTGCGCGAGTTCTGCCGGCGCCGCGGCATCCGCTTTCGCCCCTATGCCTGGCGCCACGGGGTCGGACACTGCGAAGGCGAGCGCTTCTGCCCCCGGCACGGACCCGCCGACCGTCATTCCGGAAGGTGACGCAGGTCATACCGCTTCGACCAACCAAACGGTAGGTTAACACCCGTAAGCGACAACACCATGGGTAACATTCTCTCACACCGAAGTGTGTTCGCTATGGGCCGGCGGGACCGTCTCCAGGCGTTCGATCGAAGCGTCACCCACCAGCGTCCTCATCCGACGTTTAGCTTCATGTCCCTCCGTGTTGTTCCTTGTTGCGGTCGCGGTCGCCTGGACCGCGATCAGCGAGTCTCCCGGGTCCCGCCGCCCACAGTCCTTTCTTCTATGCTCAGATTCTGAAGCGCAGCGATCTCGGACGAGATCATGGCCCGAGCTCGCAGCGCCCTCGGTTTCGATCAAGCGACCGCGGCGCGCTGGCTCGGCTACGTGCGTTCGGCGCTGTGGCCCTACTTTCGGCCGCGGGTCATCGGCGCCGAAAACCTTCCTTCCGGCCGCGCCCTGATCGTCGGCTGCCATTCGGGCGTCATCCCCTACGACGCCGCCTGCACGCTGGTCGCGGTCCACGAGGCCACCGGTCGCTTCGCCCATTCGATTGGCGACAACCTCTTCGGCCGCATCGGCCCGGTGGAGGAGTTCCTGCGCCGTCAGGGGGCGCTCGTCGGGCGGCGCTCGGTCGTCGAGGCGGCGCTGCGCGGCGGGCATCTGGTTCTGCTCTTTCCGGGCGGCGCGAGAGACATGGAGCGGCCCTACCTGACGCGGCGCTACCGTGTGCTGCCGCACCGCGGCTTCGCGCCGGGCCGCGGCGGCTACATCAAGGCGGCGCTGCGGATGGGCGCGCCCATCGTTCCGCTGGCGGTGGTGGGTGCCGAGGAGGCACACGTCATGCTGGGGAATGTGCCGCCGCTGGCGCGGGCCCTCGGCATGCCGCTGTTTCCCTTGCTGCTCTTCCCGTTCCCGCTGCCGGTGAAGCTGTACATTCGCTTCGGCAAGCCAATCGTTCTGGCGGGAGGCCCCGCCGACGCCCGCGATCAGCGCGCGGTGGACCGGTTGAACGAGGTGGTTCGCCGCCGGTTGCAACGGCTGATCGACGACACGCGACGACGTCGCCAGGGGTGGATCTTCAGCACCTACGACGATCGCGTACCACGCAACGGGAGATGAGGATGGCCGCGCCGCGAATTCGCTTCGGCGTTCAAACCGGGCAGCAGTTCGCCTCGTGGGAGGAGATCGTGCGCATCTGGCAGCGCGCCGAAGCGCTGGGCTACGACACCGCCTGGACCTACGATCACTTCGTCGCGGTGATGATGGATCCGCACGATCCGTGTCTCGAGGCCTGGAGCTGCCTCTCCGCGCTGGCGGTGCACACGCAGCGCATCCGCATCGGGGCCCTGGTGACGGGCAACACGTATCGCCATCCCGCCATTCTGGCCAAGATCGCGACCACCGTCGACGTGATCAGCGGGGGGCGCCTCGAGTTCGGTATCGGGGCCGGCTGGTACGAGCCCGAGCACCAGATGTTCGGCCTGCACCTGGGCTCGGCTCGCCAGCGCTGCGAGCGGCTGGACGAAGCGCTGACCGTCATTCGCGCCCTCTGGCGCGAGCGGCAGGCCGACTTCGACGGTCGCCACTACCAGCTGCGCGCGGCGATCGCCGAGCCCAAGCCCGTGCAACGACCACATCCGCCAATCACCGTCGCCGGGGCGGGCGAGAAGCGCTTGCTCCCAATCGTCGCCCGCCACGCCGACGCCTGGAGCTCCTTCGGCTCGCCCGCGGTTTTCCGCCGCAAGATCGAGATCCTGCGCGGCTACTGCGAGCGCGAGCAACGCGACTGCGACGCCATCGAGAAAGCGATCCTCGTTCCCGCCGCCATCACCGGCGATCTGTCGACGGTCGCACCGCTGATTCAGGGATACGCGATGTACCAGGGGATCAGCGAGGACGAGGCCCGCCAGTGGATGCTGCTCGGCGACGCCGATGCCGTTCGCCGTCAGATCGACGCCTTCATCGCCGCCGGCGTCTCGCACTTCGTCCTGACGCTGTCGCCCTACAATTTCGATGTCTTCGAACGCTTCGCCGCCGAGGTCGTGCCTCACTATCGCTGAGCCCGCGGCGCCGGTTGTAGCTGCCACAAGGCGCTGATCTCGCAGCGAACCGGTTCCCGGGAGAGTGGGGCCTGCAGCGCTGCAGATTCTCATGGCCAAATGACTACCTGCCTGCTAAGGAAGCGAACTCATGTGGGTTCGCTCTCGCCTGGTTCTCTTGCTGACGTTGGTGACCGCTGGCCTCGCCGCGGCGCCGGCCATCGCCACCACCGCCGACCAGATCTGTAGCGCCGCCGCCGATCCTTGTTTGATCCAGACCGCGGTCTCGGTGACCGCAGGGAGTCATCTCGACTTCGGCGCCCGCACCGTGCACATCACCGCAACGGGAAGCCTGAACGTCGGCTCGCACGACATGACCATCGCCTGTGGGGCCCTCACCATCGACAACAATGGCAAGATCACCGCCCGCGGCAGCTCCAGTGATCCCGGCGGCACCATCACCGTCAGCACGTCGGGCGCCGTCTCCATCACCGGCCAGATTGATCTCTCCGGCAACGCGGCGGGCGAGCTGACCTTGACCGCCGGAGGCAACCTCTCGCTGAGCGGTGGCAGCGTCGTGGCCAACGGCCTGGGCAACAGCGCCGGCGGCGAACTCATGCTCGAAGCGCAGCAGTTGACCGTTGCCGGCAACGTCACGGCTACCGGAGGAATCGGCGATGCCGGCGGAAACATCACCTTGCGCGCGCACCAGAGCATCGACATCAGCGCCACGGTGGACGTCTCCGGCGGTGAGGGAGACTCCGGAACGATCGACATCGCCAGTGGCGGGGACGTGACCATCACGGCGGCGGCCAAGCTGTTCGCGAACGCCAGCAGCTTCGGCTCGGGGCAGTCCATCAGCGTGACGGCCGGTGATGCCGAGCTCGGTAGCGGGCAAGGCGCCCTGACGACAGCCGGCATCATCAGAACCGTGGGGGGAAGCAACATCGACGGCGGTGGCGACGGCGGGGAGGTTTCGCTCTCCGCCTCCGGCCCCTGTCAGATCGACTCGCCGATCACGGTCGCCAGCGGGTCCCCCTACGCGACCGGCGGCGACGTCAGCATCAGCTGCGGCACCACCCCGGTGGACGCCACCGCGATCACCGGCCAGATCGACGCCACCGGCAACGGCAGCGAGTCGGCGGGAGGCACGGTCACCTTCGATTCTGCCGGCAACCTGACCGTCTCCGGCAAGCTGCTGGCCGGCGGTGGCGCCGACGGCGACGCCGGGGAGATCGACCTCAGCAGTGGCGGCACGCTGCAGCTACCGGGGATCGTGAACGTCGACGCTGCCGGGTTCGGCTTCGCCGGCACCGTGTGCCTGTCCTCCGACGGCGCCATCGTCAGCACCGGCACGATCTCGGCCGATGGCGGCTACTCGGTCGACGGCGGTGGCGACGGCGGCGAGGTCGACGTCACGGCCGGGACGGACTGCCAGATCGGCGGCGCCATGACGGCCATGAGCGGCCGCCCCGATGCTTCCGGCGGCAGCATCAGCATCTGCTGCGGCAGCGACGAAACGTCGCAAACCACGGTGACGGCGACGCTCGACGCCAGCGGCACCGGGTCGGGATCGGACGGCGGCCTGATCAGCATCGACGCCGCCGGGTCCCTCTCGCTGCAAGGTAAAGTGATCGCCCACGGCGCCGCTTCCGACGGCGGCGACATCGAGATCTGCAGCGGGACGACCATGATGGTTTCCAGCGGCGCAGTGGTGCGCGCCGACGGCGTCGGCTTCGGCTCGGGTGGCAGCATCTCGCTGGACGCCGGGACGACCTTTCAGGTCGCGACGACCCTCTCGGTTGCCGGCGGCAGCGACACCAACGGCGCCGGTAGCGGTGGCAACATCGACCTGTCGGCCATGCAGGGCTGTGTCCTGACCGGCCAGCTGGACGCGCCGGGCGCCCGCCCGAGCGGACAGGGAGGAGATGTCTCGATCACCTGCGGCAGCGGCGACAACGGCGATGTGCTGATCGTCGGCGGCGCCATCGACGTCAGCGGTTCCGGACCCAGCTCCGGAGGTGGCACCGTCACCCTCTCGGCCGATGGCCAGCTCGCCGTGCAACAGGAGATTGACGCCTCGGGCGCCGCCCAGGACGGAGGCTCCATCGCCGTGTCGGCGTCGGCGGACATCACGGTCAGCGCCGGCATGACGGTGAGCAGCGCCGGCGGTGCGGCCGGCAGCATCGACATCGAGTCGAGCGACGGGACGGTCAACCTGGCCAGCACCGCCGCTCTTCAGGCCGATGGCACCGACCAGAGCGGTGGTGGGCTCATCTCCCTCGTCGGCTGCAGCGTCAGCACGGCGGCCGCCAGCCTGGCCACCAGCCTCGGACAGGGCGGAGAGATCGACGTCACGGGCATCAACGGCGCCGACATTGCCGGCTCGCTGTCGGCCAACGCCGGTCTCGGCGTCATCCAGCTCACCTACCGCGACTACGAGCCGCTGATCGAAGCGAGC
>CAZYMF010000051.1:0-26262 GCA_964648215.1 uncultured Binatia bacterium (SeqCode) | reverse complement strand
ACGCGTTGCATGCGCTCGATCACCGGCAGGACGTAGATCACGCCGGGCCCGCGGTGGTCCACCAGGCGGCCGAGGCGGAAGACCACGCCACGCTCGAACTCCTTGAGGATCTTGATCCCGCTCAAGACGAAGACCGCCACCACCAGCAAAACGGTCGCGAACGGACCGATCATCCTGCCCTCCTTTTCTGCCTATGCCGCGGCACCGCGGTCGCCGGCGCGACGCACGCGCAACATCAGACCCTCGACCGCCACCACCTGCGCCCGCTCTCCGACCTCGAGCGGCTCCTCCGCCATCGCGTTCCAGTACTCCCCGTGAATGAAGATCTTGCCGGTCGGCGCCACGCGCTGCCGCACCTCCCCGACCTCCCCCATCAGACCCTCCCGCCCCAGCGAGGGCTTGCGCCAATGGGCTCGGACGACCAGGTACCCGGCCAGCAAGGTGAAGCCGCCGAGCGTGGCGGCGGCGGCGAAGATGATGCCGGGGTCGACCGCGAGGGTCGAGTCCGGGGTGTCGAAGAGCAGTAGCGAGCCGATCACGAAGGCGACGATACCACCGATGCCGACAACGCCGAAGCTGGGGAGAAAGAGCTCGGCCACCAGCATCGCCACGCCGAGAAAGATCAGCGCCAGGCCGCTGTAGTTGATGGGCAGCACCTGCAGCGCCGTCATCGCCAGCAGCAGGCAGATGGCGCCGGCGACGCCCGGGAAGAAGACTCCCGGATGGGTGAACTCGACGTAGAGGCCGAGCAGCCCGGCCATCATCAGCAGGTACGCAATGTTGGGGTTGGCGATGATGTTGAGCAGCTTCTGCTTCAACCGCATCTGCTTGTACACCACGGTGGCGCCGTCCAGCTCGAGCTTCACCTTGGCGTCGTTCCCCACCGGCACCTCGCGGCCGTTCGCCTGCCGCAAGAGGTCGTCGACGTTCGCGGCGACGAGGTCGACGACGCCGAGCTTGAGCGCTTCCTGGTCGGTGATGGACACGCTCTCACGCACCGCCTTGACGGCCCAGTCGACGTTGCGGCCACGCCGCTGGGCGATGGTCTTGATCAGCGAGGCGGCGAAGTTCTCGACCTTCTCGCGCATGTCGCCGCCGATGTTCTCTCCCTGAGCCCCCACCGGATGCGCCGCACCGATGTTGGTCCCCGGCGCCATCACCGCCAGGCTCGCCGCCAGGGTCACGAAGACCCCGGCCGAGGCGGCCCCGGCCCCGCTCGGCGCGATGTAGACGATCACCGGGACCGGAGAGCCGAGGAGGTCCTTGACGATCGACTTGGTGGAGTCGAGCAACCCCCCCGGGGTGTCGAGCTGGAGGATCAGCGCCTGCGCCCCGTCGCGCTGTGCCTCGTCGATCGACTCGTGAATGAAGTCGGCGGTGGCCGGATTGATCCCGGCGTCCACCTCGATCAGGTTCACGTGGCGCTCGGCCGCACCGGCGACCGGGCCATGGAACAGCAGCGCCAACGCCACAGCGACACCGGCCAGAGGGCGCCGCACCGCCCGTGTGCCGCTCGCTCTCATGGCCGCAACCCGAGCTCCTGCATCACCATCTTGACGTCGGCCCAGACCAGCTTCTTGTCGGCCGGGTTGCGCAGCAGGTACGCCGGGTGCAGGGTCGGCATCAGCTTGATCCCGTGGTAGTCGAACCACCGCCCGCGCAGGCGCGAGATCGGTGTCTTGTCGCGCAACAGCGTCTGCGCGGCGAACTTGCCCAGGGCCACGAGCACGCGGGGCTGGATGACTTCGATCTGGCGAATCAGGAACGGCTCGCACGCGGCGATCTCGTCCGGCTCGGGGTTGCGGTTCTCGGGCGGGCGACACTTGACGACGTTGGCGATGTAGACGTCCTCGCGGCGCAGCTTCATTCCCTTGGTGATGATCTCGGTGAGCAGCTGGCCGGCGCGGCCGACGAAGGGCTCGGCTTTCAGGTCCTCGTCGCGGCCGGGGCCCTCGCCGACGAACATCAGCGCGGCGGCGGGGTTGCCGACCCCGAAGACGATGTGCGTCCGGCCGCGACAGAGCTTGCAACGCTGGCAGTCGCCGATCACGGCGCGCACGTCCTCCAGCGTGTTCGCCCCGCGCCGCTCGCCGTCGGCGAACAGATCTCCCGCCGGCGCGGGGGCGGCCGCCGCTTGCTTCGGGCTCGGGAGGTTGGCGACCGGCCGGTCGCGGTCTTCGTCCGGCACACGGGATGATCGGAGCCCGCGCGGGAAGCCGCTCACGCCGCTCCCCCGCAGATGCTCGACCGTGGCGCGCACGCTCGCCAGCAGCGCCAACAATTCGTCTTGAGGGGTCTCGCTGGGCATAGTACCATCACGCGTCATGGTGCTGCTGTTGCTCGCGGCGACTCTCGCTGTATTGCTCGCGCCTTCGGAGGCGCTGGCGTGGGGGCCGATTACGCACTTGGCACACGGGTCGGCGGTGCTGGAGAACCTTAACATCGTCACTGCGGCGCTTCAAGATTTACTGTCGCGCCACCCCGTCGAGTATCTCTACGGCTGCATCGGAGCCGACCTCACGCAGGCGAAGAAGTACACGCGGGCGATGGCCGCCCATTGTCATTCGTGGGATGCGGGCTGGCAGGTCTGGGAGATCGCCGCCACCGACGCCGAGCGCGCGTTCGCCTACGGCTACCTCTCGCACCTGGCGGCGGACGTCTACTCCCACAACCACTACGTGCCGACGCAGCTCGTCGTCAGCTACCCCACGCGCACGCTGCGCCACGTCTACTGGGAAGCGCGCTTCGACTCGCTGCAGGACGCGGCGTTGCGGGAGCTGGCGCAGGATCTGCGCCGCCGGCGCTTTTCCGAGTGCGACGCCTTGGTGGAGCGAGCGATCGAGCGCACCCTGTTCTCGTTCCGCACCAACCGGCGGATCTTTCAATCGGTGCTGGCCTGGCAGGGCTTCGAGCAGTGGCACCGGGTGATGCTGGCCGTCGATGCCCGCTCGCGCTTCCTGCTGCCCCCGGAGGTGGTTCCGGTGTACAACCGGCTCTGCCTCGACAGCATCGTCTCGGTGCTGCGCGAGGGCCGAGATTCGCCCTCGCAGGCAGGGGATCCGACCGGCCGTCAGGCTCTCGCCGAGGCAATGAAGCTGCGCCGCACGCTGCGCTCCCTGTTGCGCCGCGGCCGGGTGACCGCCGCGCTGCAGCGCGAGGTCGAAGCCCTGGCGCTGCAGCCGCTGCCGCTCACTCGCTCCTTGCGCAAGCGACACCGCACGCTGTCGCGTGCCACCGCACGCCGCGGCGTCGCCTAGTCCGCGCGCGGCAATCGGGCCGCGATGCGGTCGAGAACGTAGTCGGCGACCTCGTCCTTGGGCAGCAGCGGCGACTCCGCCGGCGCGGCGTCCGCGCTGCGCGCATCGATCACGGTGACCGCGTTGGTGTCGACGCCGAAGCCCGCGTCGGCGCGCGACACGTCGTTGGCAACGATGAAGTCGAGGTTCTTCTCGCGCAGCTTGCGCTGCGCGTTGGCCAGCACCGTCTCGGTCTCCGCCGCGAACCCGACGACGATCCGGTTTCCCTTGCGCGGCGCGAGCTCGCCGAGGATGTCGACCGTGCGGACGAGCTCGAGCGTCACCGGAGCGCCGGTCTTCTTGATCTTCTCCGGCGCCACCCGGGCGGGCCGGTAGTCGGCCACGGCCGCCGCCATGAGCAGGATCGTCGCCTGCTCGAACTCGCCGGCGACGGCGCGGTGCATCTCCTGCGCCGTCTCCACGTCGAGGCGACGGACGCCGTGCGGCGTCGGCAGACCGGTGGGGCCCGCCACCAGCGCGACCTCGGCGCCGCGGCGCCAGGCCGCCGCCGCCAGGGCAAAGCCCATCTTGCCGGTGGAGCGGTTGGAGACGAAGCGCACCGGGTCGAGCGGCTCGCGGTTGGGACCGGCGGTGACCAGCACGCGCTGGCCGGCGAGGTCGGCCGGGGTCACGGCGCGGGCCACCTCGGCGAAGATCACCTCGGGGTCGGCCAGCCGCCCCGGCCCCTCGTAGCCGCAGGCGAGAAAGCCCGCGCCGGGCTCGACGATGCGGTAGCCGCGCTGCGCCAGTCGCTGCAGATTTTCGCGCACCGCCGGGTTCTCGTACATGTGCACGTTCATCGCCGGCGCCACCAGCACCGGGGCGCGCGTGGCCAGCAGCACGGTGGTGAGGAGATCGTCGGCGATGCCGTGGGCGAGCTTGCCGATCACGTTGGCGGTGGCCGGCGCGACCAGCACGACGTCGGCCGTATCGGCGAGCCGGATGTGGCCGATCTGCGACTCCTGCGTGAGATCGAAGGTGTTCGTCGCGACCGGATGGCCCGACAGCGTCTGCAAGGTGAGCGGGGTGATGAACTCGCAGGCGTTTCGCGTCATGGCGACGCGCACGGTGGCCCGCGCCTTGGTCAGCAGGCGAACGATCTCGGCGGCCTTGTAGGCGGCGATACCGCCGGTGACTCCCAGGAGAACGTTGCGACCTTCAAGCCGTCGCACCTTCGGCCTCCGCCACCTCTTCGACCTGGCTCAGCGACATGTTCTCGCGCCACAGCGAGTACACGCCGGCGCCGACCGTGCCGGTGAACTGGCTGATGTGGCAGACGATCGAGTAGGCGATCGCCTGGCTCTCGGAGATCCCGAAGATGCCCAGCGCCAGCACGCAGCCGAGCTGCAACGCCCCGATGAACCCGGGAGCGGAGGGCACCGACACGGCGATGGCGACGATCACGGTGATGGCGGTCGCCCCCACGACCAGAGACACCGGCAGGTCGAAGGCCAGGATGCCCAGCGCCCACAGCGAGCCGATCGCCGCCCACAGGTAGAGCGACCAGGCGAAAACGAGCAGGAACGTCGCCGGGCTGTCCAGCACCTCGAGGGCCTTGATGAACCCCACCAGGAAGTGCTCGGCTGGCTCGCGCAGCTTGGACGGCAGCAGCCCGAACACTCTGTGGGCCAGCCCCAGCATCAGGGTCTCCTGCCAGCGAATCAGCCCCACCACGCCGCCGACGGCCAGGGCCAACGCCGTCAGCCGGTAGCCCCACTCGCGCACCTGCGCGGACACCGGCACCAGCACCGCGGCGACTCCGAACAGGAACAGGATCGTGAACATGTCGAAGATGCGCTCGAGCAGAATGGTCGCCAGCAGCCCGCTCAGCGGCATGCGCTCGCGCCGGCTGACGAGCACCGGGCGAATCACCTCGCCGATCCGCAGGGGCAGCACCATGTTGGCCATGAAGCCGATGTTGGTGGCCGCCACCAGCGTCCGCATCGGCGGCACGCCCACGGGACGCAGCAGGATGCGCCAGCGCTGGGCGCGAATGTAGAGAGTCCAGGCGGTCAGCGGCAACATCGGCAGCACGTACAGGTAGTGCGCGCCGGCCAGCGCCCGCAGCACCTCGTCCCACTTGACGTTGTAGACGGCGAAACCGAGGAAGACCAGGGACAGGGCGATGCTGAGGACGATGCGCAGCGTGCGACTCACGGTGCTTCCCCCGGCGGGTTACCCCGGGTGACCATCCCCCAGGCAAAGCACGCGGCACCGACGACCATGATTCCCACTCCGTACCACAGTGCCGGGCTTTCTAACACCAGACCGGCGCCGAGCATGAAGACGAAGAAGCCGGCCACCCGCCGGCCCCGGCCATCGAGCTCACCCATGGGAGCGCCCGGTGGACCGGTCCGCCGGCGGCGGACCGTCGAGCTGGCGCATGACGTGAACGACGCGGTGCGCCGCGGTGACGTTGGAGAGCACGGCCAGCAACGACACCACGACGACCAATAGAACGTTGGGCTGCCAGCCCGCCGGATGCCCGACCATGTGCTCGACCAACGAGCTGAAGATCGAGCCGAGGCCGAGCAGAACGTAGCGCTCGGGGCGCTGCAGCAGACCGACGTGGCAGCTGGCTCCCAGGCCCTCGGCGCGGGCACGGGCGTAGCTCGTCATGACCCCGCCGACGAGAGCCCACAGAGCCGCCCACAGCACCCAGGAGTTGCGGAAATAGACGGCGATGCCGAGGTAGGCGATCGCGTCGGCGTAGCGATCGATGATCGAGTCGAGAAAGGCTCCCCGCAGGCTGCCGGAGCCGGTGCGCCGGGCCACGCGGCCGTCGAGGATGTCGAGCGTCCCGGCAAAGACGAGCAGGAAGCCGCTGTCGAAGATCAGGCCTTGGCTGTAGGTGATGCCGACCAGAACGCCGACGGCGAGCTGCGACCACGACAGCCAGGCCGGCTGGACGCCCCAGCCGACGAAAGCGTTCTCGAACGGTTGCAGGTTCTCGAAATGCCAGGCCCGAATCGAGGAGCCCAGCAACAGAGATCCGCCGGCGCCACTGGTGTCGGGATGCCGGCGGAGGAACCAGAAGAGACTGCTCAGCGCGCTGCCGAGGATCAGGACCAGCAACAGGGCGGCGAAGATCGCATGCCAGTCCGCAACCAGCGCATCCATATCGGGGGCAAACCGGCCGCCGGGCAGCGAGAGCCGGGGCCCGGCCCGCTACGCCTTGCGGAACCGCGAGGGGAAATCGTCGCCGATGGTCTTGTCGGGGTGCAGCTCCCTGGCGCGCGCGAGCAAGACCTCTTCGGTCTCCGGAATCTCGGGATCGGGGATGCAGCAGTCGACGGGACAAACCGCGGCGCACTGCTCCTGGTCGAAGAAGCCGACGCACTCGGTGCACTTCTGCGGCGCGATGTAATAGATGTCGTCCTTGATCGCATCGTGGGTCTCGCCGTTGAGCTCCCAGGACGCGCCGCCCTCATAGATGGCGGTATTCGGACACTCCGGCTCGCAGGCGCCGCAGTTGATGCATTCTTCTGTGATTACGGTCGACATTCAGTTGGCCTCCGCCAAGTCAAATTCGTAACTTCCTACCACACGGGTTCCGGGCACTCAAGAAAGACGGCGCACGGATTGAAACCAAAATCAGCCGACGATGCGCGGGGCGGCAGACTCCACGCGTTCGGCCTCCACGGCCTCGAGCACGCGGCCGGCGAGGTCGCGGAAAATCGCCGCCGCCGGGCTGCTCGGTTGCTCGACGACGATGGGCCTGCCGGCGTCGCCCCCTTCGCGGATCGCCGGGATCAAGGGGATGGCCGCCAGCAGCGGCACCCCGAAACGCTCGGCGATCCGCTGGCCGCCGCCGCTCCCGAAGATGTCATCGTGACGGCCGCACTTCGGGCACAGATAGTAGCTCATGTTCTCCACCACCCCGAGCACCGGCGTGTTGACCTGCTGGAACATCGCGATGCCGCGCTGCACGTCCAGCAGCGCCACATCCTGGGGCGTGGTGACGACCACGCCGCCGCGGAGCGGGACCTGCTGCACCAGCGTCAGCTGCGCGTCGCCGGTTCCCGGCGGCATGTCCACGATCAGGACGTCGAGGTCTCCCCAGGCCACGTCCTTGAGAAACTGCCGCACCAGCCCCATCACCATCGGTCCGCGCCAGATGACCGGGGAGCTGTCGTCGAGGAAGAAGCCCAGCGACATCACGCGCAGACCGTGCTTTTCGATCGGGGAGACGCGCTTGTCCTCGCCCATGCGCGGGCGCTCCGAGATGCCCAGCAGCAGCGGCAGGCTGGGCCCGTAGACGTCCGAGTCGAGCACACCGACCGTCCGACCCGATTGTTGCATCGCCAAGGCCAGATTCACGGCCACGGTCGACTTGCCGACGCCGCCCTTGGTGCTCGACACGGCGATGATGTCACGCACGCCCGGGATGGGACCCAGCTCGCCGAACGGGTTCTGCTGCGGCGGCGGCGCTTGCAGGCGCACGTCGACGGAGCGGATTCCGGGCAGCGCGCCGACGCCGCGCCGGATCTCGGCGATGGTGGCCTGCAAGATCGGCTCGGCCAGCGCCCGCGGCGCCAGGTGAACCGTCACCGCGCCGTCCTGTGCGTCGACGCCCTGCACCATACCGAGCGAGACGATGTCCCCGTCGAGCCCGGCGGGACGAACTTCGGTCAAACGCTCGCGAATTTCCTCGATCGTGCTCATGGAACGGTTACCTTTGCCGCCGCCTCGGCGCGACCTTCGGGGCCCGCACCCGGCGGCGGCACGCAGCGCTCGCAGGGACAGATCTCGCGCAGCGTGCGATAGCTATAGATTCCGGTGTCGTGCCCGTCGGTCCATTGAATGCTGATGGCGTATCGGCCGACCACGCTCAGCCGGGCCGGATAGAGCTCTTCGGTGCCGGCGCCGATCACCGGCAGGGCTCGGCTCGGGCGCTGCCGGCAGGTGGCACACGGGCAATGGCGGCGTAAGTGGTGGTTCGTGTACTCGGAGCGATGGCCGTCGCTCCACAAGATCTGCACGCCGTGTTTGCCAAGCCGCCGGATGTGCGTCGGAATCGGCGGCACCTTCACCCCCATAGCGAATGTGAACCTAACGAGTCGGTAATCGAAAAGCAACGCGGCTTCCGGTCGCGGCGCCGGCGTGTTGCCGCGCCGTCGATCGGAGCGCGTCACGCCCGGGAGCCGCGCCCGGCGCGCCTTGACAGGCCAAGGCGTTTTGTCATTATCTGCCTTCAAGCTTCGTGCACAGTTTGCCAAGGATCGCTGAGTGAACACCGCCCTGCCGCGCCGCGTGCGCCCCTATCCCGAGGCGGCCAGCTCACTGATCAGCGCCGAGCTGGACCGCGTCGAGCAGCGCCTGCTGGCGATGCTCACCTCGCGCGAGCCGCGCCTGAGCGAGATCGCCGAGTACCTGGTCTGCGCCGGTGGCAAGCGGGTTCGCCCCGCCGTCGCCATCTTCGTCTTTCGCGCCTGCGGCGGCGAGAACCTGGACGACATCGTCGATGCCGCCGTGGCGCTCGAGCTCATCCACTCGGCCACCCTGCTCCACGACGACATCATCGACGGCAGCGAGATCCGTCGCGGCAACGACTCGGCGCTGCGCAAGTACGGCCTGGCCGACACCTTGGTCACCGGGGATTTTCTCTTCTGCCGCGCCTTCCAGCTCTCCGCCCGCTTCGAGGAAAAGGTGATCACCTGGGCCGCCCAGGCCTGCGTCAGCCTCACCGAGGGCGAGATCATGCAGGCCCGCTTCCGCCACAACCCGGCCGTGACCTTCGACGATTATATGGAGATCATCACCCGCAAGACGGCCTCGCTCTTCCAGTGCGGGGCGCGCACCGGGGCCTATCTCGGCGGCACCGATCCGGACACGGTGGAAACGATGGGGCGGTGCGGCTTCGCCGTCGGCCTCACCTTTCAGATGGTGGACGATCTCCTCGACGTCGCCGGCAGCGAGGAGCGCACCGGCAAGCCGGTCGGCATCGACCTGCGCGACGGCAACCCTTCGCTGCCGATCGTTCTGGCGATGCAGGACGACGCGGAGCTGCGCAGCCTGTTTGCCAAGCCGGACCCCACCTCCGCCGACATCGGCGCCGCGCTGGCGCGCGTTCGCCGCTCCGGCGCACTCGACGAGGTGCGCCGGCTGGCTCTCGGGTACGCCGCCGAGGCCCGCGCGGCGATGGAGACCGTCCCTCCCTCGATCTACCGCGACAGCCTGCTCGACCTGATCGACCAGCTCACCGGACGCGTCTCCTGATGTACTGTTCCTTCCGAAAATCTGCGCGCGGCGCGAGGATTTTCGCCAGCCGGCACGCCCGGCTCCCGACTCCCGACACCCGACATGGGTTGCGGGCGACGCCCGCGCTACGCTCCAGGCCGCCGCCGGTCAGCCGCCATCGACGAGGCGTTCCATCTCGGCCAGCCGGCTGATGGTGTAACGCGGGGGTGGAATACCCGCGGGCAAGGAGATCCCCCGCGGGTTCAGCCAGACCGCGGTGACGCCCGCGGCGTGCGCGCCGGCGACGTCGTCCGCCGCGCTGTCGCCGACGAACACGGCATCGGCGGCGCTGACCCCCAGCGGTCGCAGCGCCGCGGCAAAGATCGCCGGGTGGGGCTTGCGCCGGCCGAAGTCGGCGGAGATGACGATGCTGGCGAACATCCCCGTGAGCCCGTGCCGCGCCAGCACCGCGTGCGCCGTCGGGCCGTGGTCGAAGTTGGAGACCAGCGCCAACGGCCGGCGCACCGACAGCCGCCGCAGCAAGGCGGCGTTCTCGGGCGGCAGCTCGGTGGCCTGCGCCAGGTGCCGCATGTGCACGGCGGAGAGGCGCGCGGCCTTTGCCTCGATCCCGTCCCCGTCGACACCGAGGCGAAGCAGCACCCGACGAAAGCGCTCGGGCGAGGATATCTCGATGTACTGCGGCGGACGCTGGCGCACGATCTCCGCGGTCGTCTCGGTCATGGCGGCCAGAAAGGCGTCGAAGGCGACGCCGGGGAGCTCCTCCGCCACCGCCTCGGTCATCCACCCCATGGTCGAGCGCCAGCGTGTGCCCGCCACCTCCAGGGTGGGCACCTGCGGCCGGAACAGCACCACCGTGTCGTAGAGATCGAACAGGACCGCGCGATACATCCGACGCCGCGGCGATCAGGATTTGAGCTGGAGGGCCGAGAGCACCGCCACCGCCAGCCCGCCGAGGAGGACGATCCCGTTCAATTGCACCGCGCGCCGGTGCAGGCGGTCGAACTCCTCTTTCACCGCCGGCGCCGGCGTGGCCGCATGCAGCTCGGGCCGCAGCGCGCGCGCCCGCGGCTCGATGACGATCCCGGCGTAGAGCGTGAGCGCCAGCATCACCGCCACCAGGCCCGCCACCAGGGCCCAGACCCGCCCGCGGGCCGCGCCGTGCAGCACCAGCGCCGCGACCAGCATCACGGCGCCGCTGACGTAGCCGATCTTGTAGTAGATCGGGAACAGCGTGCCGACGGCGCGGCCCGCTTCCTCGACGGGAAAGGTCGTGAACAGCGCCGGAGCGACGACGAAGGACAGGAAGAGAACCTCGCCCAGCCAGACGATGAGAGCGAGCAGGTAGAGCACCCGGGCGGCGGCGAGCAAGCGACGTCTCCCGCGCTACTGCAGCGACCGCGAACGGCTCGCCGAGTGCTCCGCCAACGGCTGCCGGCCGCCGAAGCCACCCTCCAGGGTGTGCCAGTAGCCGATTTCCTTCTCGCCGAACTGCCAGCACAGCAGCGCCAGCTCGCCGTTCATCTCACAAGGGAAATCCACCAGGCCGAGCTCCAGCCCCTTGAACTGACCGCCGCAGTCCTCGATCTCGCCGACCAGGTCCTCCAGCTCTTCGATGATCGGCTGCAGCTCCGGCCGCAGCTCGACGATCTCGGCCGTGCTCAGGTCCTGTGCGGCCTTGCCGGTGTCCGCGGCCAATTGCTCGATCCCGCTCCGCAGCGCCAGCGCGCGCTGCTGCACTCGGCCCATGAGAATCTCGAGCTTCGGAATCAGTTCGTTCGCTTCGTCGATGCTGAACAAGCGTTCCTGCACGGTGCCCTCCCCCCGCTCAGCGCCCCCCCCACGATCCCTAACCGCTCCCCCGATTCATGTCAAACCACTCTTGTTGTCGATCCTCCCCTTGTCGGTGTGGGAGTGGTGTATTAGATTCGGGCCAGTTGCCCGCTGCCGCCGTGGCGGCTGCGGGCAAACCCTTCGGCCCAGCGTCATTGGCGCGTTCAAGCCCGAGACACGAGACATGAGCGAAAGCGACGACAAAGAAATCAAGGAGCAGCGCTTCTTCGGATTCGAAGACGATCTCACCGGCATCGACGTGCCTCCCGAGCTGCCGGTCCTGCCGCTGCGCGGTGTGGCGATCTTCCCGTCGGCGATCGTTCCCCTGCTGATCTCGCGCGGCGGGTCGCTGCAGGCGGTCGAGGCCGCTCTGGCCGGCGACCGCATGCTCGCGCTGGTGGCGCAGAAGAACCCGGAGGAAGAGACGCCCGAGCCGGCGGCGCTCTACAGCCGGGGCGCGGCCGGACGCATCCTGAAGATGCTCAAGTACCCCGACGGCAGCGTCCGCATCCTGGTGCAGGGCCTGCGGCGCATCGAGACCGCCGAGTTCGTGCAACGCGAGCCCTACCTGCGGGCACGGATTCAGCTGCTGAGCGACGTCCTGGACCCCTCGGCCGACATCGAGGCGATGCAGGCGCACATGGTGAATCAGTTCGCCAAGTTCGTCTCCATGATCCCCTACCTGCCCGACGAGCTGCAGGTGGTGGTCATGAACATCAAGGACCCGGGCAAGGTCACCGACCTGATCGCGTCCAACCTCAACATCTCGCTGGACGAGAAGCAGGAGCTGTTGAGCAATCCCGAGGTGCGCACGCGCCTGGAGCGGTTGTCGACCGTCCTCAGCCGGGAGATCGAGCTGCTCGAGCTCGGTCACAAGATCCAGTCGCAGGTGCAGACCGAGCTGTCCAAGAACCAGAAGGAGTTCTATCTGCGGCAGCAGATGCGGGCGATCCAGAAGGAGCTCGGCGAGGGCGATCCGCGCGCGGCCGAGGTCGACGAGCTGCACGTCAAGATGGAGCAGGCCAATCTTCCCGAGCAGGCGCGCAAGGCGGCGGAGAACGAGCTCGATCGCCTGCGCATGATTCCGCCGGAGTCCGCCGAGCACTCGGTGGTGCGCACCTATCTCGAGTGGCTGGTCAACCTGCCCTGGTCGATCTCCACCACCGACAACCTCGACATCGTGCACGCGCGCCAGATCCTCGACGAGGACCACTTCGATCTCGAGAAGATCAAGGACCGCATCCTCGAGTTCCTCGCCGTGCGCAAGCTGAAGAGCGACTCCAAGGGGCCGATCCTCTGCTTCGTCGGCCCGCCGGGCGTCGGCAAGACGTCGCTCGGCCGCTCGATCGCCCGCGCCCTGGGGCGGAAGTTCATCCGCCTGTCGTTGGGCGGCATCCGCGACGAGGCCGAGATCCGCGGGCACCGGCGCACCTACGTCGGCTCGCTGCCCGGGCGCATCATCCAGGGCCTGCGCAACGCCGGCTCCAACAACCCGCTTTTCATACTCGACGAGGTCGACAAGCTGGGCGCCGATTTTCGCGGCGATCCCGCCTCGGCGCTACTCGAGGTGCTCGACCCCGAGCAGAACTTCACCTTCCAGGACCACTATCTCGACGTGCCCTTCGACCTCTCGCGGGTCATGTTCGTCACCACCGCGAACATGCTCGAGCCGATCCCGCCGCCGCTGCGCGACCGCATGGAGGTCATCGAGCTCGCCGGCTACACGGAAGAAGAGAAGATCGAGATCGCCCGCCGCCATCTGCTCCCCAAGCAGATCAGGGAGAACGGCCTGGATCCGCAGCAGATCGAGTTCAGCACCGAGGCGCTGACCACGCTGGTGCGCCACTACACGCACGAAGCCGGGTTGCGCAACCTCGAGCGCGAGATCGGCAGCGTGTGCCGCAAGGTGGCGCGACAGGTGACGGAGGGAAAGACCGAGTCGACCGCCGTGACCCCCGCCGTCGTCCGCGAGCTGCTCGGCCCCGAACGCTTCTTCTCCGAGGTGGCCGAGCGTACCAGCGAGCCCGGCGTCGCCACCGGTCTGGTGTGGACGCCGATGGGCGGCGACATCATCTTCATCGAGGCCACCAAGATGACCGGCAAGAAGGGGCTGACGCTGACCGGACACCTGGGCGAGGTGATGAAGGAATCGGCCCAGGCGGCTCTCAGCCACATCCGCAGCCGCGCCGAGCGCTACGGCCTGGCCCCGGACTTCTTCGAGTCCCTCGATCT
Source organism: uncultured Binatia bacterium (SeqCode) (assembly GCA_964648215.1). Classification (GTDB taxonomy): domain Bacteria; phylum Desulfobacterota; class Binatia; order HRBIN30; family JACQVA1; genus CAZYMF01. Next base: position 12,703 of record CAZYMF010000051.1, on the reverse strand, counting down.
GCACATTCACGTTCCCGCCGGCGCCGTGCCCAAGGACGGGCCGTCGGCCGGCGTCACCATCGCCACGGCGCTGGCGTCGCTGCTCACCGGCCGGCTCGTGCGCCACGACGTCGCCATGACCGGCGAGATCACGCTGCGCGGCAAGGTGCTGCCGGTGGGCGGGATCAAGGAGAAGGTGCTGGGGGCGCGCCGCGCCGGCATCAACATCATCATCGTGCCCAAGCGCAACCAGACGGACCTCGAGGAAGTTCCCGCAGCGGTGCGCGAGGAGATGACCTTTCACTTCGTCGATTCGATCGACCAGGTGCTCGAGCGGGCGCTGGAGCCGGCGCCAGCGGCCACCCCGCAGGTGCGCGCCGCCGCGGCCTCCTGAGACGGCGGCGCGAGCGCACCTTGCTCGTGCCGGTGGAATACGCGATAGGGCCGACGAAATGCCCGAGCTGCGCAAAGACCCCGTCATGGGGCGCTGGGTGATCATCGCCACCGAGCGCGGCAAACGCCCGTACGATCTCAAGCAACCGCCGCAGCCCCGCCACGGCGGACCGTGCTCCTTCTGCGCCGGCTACGAGGAGGACACGCCGCCGGAGATTCTCGCCTACCGCGCCAACGGCAACAGCTCCGGCGCGGGCGGTTGGAGCGTGCGCGTGGTGCCGAACAAGTTCCCCGCCCTGCGCATCGAAGACGAGCTCAACCGGCGCGGCGAGGGGCTCTACGACCTCATGGGCGGTCTGGGCGCGCACGAGGTGATCATCGAGACGCCGGACCACGACGCCCACCTCGCCGACCTCTCGCAAGGCCAGGTCGAGGAGGTCCTCTGGGCCTACCACGATCGCATCCTCGACCTGCGCAAGGACAAGCGCTTCCGTTTCATCCTGATCTTCAAGAATCACGGCGCCGAGGCCGGCGCCAGCCTCGAGCACTCGCACTCGCAGCTCATCGCGCTGCCGATCGTGCCGTTCAGCGTGATCGAAGAGCTGCACGGGGCCAAGGAGTACTTCGACTACAAGGAGCGCTGCATCTTCTGCGACATCGTGCGCCAGGAGGCCGACGCCCGCACGCGGCTGGTGGCGGAGAACGACGACTTCGTCACCGTCTGCCCGTTCGCGCCGCGCTTCCCGCTGGAGACGTGGATTCTCCCCAAGCAGCACGGCGCCGCCTTCGAGAACGCCACCAAGCACGAGTACGGCAATCTGGCGCTGGCCCTGCGCGACGCCCTGCGGCGGCTCAACCGCGTGCTCGACTTCCCGCCGTTCAACTACATCATTCATTCGCTGCCTCTGCACGACCAGAACGGCGATTACTACCACTGGCACATCGAGATCATGCCCAAGCTGACCCGCGTGGCCGGCTTCGAGTGGGGCACCGGTTTCTATATCAACCCGACGTCGCCGGAAGCGGCGGCCCTTGCCCTTCGCGAAGCGGGCGATTGACGGCGGCGCCCGCGGCGAAACGAGAACGATGAAGGTATTACTGGCGGCCTCGGAGGCCGGCCCCCTGGCCAAGACCGGCGGTCTGGCCGACGTCATCGGCACCCTGCCGCGCGTGCTGAAGTCGCTCGGCGTGGAAGTCGCCGTCGTTCTTCCCGCCTATCGCGCCATCGACCGCTCGCGCTTCCGCCTCGAGCCGGCGGGATGGTCGGTGACCGTGCCGGTCTCCGATCGCTCCGTCACCGCCGCCGTCCTCACCGCCGAGCTTGCCGGCGGCGTGCCCGTCTATCTGCCCTCGGTCGCTGCCTACTTCGACCGCGACGGCCTCTACGGCAGCGCGGAGGGCGACTTCCTCGACAACGCCGAGCGCTTCGCCTTCTTCGCTCGCGCCGTGCTCGCCGTGGCCGAGCGCGTCGGGCCGCCGGACATCCTGCACTGCCACGACTGGCAGACCGCCCTGGCGCCGGCGTTTCTGCGCGCCGACGCCGGACGCTATCCGCGCTTACGCCACGTCAAGACGCTGCTGACCATCCACAATCTCGCCTACCAGGGTCTCTTCTGGAGCGCCGACTGGCCCCTGCTCAACCTCGACCGGCGCTACTTCAATCCGGCCGAGCTCGAGTTCTACGGCAAGATCAACTACCTGAAGGGCGGCATCGTCTTCGCCGACGCGGTGACGACGGTGAGCCGCAAGTACGCCGAGGAGATCCAGTCGCCGGAGTTCGGCTGTGGCCTCGAGGGCGTGCTGCGAGGGCGCCGCGGCGCCCTCCACGGCATCCGCAACGGCGCCGACTACGAGGAGTGGAGCCCGGAGAACGACCCCCGTCTCGCGGTGCGCTACAGCGCCGGCGATCTCGCCGGCAAGGCCGCCTGCAAGGCCGATCTGCAACGACTCTTCGACCTGCCGCTCGCTCCCAAACAGCCGCTGCTCGGCATCGTCTCCCGTCTGACCGATCAGAAAGGATTCGACCTGCTGGCCGAGGCGCTGCCGGCGCTGCTGCGCCGCAAGGTCCAGCTCGTCGTTCTCGGCAGCGGCGACGCCGGGTATCAGGACCTGCTCGTCCGGCTGGGCCAGCGCTTTCCCCGTCAGATGGGCGTACGCATCGCCTTCGACAACACCCTGGCGCACAAGATCGAGGCCGGCTCCGATCTGTTTCTGATGCCCTCGCGCTTCGAGCCCTGCGGTCTGAACCAGATCTACAGCTTGCGCTACGGCACGATTCCGGTGGTGCGGGCCATCGGCGGCCTCGACGACACCATCACCGAGTTCGACCCCGCCACCGGGACCGGCACCGGCTTCAAGTTCTCCGACTACACCCCGGCGGCGCTGCTCGACGGCGTCGGCCGCGCTCTCGCCTGCTACCGGCGACCGAAGGCGTGGCGCACGCTGATGCGGAACGCCATGGCCGCCGACTTCTCCTGGCAGCGCAGCGCCGAGCAGTACCTGGAGCTCTATCGACAGCTGACGGCGGACGGGGATGGCCGCTGAGGCGAGCGGGCGGAGCGGCCGTCTCCTGTGGGTGCGCCACGGCGAGAGCGAAGGCAACCGCGACCGCCGCTTCACGCACTCGACGGCGGTGCCGCTGACCGAAGCGGGCCGGGAGCAGGCCCGCGCCGCGGCCAGCGCGATCCGGCGGCGCTTCGCGCCGGCCCTGATCATTGCCAGCCCCTTCGCCCGCGCCCGCCAGACAGCGGAGATCATCGCCGCCACGCTGTCGCTGCCGCTCGATCTCGACGAAGACATCCGCGAGCAGAGCATGGGTCGCCTCGCCGGCCTGCCCTACGAGAGTGCCGTGGCAGTTCCCGACTTCGACGCCGCGCGCCGCTGGGCGTGGCGCCCGCCCGGCGGCGAGTCCCTGATCGACATTCAGGCCCGCGTGCGCCGCGCCCTCGATCGCTTCGCCCAGGTGCACCCAAGCCGCGACGTCGTCGTGGTCGCCCACGCCGGGGTGATGCACGCCGTATGGGCAACGGTCACCGGATCGTGGGACGATGCGCCGCACACACCCAACGCGTCCATTCTCGTGGTGGAGCACGAGGACGGGTGCTATCGTCGCGCCACTGTCTTCGAGGAGAAGTGATTCCATCGCGGCGGCGCCGCGCTCGGACAACGCTCTCCGGCTTGCGTTTTGAAGCTTGTAACCTACAGCCGTTCTTCTCTTGCCGGGCATCCGACTCCAACGGCAGATCAAGTGCATGACCTTCCTGTATTTCCGTAGAGGCTCCGGAGGCTCCGGAGACGAAGCCCATTGCCCGGTTCCGGGGCGCGGAGATGGGAGCGCGAGGGAAGGACCAGCGCCCTTCTGGTCCTTCCCTCGTGTGGGATGCAGGGGCGATGGCCCCGCAACCGGCGCCGCGGGATCACTCGCAGCCGGCGCGTGTGAGCACGAACCGGATCCTGCGGGCTTCGCCCTGCGCCCAACGAGGGGGAACCCGAAAGGCGCGGTTTCCCCCTCGCGCTCCGCCTCCGCGCCCGCTGCGCTCGGCTATGGGCAGCGATCTTCCGAGTCGGCCTCGCGCCGACGTCCGGCACCAACAGCACCGGGCATTCCCGCCAATGGTGGGCATGTCAACGCCAGCGGCGGCCTCTGGGCTCTGTAGGGCGAGAGCCGCCAGCTCCAAGTCACAAGATCCAAGCTGGACGACGCTCTCCGGCTTGCGGCTTGAAGCTTGTCACTTGTAACTGCGGGCCTCCGCCCGCCCTAGAGCTTCCAGTAGTTGCTCTGGGTGCGGCGGACCCGTTCGAGGAGCGGCGTCGCCCGGCTGGCCGGGGCCGGCTCGACCGCGGCGGCGGTGCCCGCCCGTAGCTCGTCGAGCACGACCGCCGAGGAGTTGCGGATGGCGGTGAGGTCGTAGCCGCCCTCGAGGATCGCGGCGCAGCGGCCGCCGGCGTGCTGTTGCGCGATCGTCAACAGCGAGCGCGCCATGCGATCGAAGCCTGCCTCGGTGACCTCGAGGCCGCCCAGCGGATCGCGCGCGTGGGCGTCGAAGCCGGCGGAGATGAGCACGAACTCGGGCGCGAACTGGTGCGCGATCGGCTCGACGACGGTGGTGAAGGCCTCGGCGAACTCGGCGTCGCCGAAGCCGGCGGGAAACGGCAGATTGACCGTGTAGCCCTCGCCGTCGCCGCGTCCGACCTCGTCGAAGTTCCCCGTGCCCGGGTAGTACGGGTACTGGTGGGTGGAGACGTAGAGCACGCCCGGGTCGCGCTCGAAGATGTGCTGCGTGCCGTTGCCGTGGTGCAGGTCCCAATCGACGATCAGCACCCGCGACAGCTTGTGCACGCGACGCAGGTACTCGGCGCCGACGGCGACGTTGTTGAAGAGACAGAACCCCATCGCCCGGTTGCGCTCGGCGTGGTGCCCCGGGGGGCGGACGAAGGCGAAGCCGTTGCCCACCTGCCCGGTCATGATCGCGTCGAGCAGGGCGAGAAAGCCCCCCGCGGCGAGGCGCGCGGTCTCGTACGACTTCGGGCAGGCGGGGGTGTCGGCGTCGAAGGCGTAGCGCGGCAGGTGCTGCGTCGCGGCGACGTCCTCGACGTAGGCTCCGTCGTGCACCAGGGCGAGCTCGTCAGGGGTGGCCAGACGCGGCGGCAACGAGCGCAAGCCGGGCGGGTGCGAGTCCAGCAGATCGAGGAGCACGGCGATGCGCTCGCGCCGCTCCGGGTGCCCGCGGCCGGTATCGTGGTCGAGGTAGCGCGGATCAATGACGATCCCGGTCTCCGCCATGGCTCCCTACCTACCAGAGAGGCGGCGGCGGTTCGAGGCCGAAGCGAGGGCGACAAAGGCGAAAGTTGACACCCTTACGCGATTACCTTAGCGTTGCCTCACTTGAGGGCTTGCCATGTTCGGCATCGGTATATCGGAACTGTTGGTGATCCTGGTCATCGCTCTGATCGTGCTCGGTCCGAAGCGACTGCCCGAGGTGGCGCAGGCGCTGGGCAAAGCGCTCGGGGAGCTGCGCAAGGCGACGAGCGGGGTGACCGACGAGCTGCGCAACGCGCAGATCATGCTCGAGCAGGAGGCCCGCGCCACCTCCAAGCCGAAGCCGCCCGAGCTCAACACGGCGCCGCCGCCCGCCGCAGCGCCGCCGGAGGCCGACGCGGCAGCCGCCGGCAGCACCGAGAGCACGCCCACCGGCGCCCAGGCGCAGGCGGCAGAGTCCCCGGCGACCGAGCCGCACGGCCCGCCGCGAACCACGTGATCCCTCTGCCCCCGCCGTTGGCGAACCCGGCGCTCGCCTGATCGCCCGCGCAGCAACCACCGCCTCGAAGAAGTAGACCTATGGCCGACGTCCAGATGCCACTCACCGACCACCTCGAGGAGCTGCGCTGGCGTCTGGTCAAGGCGCTGGCAGCCATCGGCATCGCCTTCGCCGTCTGCTACTACTTCTCCGAGCCGATCTTCGCCTTCCTCACCGAGCCGCTGCTGGCCATCAACCGCGCCGCCGGCAACGCCGACACGGTACACCTGATCGGCACCGGCGTCGTCGAGGCCTTCTTCACCAAGCTCAAGGTCTCTTTTGTCGCCGCCATCTTCGTCGCCAGCCCGTGGATCTTCTACCAGCTCTGGCTCTTCGTCGCTCCGGGGCTCTACGATCAGGAGAAGCGCTACGCCAAGCCCTTCGTCTTCTTCGGCACGCTGTTCTTCGTCAGCGGCGCCGTCTTCTGCTACTACGTCGTCCTGCCCCTCGGCTATCAGTTCTTCATCGACCAGTACGAGACCATCCGGGTCGACCCGCAGATCCGCATCAGCGAGTACCTCACCTTCACCGCGCGCATGCTGCTCGCCTTCGGCGTCACCTTCGAGATGCCGGTGATCACCTTCTTCCTGGCGCGCATGGGCTTCGTCACTGCGGGCATGATGTGGCGCTCCGCGCGCTACGCCGTGCTGGTCATTTTCATCTTCGCCGCCGTCCTGACGCCGCCCGACATCGCCTCGCAGGTACTGATGGCCATGCCGTTGCTCTTCCTCTACGGGATCAGCATCCTGGTCGCCCACCTCTTCGGCAAGCCGCGCGCCGCTTGATCGGCCAGGCACCGGCACCCTATTGCGCCCCGGCCGGCGCTCGGTTATTTATCGAACTGACCGGTCAGTTTCGGAAATGAGCTCCTCGGAAATCGCCTCCCCCGTCGCCCCGCCCCACCGCGGGCGACCGCCCACCGCGGGCTTGCGCGAGACCATCTTGCGCGCCGCGCAGGTGATCTTCGCGCGCCACGACTACCACGAGGTGCTGATGGAGGACGTCGCCCGCGCCGCCGGCGTCGGCAAGGGGACCCTCTACCGCTACTTCCCCGGCAAGCGCGAGCTCTACGTCGCCGTCATGTTCGACCGCATCGAGCGCCTGCGGCGCGAGCTGCAGGTCGTCGTCGAGACGACCGGATCGCCGCTGCGCAAGATCGAGCGCGCGGTGCATTGCACCCTCGCCCACTTCTGGGACCGCCAGTTCTTCTTCTCCCTCATCCACCGCAACGAGCACCGGCCCGACGACCCCGACAACCGCGAGTGGCTGCGGCGGCGCTCGCAGCTCTCGCTCATCTTCCAGAAGGCGATCGAGGAGGCGATGGCCGCCGGCGACGTGCGCCGGCTCGACCCCCGCATCGCCACCGAGATGCTGCTCGGCATGCTGCGCGGCGCCAATCGCTACCGCACCCCGCAGGACACCCTGCCGGCCATGGCGGCCGCCGTGCTCGAGGTCTTCCTCTGCGGCGTGGGCACCGCCAACGGCCGCCGGATCACCCGGAGCGAAGGCCGAGAAAAAGGCCGCGGCAGTGGTGAACCGCAAGGCAAGTGATGCGGTCCAAAGGAGGAAACCGGGTGCGGCGGGGACGAGAGGTACGGGCCAGGCCGGAGGTCTGCATGCGCGTAGTGGTTCTCTTGGCACCCCTGCTCATCGCCAGCGCCTGCCCGGCGCTGGCGCGGGCGGCCGAGCAACCGGAGAAGACGCTGCAGGAGTGCATCGCCATCGCCCTCGAGCATCATCCCAGCCTCAAGGCGGCCGCCGCCACGGTCGAGGCCGGCACGCAGCGCGTCTGGCAGGCCGCCTCCGGCTACCTGCCGCAGGTCAACGCCAACTACGTCGCCACCCGGCAGGGAACCAGCGTCTCCGCGCGCACGCAGACGCAGGTCGGAACCACCACCACCACCTACAATTTCTACAATACCGGCGTCAGCTTCTCGCAGCGGCTGTTCGACTTCGGCAAGGTGCTCGACGGCATTCGCGCGGCGCAGGCCACCGAGCAGTCGCTGCAGGCCGACGAGTCGACGCAGCGCGAGACCGTGGTTCTCAACGTCAAGCAGTCCTACTACAACCTGCTGGCGGCGCGGCGCCTGCTCGCCGTCGCCGACGAGACGGTGCACCAGAACCAGCAGCACCTCGATCTGGCGCAGGGCCGTTTCCAGGTCGGTCTCGCCCCCAAGTTCGACGTCACCAACGCCCAGGTGCAGGTCGCCAATGCCGATCTCAACCGGGTGACCGCCCGCAACAACGTGTCGGTGGCGCGCGAGACCCTGCGCAACGCGCTCGGCCTGACCGAGCCGATGGACTTCGATATCGTCGACGACCTCGGCGGCGCGCACGTCACGATCACCCAGGACCAGGCCCTGAAGATGGCGTACGACAACCGGCCCGAGCTGCGGAGCATCCAGGCCCAGGAACGCGCCGACACGGAGCAGATTGCCGCCCTCAAGAAGGACTATCTCCCCTACCTGGCCGGCAACGGCGGCTACAACTGGTCGGGCTCCGACTACCCGCTGCAATCGAGCTGGAACATCGGCGCCTCGGTCAACCTGTCGATCTTCAACGGCGGCCTCACCACCGCGCAGATCGGCGAGGCCGAGGCCAATCTCTCCAACCTCAAGTACAACGAGGAGGTGCTGCGGCAGAACATCGCGCTCGAGGTGCGCCAGGCCGTGCTCAACATGCAGCAGGCGGTGGAGAGCATAAGGGTCTCCGCCACGGCGCTGCGGCAGGCGCGAGAGAACCTCGAGCTCGCCGAAGGGCGCTACCAGACCGGAGTCGGCAACATCATCGAGCTCACCGACGCGCAGGCCTCCCTCACCACCGCGGAAGCCAACCACGTGCAAGCGCTCTACAATCACCAGACCGCCATCGCCGCGGTGGAGAAGGCCACCGCACAGTCGTTCCCCGGCGACGACTAGGACCGATCCCGTCCCTGCTTCATCGCCGCTCCCACCAACAACAGAACGAGTGCGAACCATGTCGATCAGACCCGCGAAAGTTGCTCCCGTAGCCGTCCCGCAGCCCGACGCCGCGCCCCACCACCGCGCTCCGTCACGCCGGCGGCGTGGCCGCCGGCGCCTGGTCCTGCTCTACGGCCTGCTGGCGCTCGTGCTCGTGGCCGGCGTCGTCTTCGGGGTGCAGACCATCGTCTTCTATGCTCATCACGCCACCACCGACGACGCGCAGATCGAGGGCCACATCGACCCGATGCTGCCACGCGTCGCCGGCTACGTGGCCCAGGTTCTGGTACAGGAGAACGAGCGCGTCGCCGCCGGCCAACCCCTGGTTCGCATCGACGCGACCGATTTCGACTCCCGCGTGCGCATGGCGCAGGCGGCGCTGTCCAGCGCGCAGGCGGCCGTGGCCGTGGCCAAGGCCAGCGTGGCCGCCGCCGACACCCACCGGCACAAGGCGGCGCAGGATTTCGAACGCTCGGTGACGCTGCACAACCAGCACGTGGTGTCGCAGGAAGCCTACGACGCAGCCAAGAGCGCCGCCGACGCCACCGCCGCCGACTACGAGACGGCGCTGCGCCAGGTCGCCGCCGCCGAGGCGGTGGTGGCGCAGAAGCAGGCCGATCTCGACTACGCCAAGCTGCAGCAGTCGTACACCACGATCGCCGCGCCGGTCTCCGGCTTCGTTTCCAAGAAGAGCGTCGAGGTCGGCCAGTTCGTCGAGGCCGGTCAGCCCCTGCTCGCCGTCGTCGCCGACCGCGACGTGTGGGTGGTGGCGAACTTCAAGGAGACGCAGCTCCACCGCATGCACGCCGGACAGACGGCCACCGTCGAGGTCGACGCCTATCCGGGCCTGACCTTCCACGCGCGCGTCGACTCCATCGCCGCCGCCACCGGGGCCAAGTTCGCCCTGCTGCCGCCGGACAACGCCACCGGCAACTTCGTCAAGGTGGTGCAGCGGATCCCGGTGAAGCTCGTCCTCACCGACCCCCCCGACGACGCGCACCCGCTGCGCCTCGGCATGAACGTGGTGGCGATCGTCGATCTCGGCTGAGCGCCGCGGAGGCAACGGCAAGACGTTCCATGGCTGAGACCGGCGCCCGCAAGTGGATCATCACCGTCACCGTGATCCTGTCCTCGGTGATCGAGCTGATCGACACCACCATCGTCAACGTCTCCCTGCCCGACATGATGGGCAATCTCGGCGCCACCCTCGACCAGATCGCCTGGGTGGTCACCGCCTACGTGTTCGCCAACGTCATCGTCGTGCCGATGGCGAGCTGGCTGGCGACGATCTTCGGCCGGCGCAACTACTTCGGTGGCTCGATCCTGCTGTTCACCATCGCCTCGTTCTTCTGCGGCCACGCCACCACCCTCTGGGAGCTGGTGCTCTTCCGCTTTCTGCAGGGGATCGGCGGCGGCGCGTTGATGGCGACGTCGCAGTCGATCCTGGTCGAGACCTTTCCACCCGAGGAGCTCGGCTTCGCCACCGGGCTCTTCGGCCTCGGCGTCGTCGTCGGCCCCACCATCGGCCCGACGCTGGGCGGCTGGATCACGGACAACTTCTCCTGGCCCTGGATCTTCTACGTCAACATCCCGATCGGCATCCTGGCCACCATCCTGACGTTCCTCTTCATCAACGACCCCGACGAGAAGCGCGAGCTCGGCAGCGTCGACTGGTGGGGAATCATTCTGCTCGTCGTCGGCGTCGGCGCGCTGCAGATCGTCCTCGACCGCGGCGAGCGTGACGACTGGTTCGCCGCCAACTACATCATCGTCCTCTCGCTCGTCGCCCTGATCGGTGTCGTGGCGTTCATCTGGCGCGAGCTGACCACCGAGCACCCGGTCGTCGACCTGCGCGTGTTCAAGAACCGCCCCCTCGCCGTCGGTACGCTGTTCTCCTTCGTCTACGGCTTCGGCATGTACGCGTCGGTGTTCATCTTCCCCGTGTTCGTGCAGAATCTGCTCGGCTTCACGGCGCTGCAGACCGGCCTCATCCTGCTGCCGAGCAGCCTCACCGCCGCCGTCCTGATGCCGGTCGCCGGCCGCCTGGTCCGCCGCGGCGTGTCGCCGCAGCTCCTCATCGTCTTCGGCTTCGCCGCTTTCTTCGCCTTCATCTGGGCAATGTCGCAGTCGACCCTGGGCTCGAGCCAGGCGGACTTCTTCTGGCCCCTGATCCTGCGCGGCGCCGGGCTGAGCCTGCTGTTCGTCCCCTTCACCACGCTCGCCCTCTCCGAGCTGCGCGGCAAGGACATTCACCAGGGCACGGGGCTGACCAACATGATGCGGCAGCTCGGCGGCTCGCTCGGCGTGGCGATGATCGCCACGTACATCGAGAACCGCTCCTGGGTCCACCGCCAGGACCTGCTCCGCCACGTCACCCCGTACGACTTCGCCCTGCAGCAGCGCTGGCACGCCCTCGTGCACGGGCTGACCAGCCGCGGCTCATCGCTCGTCGAGGCGCAGCGCCAGGCATACGGCGTCATCGAGGGCATCGTCACCAAGCAGACGTTCCTGCTCACCTACATGGACGCGTTTCGCCTGATCGGGATCTTCTTCCTGTGCTGCCTGCCCCTGCTGCTCCTGTTCAAACGCAGCCGCCCGTCGCTCGCCGTGGCCGTTCACTAGACAAGGAGGTTCCGGCCCGCCATGCTCCGCCGCCGCAACGTGATCGTCTCCGTCCTCTGTCTCTTCGTCGCCGTCGTCGGCTACGCCTACTGGCACCACCAGACGGACGAGGCCGAGGACGGCTACGTCACCGAGAAGATCGAGCGCGGTACGATCGCCTCCACGGTCACCGCCACCGGCACGGTCAATCCGGTCTCCACGGTGCAGGTCGGCACCTACGTTTCCGGTCCCATCCAGGCCCTCTACGTCGACTACAACTCGCCGGTGAAGAAGGGGCAGCTCGTCGCCAAGATCGACCCGGCCCCCTTCGACGTCAAGGTGCAGCAGGCCGAGGCCGACGTCGCCAACGCACGCGCCAAGGTGCAGAAGGACCAGGCCGACCTGAAGCTGAAGAAGCTCACGCTCAAACGCAACCAGGAGCTGCGCGCCAGAAACCTGATCTCCCAGAACGACGTCGACACCGCCAAGAGCAACTACGACCAGGCCGTAGCCCAGCTCGCCCTCGACCGCGCCAGCGTGCAACAGACCGAGGCGGCGCTGAAGGCGGCGCAGATCAACCTGAGCTACACCGACATCACCTCCCCGGTCGACGGCGTGGTGGTCTCGCGCAACGTCGACGTCGGCCAGACCGTCGCCGCCAGCTTCCAGACGCCGACGCTGTTCCTGATTGCGCAGGACCTGACCAAGATGCAGGTCGACACCAACGTCAGCGAGTCCGACATCGGGGACATCCGCCAGGCGATGCCCGCTTCCTTCACCGTCGACGCCTATCCCAGCAAGCCCTTCCACGGCACGGTGGCGCAGGTGCGCAACGCGCCGATCAACGTCCAGAACGTGGTCACCTACGACGTCGTCATCGCCGTCGACAATCCCAAGCTCGAGCTCAAGCCCGGCATGACGGCGACGGTGACGATCACCACCGCCGAGCGCGACGACGTCCTGCGGGTTCCCCTGCGCGCGCTGCGCTTCCACCCCGAGCGCAAGACCGGCGCCAGCCACACGCCGGTCGCCGCCAAAGCGGCGGCCCACAGCCAGCCGATCGCCTGGGTGCTGCAGCCCGACGGGACGCTGAAGAAGGTGACCCTGACCACCGGCGTCCGCGACGAGCAGTACGCCGAGATCGTCTCCGGGGACGTGCACGCGGGCGACGAGGTGGCGATCGCCTTCAACGCCCGGCGCGAGCGCAACTCGGTATCGTCGCCGTTCTTCGGCAGGCGCCGTCACTAACCGTCTGGATGCCAGGACGAACGAGAAACCGGAGACAGGAAACCGGAAATGAGAAACCGGCTATCGTCTGAGAACCTCTGTTTCCATTTGCCGGTCTCCGGTTTGCGGTTTTCTGTTTCCTGCTCCGAAAATCGGATGGGTGATTGTCGCCCTGGTGCGGCCCGCAGCGCCCTGACAACCGTGGGTTCCTTCTCCCGGATGGGAGAAGGCCAGGATGAGGGGGAT